>SKLY01000065.1 GCA_007121335.1 Saprospiraceae bacterium | reverse complement strand
GTTTGCTGCCACATTTTCTCCATTTCTCCACTTTTCAATAATCTCAGGCATCTCCCTGACTCTTACGCTAAACCGGGCATCGCCCCAAAAGTGATTTCTGGCATCCCGGTCAATAAAAATTACGTTTTCAAAGCCGTGCTTTTTATCCACCTCTTCGCGCAACAATTCATAAAACCTGTCCGAGCGTTCACGGTCTTTCAAATCCAGCATCAAAACCGAACCCTCAGGTATCATTTCCAGGTATTCTTCAAGGGTCAACACATTGAAATCACCGAATATGGAGACATAGGACTGGAGCTCACTGAGATTGAGGTCGGGAATTTCCTTGTCTATGTTGAAAAATTGATTCAGGTCCTTGTCGTGATGAACCACGAGATGTCCATCAGCGGTCTTCCAAATATCAACCTCCACACCCGCATAATTCCTGCGAAAAACTTCTTTAATGCCCTCGGGTTGGTACTCCAAAAAATCATCGTTGACGACCGTGCCCCTGTGAGCAATCCACTTCGGTGGCGGCAATTTCCCGTGTTCATTGATGTACTTGAATACATCGGTATTGTCCAGGTTGATCATATCGATATCGTATTCCAACACAGATTTTAGCAACAACACCTGGTCACCGGGCACATATGGCATTACTCTAACCCCTTTTTCCCTGGCAGCATTTACAAGTTCGACACTGAGGTGCTGGGGTCTCATTTCAATGATAGGTGGTTCCCAGACCGGATAGAGTTCTTCGAATTCCTCGAGGGAAGTCACATTGATCTTGAAGTCAATACCAGCCTCCTTCAACAGTTTCAGATCACTTTCGTTAAAATTCCCCCTGGTATTGAAAAAACAGGTCTCGCTAATTCCCCACTCCTGAATTAGCGATATAAACTCCGCGAGGTCACCGTCTTTGAAATCGAAGTAGAATTTTATTTTAGACTTAAAGGTCTTTACCAGCTCTTCCATAGTGGGAATGTGTTCTCCGGCAAATTCATGACGAAACCAGCTTCCGGCATCCAATTCCCGGAGTTCCTCAGTAGTAAAATCGCTGAACTTCCCGGTGCCGTCCGTAGTCCTGTCCAGCGTTTCATCGTGAAAGTTAAAAAAGACACCATCAGCAGCCTGTCTGACATCCACCTCCAGGTAGTGCGCTCCCATTTTTACCGCGGCGTATGCGGAGGCCATGGTGTTTTCAGGAGCCACTCTGTTTCCCCCCCGGTGGGCTGAAATCAGAATTTCCTGACAAAAAAGGGGACTGGCCCATTGAAGCAGGAATGATGTTAAGAAAAGAAGTAAAATACTGCGCATTGAAATACATTTTTGACTATAGAAAAAAAGGTGCCCCGGGAAAAAGCCTTACCCGGAGTCACCTTTAACTAATATGGCATCATAGAGAATAGCGAACACCGAGATGTACCTGATAGGGGTTGGTCACCCTGCATTTCTTTTTTCGTGCATTGGTATTTACGTTGTACTCCCAACGCTTTTCGGTTTCATTGTATCCGGTCACATCGCTGTAAATATTGGTGTTGTAGATTTCATCAAAACCACCCCATTCCCTGTTGAGAAGATTCAGCACATTGAAAATGTCTGCCCTCAATTCCAGGCGATTGGAACCGAAGAGCGTAAATTCCTTGGAAATGCTCAAATTGGTCTCAAATCTCCAAGGTTGAATTCCTCCAAAGGGCTCTGCAAATCCACCAATATTTTCCCTAATGTATTCCGCATATTCCGGGGAGGCATTTTCCAGTACGGTATTGATTCCCTGTGCAATATTTTCGGGAGTGGCGGGGTCATTGGGGTCAAAAATATAGGGCAGAATGGTATTGGATGATGGGCTGGTTACATCCACTCCCAAAATATCCCGGGAGCCACCAAGACCGGCAGTAAACCTGTTGGCTTGCATACCCACCAGTGTCAGACCGACAGAAAACCCTTTGAAGGTAGGAGAGATGCCGGCCAAAACAACTTTGTGCTTCAAGTCATCGGCATCGTAGTAATTGCGCATATCCCTGCCCCAATTTTGGTAAGATCTCCCCACATAGTGAAATTCGCGGCTGTTGCCCGAGTTATAGACAATTCCCCCTTTTGACACACCCCTGGTATAGCTCATAGATAGACTTCCATCATCTCCAAGTCTCATATTTACCTCACCTACAAAGGCGAGAAAAGTATTGGGCCAATCTGTGTTGGTAAACTGCATGACCTGAAGGAATTTGTCAGATTTTCTGGCCTGGTCAGGACTCGCCTCCCGGTTGCCAATCAAAGTGGACTCATCCACATATACTTCCCGGTTCCCTTCCGATTCCAGGTTAAATTGCGGGTCTTTGAGGTTTATATTGCGGTAGTAAAAATTGCCAACTGTTCGATTGTAGTAAGCACCAACCCCGGCGTAAATTCTGTCGTTGAAATAATGGTGATAATTGAGGTTGAATTTCCAGGTTTTGGGAGATTCCAGGTTTTCATCCAGTGCCACCACAAAGGCGGGAGGAGTCTCAACCAGTCCTCTGTTAATAAGGTCATTCACATATTCCTCACCCGGTATATTGCTGTCAAAATCCTCAAAAAAGGCCGGCCAATCAGCTTTAGGAATATCATCCTGGCTGAATCCGGGCATATTTTTGTCGGCAACAATCGATACAAAATCAACACCATTGTCAATATGGGCCATTGTAAGTGGTTGGGTAGTAAATTGATTGACGAACCTACCTGCACCAAACTTTATAATGTCGTTGCCGTGACCGCCCACATCCCAAATTAAATTCAATCTCGGCTGAATACCACTCAAATCAAGCGGAGTTACATCGTTGCGAACACCCAATTCCTGGTAGAGGGTTTCATTGAATGTGGGTTTGACCGGCATGTAGGTAAGGTCCCATCTCAAACCGGCCGTTGCATCCAATTCGCCAAACAAAGTTGTCTGCATCTGTCCGTAAATCCCGGTTTCCAAAACCGCAGGTCTCACGAAACCTCCTGCATCACCTATAGGGGTTTTTCGCTCATAACGAAAGGGGAGGTTATTGCGCAATGCATCAATATCCTCATAGAAAAATTCACCCTGCTGAAAGTGTGTGAGGTTGTCATTGACCTGGTTGTACAGAAAGTCCACTCCCACGGTGTATCGAATATTATCTGACTGGAAACGAAGGTTGTTGACCAATTGGTAATTGGTCTCGGTTATAATCTCCGGTATCCAGTACTGGTTGCCCCAGAATATCCAGCGACTCCTTGTGGTGCCATCATCCCATTCTGAATTGACCCTCACCCTGCCCACTGGAGCTCTCGGATAAATCAATTCATTGGGCCTGTGAATATCGGCAAAACTAATCCTCAGGTCATTGGTCATGGTCGAAGACAAATTGGACCGAAGAGAAAACAGTACAGAATGGTCAAATGAGTTCTCTTCGTACTGGGTGGACAAAAGACCACCAGATTTCCGCTTGTTGGGATTGTGAAAAGTGTGGTAGTTGTATCTCAAACTGGCCAAATGACGGTCATTGATTTGATAATCGATCTTTGTTGTGATGCTCGATGTATTTCGCGAATTGGTGAGGGTTCCGTACTGGCGGCCGCCGGGGGGGATGGGAACCCCAAAATCAGGTCCTTCAAGAATATCAACTATCTCATCCATTGCATCCCTGGTGATACCGATGTTTTGCTCGGCTTGTGTCAGAGTAGCTCCCGCTCTGTCAAAATCCTCTACAGACCACGGTGCCTCAATAGTGTGGTAGTCCGCCGCGACAAAAAAGTGCAACCGGTCTTCAATTATGGGGCCTCCAACGCTGAATCCGAACTGGCCCACTGTAAAATCATCGGACTCAGAAAAACTCTCTCCCGATGGATCTCGCAAAAACTGAACCCCTGTGAGAGAGTTGCCGGAGTAGTATCCAAATACCGAAGCCTCAAAATCATTGGTCCCGGACTTGGTAACCGCCCTTACAGTGGCTCCACCGCCACGACCGTGTGTCACGTCGTAATCGTTGGATGCTACTTCAAACTCCTGGATGGCTTCCATGGAAACCGGGAAAGCACCTCCCACGAGATTGCCAAATACATTCCTCCTGTTTGACACCCCATCCAGGGTGTAGTTGGTCATGTTTCGACGACCACCGGCTCCCACAGTACCGCGGGTCAGGGGCGAAAGTTGGGCCAGATCGTTGTAATTCCTTGTTGGAGAGGGAATCCGATTCATGGTTCTGGAATCAATCTGTCTGGCTGTACCCAACCTCCGGCGATCTGAACGGAATGCATCATAGGTAATGACGATTTCTTCCAAATCTTCACCGGCAGTCAAGGGCACCCTGCCCAAATTGATGTAATCGCCCTGTTGGATGAAATTATCAGTGATCTCCACGGCCGAATAACCAATATAGGTGATGCGAACTGAATAAGGGCCACCCAAAGGCAGATCCCGGATAACGAACCTTCCATCGCTGTCCGTCATTGACCCACTGGTATATCCCGTACTCTGATTCACTGCAACAACAGTAGCACCAATCAGCTCCTCCTCAGAATCCACATCGGTTATTACTCCGGTTAATTCATTCTGTGCAGCCTGGGACATCAACGTACCATAGCTCGCCAGCAAAAAAAGTGTCAATTGTAAAAATCTCTTCATAAGCATAAGCTGTTGTATTT
>SKLY01000232.1 GCA_007121335.1 Saprospiraceae bacterium | reverse complement strand
TTTTTTACTTTGCTTCATAAAATTAGTAAATTAGCCTTTTTAATAATCTGTTCATTGTTGTTACCGGTATTTTTTACTATGCTAAAATCCTTCCTTCTTATTATTGCCCCACTGCAATCAGTGAATAATCTCATTTGTAACCATACTTATATCAATAATTAACAACCTAAAACCCCATAAAATGAAAAGATTTAAAGACGCTGGTTGAAAACAGGGTTATCTTCGGTTTTGAAAATTGTGAGTTGAATATTTTTGAAACTCATGAAGAAGCAGAGGACGTCCATTTGTCTTTTGACAACTTCGTCATTACCTCCATGATCAAAGGCAAAAAGAACATATCCCTGGGAGCCAGGCCTTATTTTGATTACCTTCCTGGAGAGATTGTAATTGCCCCACCCGGAGAATTAATGAAAATTAATTTCCCTGAGGCCGGTCCGGACACCCCTACACAATGTATCGCCCTAAGCATCAGTGAGGATACCATCAGGGAGACTTTCGAGTTTCTGAATGACAAACACCCCAGGCTTATGTCCAATCTAAACTGGGATCTTGATCACAGCTTTTTTCATCTACTCAGCAGAAAGGACCTTAAAAAAATAGTGGGTAGGTTCATTCAATTGGCCATAACCGATGAAACGAGGGAAAAGGATGCCATAGCAGCACTGACTTTGAGAGAAATGCTAATTAGACTTTCTCAAACCCAGGCCAGAACCATCCTCCAATCTACTTACCTTAGTATGAAAAATGAGACCCCGCTGGCACACGTGGTTGACTACATCAAAAGCAATATCACAGAACAGTTCAAACTGGAAGAACTCAGTAAAAAAGCCTGCATGAGCCCCTCTCATTTTTCCAGGTCTTTCAAAAAGGAAACAGGTCTTTCAGTCACTGAATTCGTTCAGCTCGAAAGGCTCAAAATTGCAAAAAAGTTACTCATGACCTCCCGGCTCAATGTTCGCGAAGTGGCATACCACTCGGGCTTCACAGACATCAACTTTTTCAACAGGGTTTTTAAAAGAGAACTGGGAGCCACTCCCGGAAAATTCAGAAACTCTCAAGCCAGTCAGGGGTCTTAATGCGGCTATTTTCGGTGGATCACATCTCCTTTACGGCAGCCCTTAAACTGAAAAGCCAATCATGCGTATTTTAAAAAGCGTTTTGTAGAGCTTGAAAGTGCAACACCACTTTCTACCGGACTAAAATTGGATGTAGGAAAGGAGTTGTAGCGCTTATTCATAAGCCACAGAAATAGTAAAAGTACCTTCGTATTCTCCATCAAGCTGTCCTGGACCAACTTCCAACACCGCACCCATGGTAAAATTCAGCCGATTGGCCGGAGGGTTATCGAATAAGTTGGCCGAGGTTCCAACACTTGAAAGCAGTGATACATTCATGGTTTCGCTTCCGTTGGAAATTTCCATAGTGACAGGAAATATAATCTGCACATCGGAATGAGGGTGACCCCTTACTTCGAAAGCAGCGACCTGAACATCTCCGGTTTGTCCGGGAATAAAAGCCACGTCCCCGGATGTGACCTCTCTCGTTCCGTCGAAATGGAGGGTCACCTCCCCCCCATTGTTGGCTGCGATCAGGCCAAAGCTCAAATTCGAGGATTTTTCCAACCGCAGGGGAGAGGCAATTCTCCCGGTTGCAGTGGTATAAACCTCAGTGAGTCCGGATTGTGCTCCGACATGGTTTGTATCCAAACAACAAGCGATTGCAAGTACTGCTGCACAAAACACGCATTTTGACAGGTGCCCAAACATAGCTATTACCTTGCTGGCATTATGGTATATTATTAATAATTCACTTAATTCATTTACAATTTGGATGCCAGCCGGCGAGTTCTCCTATTTGTCATTGATTTTCGGTCAAATACATAGTAATTTTCCTTTAAATATAATTAAAATTTTGACCAATTTGGTACCCGCGATTTCATTTTGGGACACCTATATCTAGTCCAATGGATTCAAGACAAAATCCAATCCCGGTATGAAGTCTCCCTGAATTGATGGTGCCACATCAAACTCTATGGTTAGTTGACGGGCAGTGGCATTCATGCGATCGACCTGGGCGGGATCCAATTCAGCGATATAGGAACCAGGGGGCAAACCCAGATGAAAGTAGTACCCCATTTCATCAGTGGAAAGTCGCACAACCTCATTTCCTTCGGAATCGTTTACTACCACTAGTATATTTCGAGCGGGTGTGGTGGTACCGTCAGAAGTTTCCATCACTACACGACCCTCTATTTCACCCATTGGCTTTACTGGTATTTCAATGGTTTTTACCCGGTTTGGTTCCGGGTAAACTGAATACACTTCATGGTCGATGGTCCAGGAGATGTTTGGAAAGCTATTTTTATTAACATTGATTATGTAATTTGTGTACAATTCCAGTCCAAAGAACCTAAAAACACTGTCCACATCGACCAACTCATCTCTTCCGGAACCACTGAGAAATACATTGGCCTGATCAACCAGCGGTTCTCCATCATCTCTGATGCCATTGTGATTGGCATCGACAAACAGTCTTACATCAATGGTACCCCGCCCAAGGCTTGAGCGACTCCGGGGTCGCACCTTGTGAGATTGGCCTCCAAATTGAATGCTTGTAAAGAAATTTTGATTGGTCTGCCTGGCATCATCAGATGTTACCGCCCCGGCTGCGAACCTTCCGAAATGCAGGTCCATAAAAGCATTGAGGCTGAATGATGTCCGGTCAAGCACAAATGAGTGATTTACATTCGCAGACACCCTGAAATAAGGGCCAAATCTTCGTTGAATTTGCATACGGGAAAAGAGAAACTCCATTTCTTCAGCATCGTAGGAGGTATTGGCACTAATATTCCAATTTCGACCCACCATGATTCTCGCATCTAAAGCAAAGTTAGCCAATGAGAGTCTTCCCATTCTAAGTCTCGAACTAAATCGAAGGTTAGTCCTACCTGCAAAAAAGCCCAATTGAGAATCCAGGAAATAGGCCCAACCTGCGATATTTTCCACACTTCTGGCGCTGGTTCGAAACATAAACCTCCTGTCAAACAGTTCGAAAGGTGCAGATAAACCCGTTCTAAATTCTTTCTCGTGGGGTGTTCTCCAGGCATCCTGACCGTCCTCGTAAATCCTTCCCCCGGCATCGAAATAAACCCCACCGGTGGTTTTGTAAAGAAACGAACCATCATGCCAACCATTTCCCACATAGCTGTAGGAGACCATGGTATTGTTCAAGGGGGCGAAAGTTACCCCTGCGAAGGGCATGTTCCTGCTTTCAATATTTCTTTCAAAAGTCTCAAAGCCGGCGTGCAGGGTAACTCGCCTACTCAGTCCATAACTCAACCTCCCGTGCCAAAACAGGTGGTTTTCATCGACTATTGTCCTCCCACCCTGGATGTTGTACTCAATCTCATTAATGGGGACAAACATGAATGGAATGTCAATGGTTTCGTGTTCGACCTCCTCCTGTCCCCAGGGCCCGTAAAATCTCAGGGTGACCTCAGTAGAGCCGTAGGAAAGGGGTACTTCAAACTGAAATTCACCTCCGGCATCGGCTACGGCTTCATCAATTAGGACATTATTTACATACAACTCTACCTCCCAACCCGGTTCAGTCCGACTCCTCAACAAATAAGTTCCAAACGAGCGTCTAAGTGTGGTGGGTGTATTGGTAATCCTGAATCCAATGGTATTACTAAAAACCCTTGAATGGATATTGGGAATACCGGATCTCAATTCAATTTGCCTAACCAGATTCAGCTCATTGTTAACAAACTTCCAACTTCCAAATTGCCGCTGAAGGTCGAATTCGAGATCGCGATCAAGAAAGGTAGACAGTTGCAATTCACCTCCAATAAACTCGGCGCCAAGATCAGCTCTCATCACCTCGCTTCGACTACCCGTGCTGCTCTGCTGGCTTCTCAGGTTAAGGTCAAGCACAGCACCACCGATCCAATTGAAATCCCGGTAAATGGTAGTATCTACTCTTACCTCTCCTCTGACAACCCGGAGATTTTCGCGAAATTGTTCCACTCTGAGCATTCGGACAACAGGGGGTTCGATTTCACTCTCCAAAAACACGCGGAGGCTCCTGAAGTTGAACTCCATATACAGGCCAAATAAATCCTTATAAATCGGAAGAGACACAAACAGGTCTTCAAAGGTGAAGATGAAATCTCTGCCCGACTCAACTTCTATAGAGTCCTCTCTAAAGGAAAAATAGCCTGCTTCAGGGTCCAACACAAATGGGAGCGATTCGTCACCAAAATATCCGTAAAAACTGTCCTGCTCCGCATTGGAACGAATATAAATTTCGAGTAGGTTGAAAAGGTCATTTGCCGGGAGGAATAATTCATCCCTGTGGTAAATGGCATCAATACTATAATTTCCGAGGTTTTCAACAGATAGGATCACGGCTAACTCATCGTAAAATTCATCTTCATCCGTCACCTGTGCCTGGAGCGGTCCAACTCCAAACAGGATGTTGAGCAGAAAGCAAGCCGGGAGAAGTGCTATTTTAGAAGGCCATTCCAATGGTGTGCATGATTATTTTGACAAAACAAGCAACTGGATTATGTAGTAAAAAACCAAACCCAAAAAATTTATGGATCTCATTCTGAAACGATGGTAAAGCTGAATGCTCCAAAGTAATCCCCGGGTGGGTTTTCACTGACTGTGCCCACTTCCAATGTACCACCTATATTGACAGTAAATCCCCGATCTGCATCGGGCGGAGTCACAAAAACATCCCCAAATTCAAGGGGACCGGGAATGAAAGTAATTTGACCTCCCTTTGCGCCATAGAGGATTATTTCCCGGGGTAAAATAATCTGGATCATGGTTGCAGGTCTTGCGACAATTTCCATGGTGATGGGATTGGGGATATCCCCCATTGGCAATAAAACTGCAGATCCCGATGCAGTTCGAAACCCCCTGGGATCAACATCGATAGTCCCACCCATATCCCCCGGATAGAAAGTTCCGAAGTTTATTTCGGAAATCACTTCCACACTGGTGACAGGGGAATGATGGCCGATGTCCTTAATATCTTTACCATGTTGGGCATTCAACACCAATCCACAGGATACAAGGACAAAGCCGAGTATAAGTCGGAGTACCAAGAAGGTGGAATTGAGCTGCATATCGCAATATTAGTCCAAAGAAATAATGTGTTCCAAAAAAACGCGTCTGGGCTGTCCTCTGTGCTCTTTATACCGAATGGTCAATGAGCCGGAACTAAAATCTGCATCGGGTACTTCTTCAAGAGGAAGTCTGAAAATGCGGTATTTATTGGGTGTGTAAATAGCCACGCCCCTCACTTCATAAACCTGGTGGGATTCGTTCCCATTGTGATAGTCAACGACAATGTTCCCAAAAGCGGATTGATTTCCGTGCCTTTTAACTTTCATTTCGACATAATACCGGTCTTCACCTTGAATTAATTCAGCACTTTCCACCTCCAGTTCAAAGCTCGTATCGCCCGCCCTGAAAATGACCGGTATGGTTATTCCGTAGATGGGGATAAGTCGAACGCCGAGACCTTCTGTCCGGGTTTCCTCATCACCTGTCTCCATTTGCTGCCTGTGGTCTTCCGATCTGAAATAAAGGTGGGAGCGGTATTCACCGGCTTCGAGATCTGATGGAGCACGGAGTTGAAGTCGAACCAACTGTGCTTCGTTCGGTGGCAACACCACTGATCGAGGAAACATCCGTACATACCGGTCGGCAAAAAACTGCCCTTCTTCAAGTTCCGCAATTTGCTCCAGACGTCCCACTTCTGTCATTTTGTACTGAACAAAACTCATGAGATACCTCGCAGTATCCGCACCTGTGTTCACAAGAGAAATCTCTTTGATACGCTCCCCAGGTTCAAAAACAACCCTATGCGGGGTGATAAGAATATCTGACTGAGCTTTGAGGTAACCCTCAAACACAAATAATAGGGCGATTGCCAGAATAAATTTCATACTGTAATTTTGGCTGTTTGGATTTATTGTAATAACATTTTATGAACCCCCTGGACGGGGAAATAATTCCCACAAAGTTAATATTGCAGAGCCTGAGAAAAAAGCTAATGGGTAGAATTTTATCTCACTCCTTTTCGAGAAATTCCGGCATGTGGGTTCGCAGCATTCGATAAACTGTGGATTTGCCAATGCCCAACTTATCAGCGACTTGCCTTACCTTGTTATTGTATCTGCGGAGGTAGTGTTTAATAATTTCCACATTGTATTCTTCCAGGGTCATCTCAGCACTCATCAGCTCATTGAAAAAGCTGGTGTACCTGATTTGAATATCGTCCTCATGTATGAGTTCTCCCTCAGCCATTACGACTGCCAACTCAACCACCGACTTTAGCTCCCGGACATTACCGGGGTAATCGTGCGAGAGCAATTTATCTATTGCTTTTTTTGAAAATTGCCGCGCAGTCAGTTGGTTCTTTTTGCAGTATTCTTCAGCAAAATGATTTGCGAGCAAAACTACATCGTTACCTCTTTCTCTGAGCGGAGGCAAATTGATGGTAATACCGAGCAGGCGGTAATAGAGGTCCTCCCGGAAATTCCCTTTACTCACCTCTTCCATAAGATTGCGATGTGTGGCAATGATCACCCTGACGTCCAGAGAGACAGTGTCGTTGCCACCCACTCTCACTACTTCCTGTTCCTGAAGGACGCGCAGCAATTTGACCTGCATAGCCAGGTCGAGGTCCCCAATTTCATCCAGAAAGATGGTACCGCCCTGAGCTTCCTCAAATTTTCCCGCTCTCCTCCCTATCGCACCGGTAAAAGCACCTTTTTCATGACCAAAAAGTTCTGATTCCAGGAGGTCTTTGGGAATCGCGGCCATGTTTACTGGTACAAAAGGTCCGCTTTTGCGCATGGAGTTGTAGTGAATGGTTTTTGCTACTACATCCTTTCCTGTGCCGGTCTCACCAGTAACTGAAACCACGATATCAGATTTGCACGCCTTTTCCATCAGCGGGAATATCTTTTTAATAGCAGGACTTTCCCCGATAATGTTGGTCTCCAGTTGGTATTTCTTCTCTACCTCCTGTTCCAGTTGAGTTAGGCGGCGGTTTAGTTTTTCACGTCCGCGTATGTGGTTAATAATATTCCAAAGCCGCTCTTTGAAATTGTCATCTTTGACCACATAATCGTAAGCCCCCTCTTTAAGTAAGTTAACGGCTGTTTTAATATCGTCCTGCCCGGATACAATAATTACAGGCGTATCGGGCACTTTTTTCTTGAGGACTTGCATGATGTCCTCTCCGGTGGCATCCGGGAGATAATAATCAAGACAAATGACATCGGGGTCCCGGGTGAGATTATTTATGCAATCTTTTCCGGTAGTAAACACCTCGACATCGTTATCCGGGTTCATGCTAAGGTAGTGCTTAAGCATGGCAGAGGTAAACTCGTCATCTTCGACCAGAAATATTTTTAACAGGCTCATATCTATCACTTGATTCTCACTGAAAAAAACAGTGGAAAATGGCAGGACATATTGGGGGCAATAACTAGTGTTCTATTGACCTAAGGTGCAAAAGTCACTATAAACGGTAACACAAAGTTAACTAACATCATCGAGTTAAATAAAAAATGAGCTAACTTTGTTGACAAAATAGGTATATATTCCTGAATCTAAGTATCCTTAATCTCAAATCAGCATAGATTCAATCGGAAAGTTAGAGGTCAAATTCTTTGCCCAATTCGAGCACAACAGAATTGATGACTTTACGAATTTTGGCGGACAGGTTTAATAGTTCTTGTTTACAACGGCCGGATTTTGGAAATTTTTCCAACTCCCTTATATCAGATCTAATCTGTTCAATCTTCAACTGATCCACACTAGACTTTAATTTGTGAGCAATTTTGTTGAGTCGGGGAATGTCATTGCTTTTGAGGGCATCTTCCATATTTTCCAGGCACTCATTGGCCACTTTAATAAAGACCTGGGCCATTTGTTTAATGAAGGCCTCATCTCCACCACTCATTTCCCTGATAGTTGTCAGGTCATATAGTTTGTCTTTTTTGGCTTCCATATCCGTTTCAGAAAATTGTTTGCGATTGTTCAGATAAAAATTTACTTTCCTCAAGAGGTCGGCTTCATCATAGGGTTTTATGACAAAATCGTTCATTCCGGCCCTGAGGTATTTATCAATATCGTGTCTGAAGGCATTTGCGGTAAGAGCGATGATGGGTAAATCGAGTTTGAGTTCTTTTCTAATATGGCGGGTGGTTTGTACTCCGTCCATTTCGGGCATTTGAATATCCATCAGAATAAGGTCGGGGATAGTGTGCTTTAGTATTTCCAATGCTTTTTTCCCGTTCTCAGCCTCGAAAATATTGCATCCAAAGGCTTTCAGGCTTTGTTTGGCGATGAGTCGATTCATTTTGTTATCTTCGACTATCATCACCTTACACTTTTTAAACTTACCCGGTTTAAGGTCCTGGTGGTCGGCAATTATTTTTTTTGTATCACCTAGAGGCAGCGTTAATTTAACGCACATTTTGGTGCCTTTTCCCTTGACACTTTCCACTTTAATATCTCCCCCCATTTGCTCTATCAAGTCTCTGGAAATCGCCATTCCCAGTCCAGTTCCTTCATAACGTCTTGTGGTACTGTATTCTTCCTGAGCGAATTTGTCAAATATTTTTCTAATAAAATCCTCAGACATACCCACTCCGGTATCCTCCACCAAAATGCACAATTTCTGTTCTTTGTCACTTGAGTCAAGTACTTCAACACTCAATTGGATGCTTCCCTTCTCAGTAAATTTCAAGGAATTGCTCAGCAGATTGAAAAGCACCTGGCGGATCCGGGTATCGTCTGCATAGAAAGCCTTTGCGATATCGGGGTCCAGGTTGAGTTTAAAATGTAAGCCTTTTTCTTCAGCCGGGGATTTAAAAATATTCTTCAAAGCCTTGAGCATATTTTCCAGGCTGAAATGAGTGGGATCAAATGTGAGTTCGCCTGCCTCAATTTTGGTCATATCGAGGATATTGTTCAAAATGGCGAGCAGGTGTCTTGCTGCGGAAGCTGTTTGCTTAACAAAAAACGCCTGTTGGCTGGTCAACTTTTCCTGACTGAGCTGGCGAATCATACCGATGACCACTGACAGTGGAGTCCGGATTTCATGGCTCATATTGGCCAGAAACACCTCCTTGGCCTGGGCAGCTTGTTCTGCTTTCAACTTGGATTTCTCCAGTTTATTTTTCATTTCCACTTCGTGCGTAATATCGAGCATGGCACCCACGGTACCAATGACCTCCTCTTTGTCGTTAAAGCTGGGAGAGGCACTGATGAGCCACCATTTTTTCTCTCCGTCTTTTCTGCGGATTTGCAATTCATAGGTATCTGCGATGCCTTTTTTTCTGAGTTCCTCCTTGGATTTGACCGTCTGATAAGACTCGCCGAATAAGTCAATATCGCTGATGAAGTGTCCGACCAATTCGCTTTCTTTGTAACTGGACATTCTGCAGAAAGTCTGGTTGACGAAAGAAATTCGCTGGTGGACATCGAGGTTGATCAAGCCAATATTCATGTCATCGATGAGGTTCCGGTACTTTTCCTCTTGATGAGTAAGGCGCCTCTCCCATTGCTTGCGATTATCAATATGTACCAACATTTGCGAGAACAAATAGAGCAATCTTTTTTCAGTCTCCGAGTAGCGATACTTTTGCCTTACCGAGTCGAACCCAATAAATCCCAGTGGCTTGTCACCGGACATCATGGGGACAGCCAGCATACTCTGAATATTCTGAGGTTTTAGGAGGTGTTTCATGGATTTGGCATCCGGGCCGGAATATTGGTCCACATCATAGATTGCGAAAGACTTGCCTCTTTTATGCGTATTTACCCACTCCGGAATAATACTCAATGGGACGTTCTGCAAGTTGTCAATTTCCGGGCTTATCCCCTCTCTACACCACTCATAAGTATTGCTGGTAGTGTCATTTTCGAAACTATAATTGAAGATATATACCCTGTCTGCCTCCACAAACTCACCGAGCTGCTTTAAGGAGTTGTGTATATACTTTTCTACGTCTTCCAACTTGCTATTCAGGTAGGTTGACAGGTTTTGAATGATGATATTTTGCAGCTCAATCTCGCGCTGGAGTTTATGCTGGAGGACAACCGGCTCTGTTCTATCGGAAACGATGGCATCGCACCGCAAAGGGGTGCCGTTTTCATCCACCACGAATTTCATTTTACACAATACCCATTTAACTTTGCCAGAATTAGTTACAATACGCATGGTTTGCTTGCTGTAACCAGTTTCCCACAACTCCTTTTCAATGATATTAATTTTTTCAAAATCTCTGGGATCAATAATGTCCTTCCACCAATCCGGGTTTTCTCTCAACTCCCGGGAATCAAAGCCTGCGAGTTTTTCAATGGAGGGAGTTATAAAGATCAGTTCCTCCTCCGGGAGGGCCACAGACCAGACCACATCCTCCATTTCGTTAAAAATACTCTCCAACTGCTTTTTAGCTCTTTCCAGGTCCAGGGAGTTCCTCATGGATTCGTCGATATCCTGAATAACGCCATACACCCTAGCGATTTTGTTATGTGACACGGCCGGTTTGCCGACCGTTCTTATCCATTTATAACCATCATCATCCAGCTTTCTTCTCAGGACCAGATCGTATCCTTTACCCTCGTCCACAGCCCGGTTGAATGCCTTTTCAATAATTTTTTGGTCCTCTTCGAAAAAAAGTGCAAAGGAGTCCGCCAGAGATGCGGAGAACCCCTTCTCTACTTCGAGAATTTCGGAAGCGATTGCGTGCACATAACCAATGCCGGACTTCAAATCGACCTCCCACGGACCGATCATGGCCATTCTTCCGGCCTCTTCGAGCAATTCTTTGGTTTTCATCAGATCGGCCTCAATTTGCTTTCGTTTGGTAATGTCCGTATGAGAGCCAGCCATTCGATAGGGATTTCCATTTTCATCTCTCCTGGCATATCCCCTGCTCAATATCCACTTGTAAGAGCCATCTTTGTGTCGCATCCGAAAATCAATCTGGTATTCACTTTCCTCTGACCTAAGGTATCTGTGGAGGTGTTCTAAGGTTTTCTCCCGGTCATCCGGGTGAAGCAATTTAGAAAAGGTATCAAAATTATTATCCAGCTCATTGTCTTCGTAGCCGAGCATTTTTTTCCATCGACCGGAGAAAAAGGTTTCATTCGTCTCGAGGTCCCAATCCCAGATTCCATCATTGCTACCCTCCAATGCGAGGTGGAATCGCTCATTCTGTTTTTTCAGTTCTTCCTCCAAATGGACCCTCTCGGAAATATCCCGGGCTACTGCTATGACAAACCCATTGCCCCTGACCTGAAAATAGGTGGATGTGATTTCCATTGGCAAAACTTTTCCTGTCGCACTATTTTTATGCCATCCTTTACCTACCCAGGAACCGGACACCTTAATTTCATTCACATGATCAATCCAGTCCTGCTCGGTTTCAAAGTTTTCTTCAAAATCAACCACCTTTAAACCAGTCAAAGGGGTGCCATCCCGCAAAGGGACCCCAATTCTGTCAGCAGCTGATTCATTGAGGTAATAGGAGGTTCCGTCTTCTCTTGCCACTAAAACGCCATCCCTGGAGGTACTAATAAGGTGATTGAAGATCAGGTATTTTTCTTCGAGAATCAACGATTGCAGAAAGCCACCGACCTGTTGGGCTATCTTACAAATTTTTTCTTCAGTTTCACCAGAAATCGGAGCGGGATTGGTCAAGACCAAAAAAAACGCTTCCCCTAACTTTATGGATAAACAGGAATGATTCCTGTATTGGGATTGGATCAGGATTTTACCTTTTGATTGATCAAAAAGGTCTAGCGTATATTTTTTAAGGTCCGGGAATTCCAGGTCATCAGAAATACCCACGGTCTGGAAACTTTCTTTTCCAAACAAAATTCCGGAATCCGACTTGAGCTTTGCTACAAATAATTTGACAAGGATAGTCTCTGCCTCTGGGAAGTTTCGGGCATTTTGATACCCCGTCGCGAGGTCGAAGATATCATCCGGAGAAATGGTACTTTTTGTCATTGGCATTTTGATTGACTTTTGGATCCATCGAGACAACAAAACAACCAAAGCGGATCCAAATAAAACAGTCTTACCGCATAGTTTTCGCAAATATAATTAAAAGTTGAATGCCTTCAGAATATCACCAAATGGCAATAGAAAATCTTCAGCATTTTGCCCGTGGAACTCAATCGACTGAGAAAACAGGACATTGAAGTGTCACATTTGCAGAAAATGATTTCAAAAAGTACTTGTTACGAACTTTCCTCCCACGTCCACCATTCGAAAAGTCGGAGGAATGCAAGCAATAACAAAACAGTTATCAGAATGTACAACCAGGTATCCGGCATGGTGAAGTATTGGTGCCCAAAAAAGATCAGAAACAAAGATATTCCAGCAAAAATCAGAAATTTGAAGAGGAGGATGTGCTTTTTCATGACAGATGTATTGTATTAGAGAAGTATCAGTTTCTGAGTGCAAACCGGATTGGGAGATTGTATTTTACAGCTACGGCAATTTCATTTTGTCTCCCTGGTATCCACGCGGGCATTTCTTTAACCACACGAAGTGCCTCTTCATCGCATCCTCCTCCTATCCCTCTTACGACCTGGGGCTCTTCAATACTACCGTCCTCTCTGACGATGAATTGAACAATTACAGTACCTTCAATATTATTGTCCCGGGCAACAGCCGGATATCTTATATTTGATACCAGAAATTCATACATTGCCTTTTCACCTCCGGGAAATTCAGGCCAGTCTTCCACATACGAAAAAACTTTTTCCGGT
The DNA here is from genome assembly GCA_007121335.1 of Saprospiraceae bacterium. Lineage (GTDB taxonomy): Bacteria > Bacteroidota > Bacteroidia > Chitinophagales > Saprospiraceae > PWJY01. The sequence continues at coordinate 2,767 of SKLY01000232.1, read as the reverse complement.
TCTTCCTCGGCTTCGGGTTCCGGTTCCGGTTCGGGCTCCGGGATCACATAGTCCTCGTAAATATCGCTTACCCCCTCTTGTGTGATAACAGATGGGGCAGCCTCCTTTAGTTCGTCAACGGTCGGCGCCAGATCTTCTTCGACGACCTCTTCATCCGGTCTTACCTCCGGTCTGACAAATCTTCTGGTTGCTACCTGGGGTGGCACCTCTTTGGGTTCTATCTCGGGAGGTTTTTCGGGCAAAACCGGCGGGGGAGCCATTAATTCGGAGGCGGGAGTTAAAGTGACAGGTATCACTTCTGTCTTTATTCTTTCATCCCCCCTGATCCAATGGATCAAAAGCGGTGAAGCATAGAGTATGGACATGAGACTCAGACCGATGAAGGCTGAAAAAAAGAGGTTTTTATTGGAGGTTTTTCGAAGGACGTAAGCACCGTACTCCCGGTTTTTGGTGGAAAAAATAAACTCGTCCAGTCCTTTCTCATCGTCAAAATCGGGCCTTCTTTTGCGCCTGGGTTTAGTCATTCCACATCCTTTTTCAAAGCTGATGATTCAATTCCGGCCTCCGCAAGAATGGCTCTGTCTGTCTCTCTGAAGTCGTCGATTGCGTAGCGTCTGACAGCGCTTTGATTAATTTCGTCAATGATATCCACCAAATTCCGATAATTACTGTCGGGATGAGGTTTGATAATCACCATGGGCTCATCCGTTGCAGCCATAAAGTCCTCTAATTCGGCCTTCAATTCACCGGAATCATAAGTTAGTTCTCTAACATTTTCGGCAGCCAGTCCCCTGAAAATATAGAGTTCGTCATTGGGGAAAGGTACAATAGTAAGAGCTCTGGATTCTTTTACAGGCTGCACATCTTCAGCTCTGTCCTCATCTGTGGGTACCGGCATGACCAATTCGATCACATTGGGCTTGGTCATGGTGGTAGTCAACATAAAAAAGGTTAGCAGTAGAAATGCGAGATCCACCATGGCATTCATATCAGTAAACACGCTCTCACGGGATACTGTGCGCTTTCGCCTCCCCTCTCCTATCGGGTTATCAAACTCTTCGAATTCATCAAATTCCTTCATCACCGGTTCGTTTTTCGGTTACGAGATTAAATCTGAGAATTCGATTCGCAGTCATTGTCTTTATAACTCTGTCCAATTTTCTGTAAGGGGTCACCTGGTCAGCTTTGATAGCAAAGCGCAGGCCCGGTTGTACTGATCTGGCTGCAATCAACCAATCCGACAGTTCATTATTCAGGGTATCAGCTGGGATTCCCCTTGATTCATGGGCCAGTTGTTCTTTTCTGTCTAATCTAAGCCATGGCTTCAATTCTTCGAGAGGCAGTCCAAATCCCGAAAGCTCAGAAAAAGCCTCCTCTGCCTCCCGAGTGATTTCCATATCGTATATCGAGGCCATTCTATTTAACCACGGCCTTCTGAATTCGTGATTGCTCAGCGACAAGAAAATCAGCCCCTGTCTGTCAACCGTGATGGTCAATAAGTTGGTCTCCGGGATATCTACCTCAGAATAGGAATATGGCAATTCAATATCAGCCTGCTCGGGAAGCTTGAAGGTAGTGGCCAGTAGAAAAAAGGTTACTAGCAAAAAAGCCATATCGACCATGGGGTTCATGTCGAGATGAGGTGTTTTTTTGGAAAGTCCCCGCTTGCGTGCCATTGTTTAGAAGTACTTTAACTTCAATGTGTGAATAATGCTAAAACTGGCCTCATCAATTGCGTAAGTGATTCGGTCTATTCGGTTGGCAAAATAATTGTAAAACACAATGGTCACAGCCGCAGTGCCAATTCCCAAAGCAGTGGTGACGAGGGCCTGCGAAATTCCTCCCGCCAACCCCACCGGATCGGGTTCGCCTACAGTTGCCAGTGCTCCAAAAGCCTTAATCATTCCGGTTACGGTCCCCAACAGTCCAATCAGTGTAGAAATCTGGGCTATGGTGGACAGGATAAACATATTCCGGTTTAACAGGGGTAGTTCCAATTGTGTCGTCTCTTCCAATTCTTTTTGGATCAGGTAGATGTCTTTCTGGTCAATCTCTTCCTGTTTTTTTCTGTCCAGGTAGGTGGAAATTCCTGTTTTTACCACATTAGCCACGGCTCCTCGCTGTTGATCGCAAGCATCATTAATGGCCTTTGTTTTTCCGCTCGATAAAAGGGATTTGACGTTTTTTACAAATGCAGCCATATCCCCCTTTCCCTGGGATAACTTTAATGCCAGAAAACGCTCAATCACATATACCACCATGATGAGCTGAAATGAAATCAATAGAATCACGATGGGCCCACCTTTATAAATTACACCGAGAACATTGTTGTCGATTGGCTCGCGCGCAGGATCACCATCCACAAAATTATCGGGATGACCGAATACATAATGGTACAAAAAATAAGCAGCAACAACAGACAATGGTATTACCACAAGAGAAATATCCAATCTTATATTTGGCTTTTTCATAAGGATCGTATAATTATTAACTAGAGAGTAAAGTATTTGAGCTGTTCACCCCCAAATTTTTTACATTGTTAAAGTCCCAAATTTAATAAGTTTCCGGGAATGGGGCAATTTTTTATCAGTGGAGTAAAGCATTTAGATTGATTTATAATACAAATATCTGGTTGCATTTTTCCTTTCAATCGAGTAGGAGACAAAGATAGGCAATCTGCCTAACTTTGTCGTCCTCTCACACCACCCAGCGTACGCCTTACGTACTGGGCGGTTTCATTAATTTTGAACAATAGTAAGCATATATG
>SKLY01000184.1 GCA_007121335.1 Saprospiraceae bacterium | reverse complement strand
AACCGTAAAACCGGTTCATGGGAACCATCAAAGCTCCCCGAGTTGAAGGAGAGGATGCGATCGTCATCAAGTGTTCTTAAAATATGGGTGTTTTCGCCTGTGAATATGCTGTCCACAATGGTTCCTGTTTCGGGATTTATCAGGTATTTGTAGCGGCAATCAGGACAGGTAACCAAAAGATTTTCCCCGTGGAAAACCATTTGCTCACTCCAACCGGGAAAATCAATTTGACCAGTTATTTCTCCCGTAATTAGGTCCATGGTGTGAATAGCCTGATCAAACAGGGTAGAAACCCAGGCGGTGGACTCCTGGGAAATCATGTAGCGCGGAGAGCCCAAATCAGTTATGGCGCCTTCGTGCTCCAGAGTCTCCAGATTGAGTATCTCTATTTTGGAAGAGTTATTGACCACCAGATAGGCTCTTTCTTCATTTAGGTAAATACTTTGAAAAATGTCCCCCAGGGAGTTTTCCGTGATTTCGGCAAATTGATTGGGAAGGTACTCCCGTGTATCAAGGTCCAAAATCCCAAGGGAAGAATTGGCCTGTTGGAATCCACCCTCGTTAACAACGAGTGCATGGCGGTCTCTTTCAAGTCCCTCTGTTCCCGTCATTCCTCCATTGTCATCGTCTGAACTACAGGAGGTAAGTAATAAACCCATTGCGGCCATGGCCATCAATAGTCCTTTGGTAAAATACTTTGTCATAATTATTTATTTAGTGAATTTTGTGATTAATCTCATTCCCATCACGCGACCCGGCATCGGGCGCTGATTCACAGACTGGAATTGGTGGTCCAACACATTGTCTGCGTAAATGCCGACTTGCCAATGCAAGCCCGCTGCGCTGAACTTTTTATCTAAATGGACCCCTCCCAGGATAATTGGATCCAGCGAACTGCTGTGATCTGCAGAAACATAGCGGGTAGAACTGTATTTCCAGTGGGTGCCGGCAGTGAATTTCCGCCAATTAACTTCTAAGGAGCCGAATACAGTGTGTTTTGGCTGGTAGGGGAGTTGCTTGCCTTTGGCCGGGTCCCCTGGAAAGCGCTCCTCGGTTAGTTTATTGTGGTTGAAATCGTATCCCGCTGTCCATCGCGTTTCGATATTGCCGGGGGTTGCTGTTTGTTTCAACCTTAATTCCAGCCCTTTTGCGCGAACCGAACTCAGATTTTCCGGTCGCCATGTGCCCCCGAAATTGGTCCAATAAATCATTTGATCGGTATGCCTGAGATAGAGGTTGATTCGGACCAGATCGATAAATTTCATTTGACGGGACCTAAGACCCAATTCTGCATTCCAACCCCGCTCAGGTTTTAAGTCCGGGTTGCCAAGGGTGGGCCAAAAGAGGTCGTTGTAAGTTGGAAGCCGGTAATGGGTGCCCCATGAAGCAGTAATACGGGTTTCAGGTTCTGCGAGAAAATCTGTTTGCGCATTGAAGAGCAGGGGAGTGGTGGCCCTTGTGCCAAACCCTTTTCGCACCTTTAAGCCCATTCGCAGCTTGTTATCCCAAAATCCTTCGTAGTCAATATCAAACCCCAGATCCCAATGATTTTCTTCCACCCGGTCCTCCTCGTAGGCGGTTGAGTGTATCCGGTTGTTTTGATAGCTGATTTTGCCCTGAATGGGAAGGTTGGAAAGAAGTTGAATTTGATACCTGGCTGAGGTCTGAAATTGGTAGATGTCGCTGTCGGAAAATTCTGAAGTCAAACTGTCTTCGTAGATGAGCTGCTCGGCAATGAATCCGGCATTAAAGAAAAGCAGACCTGGCCCTTTTCCGGAGGTAAATGTAGCTCCCGCCCTGAGTGATTTGTCTCTTTGAACAGCTTTACTCCGGGTCTGAAAAAGGGTAGCGGGTATTTGCCTGTCCGTGTCCTGAATCCAGGTGTACAAACTAAGGGTGCGATAGCCGCTAAACCGGGTGGTGGTCTCTGCGATTAGACTTTTTTGATTGAGGTGGTTGTGTTCCGCAGTGGTTTGCTCACCTGATGGATTTTTATAGCTAAAATTGTTTCTTGCATTCCGGAGTTGCCCTCTAATGTGAAAGGTCGTATTTCCCCGGTGATTGTAGAGGTCGATAAAATGGCTTCGGTTACTGACCTGGTCAATGTGGTTCTCCAATTTTAATCTGAACGCACCAACTGTGTCAGCCTGACCTCTTGAATGAAGGAGTATTGCTCCCCCGGAAAAGCCTGAAAAGTCCAGGTTTTTATTGTGTCCCGGGTGCAAGGTCACGGCATCAAAAAGGGAGAGGGGAAACAAACTCAGGTCCGTGAGGCCGGTCATGGGATTGTTCAACCGAAGTCCGTTCCAGAACACTTCATTTTGCTGCGGAGTGGTCCCGCGAAAAGTGAAGGTCGCTATACCCCCGGGTGCATATTCGCGCAGATTGATGGATGAGTAATGCAGCGGATTCAGGCTGTTGGAGGACTGCCGATTGCCTTGAATAGAATCTTTGGGAAAAAAGTTGACTGACGAGGTGCCAGAGATGAGGACTTCATCAAAAGTCAGGGTAGTGTCTGGTTTTGCAACCAGGGGCTGAAGCACCGGGAGAAATAATATCAGAAGAACTAATAGCCTCAAAATCCGCGTCAATTTAGACGGGACTGCCAGTGTGGAATGCAGCAAAGGCCACTCCTTCGCAAGTGCAAAAATATACAGTTATCCATTGCATCTCAAAGCATTCCCCGCTTTTGTCCCGAAAGCCAAGAAAATCTTTTGCAAAGGCAGGTCTTCTGACTTACTCTGTCCGGAAGAAAATTCCGGCCTTCAAACCTCCCTTCCCATTGAAAAATCTTCAACAGTGGATAGTGGTTTGAATTCAGAGGTTACAGCTGCGGGCACAGTTTCCGATTTTCACGGAATTCCCTTTTAACAAACAATGTGCAACCTTTGCAGGGGCAAATATACTGGTTTTTGGAATATCGGCAATAGTTTTTTTGAAAGGGGAGGAAAGGGCAGCGGAGGTTCAAATGTAGATAATGAATCTGGAGATGGCCAATTTGAGGAGAAATGGCTTATCAAAGTTGTTCGTACAAGGGCAAAAAAAAAGGCCCCGTTGCGGGGCCCTAACCAAAAACAATTGCTATGAAAAATTTTCAACTTACAAACGCTTAACCCTGATAAGCGATTCTAAACTATAGGTTTCTTTTGATGAGGCAAATATACTATGATTTTTTAAAACATGAAATATTTTTGGAAATATTTTTTTTGAAAAGCTGATTTGTATCAGTGGGATTGACCAATGATATAGTTATTTGAGTTGAACACCTGAATTTTTTATCATGGGGCAAAAAAAAAGGCCCCATTGCGGGGCCCTAACCAAAAACAATTGCTATGAAAAATTTACAAGATTATTCAATTTATTTAGAGAACGCATTATTTTGCAACAAGGTTCACTTTTATATCGAATTCATCATAGATTGTATTGTCTCCAAGGTTGGAAAAAAATGTTCCCGAGCCGAAACGCACGTCATAAAGTGAGCGATCGACTTTGAATTCCGCCGTGGCAGTTTTCATATCTCCCTTATCCTCTATCTTGGTATTAAACCTGATCTCGTGGGTAATATCTTTGATAGTCAGATCAGCTACAATTCTATAGTCACCCGGCTGGCCTCGAGAAATTACTCGCTTGATGTCTAAGTGAGCCTCAGGATGAGTCTCTACACCAAAGAAATCGTCTGACTTCAAATGACCTTCAAGTCGTGCTTTTGAATCACCCGTAAGATCTGTTGCAATAATTGTGGTCATGTCAATGACGAAATTACCACCGGTAAAAGATCCGTCGTCATCAAACTTTAATGTACCCTCTTTAATGGTCACAAATCCTTCATGCCATCCACCAACTTTGTAACCCTTCCAGTACAGAGTGCTCTCTGAATTGTCAATAGTCATTTCGTTGTGTCCGTGTGATGCATATAATTCCGAGGTAAATAACAACCCCAGAGAAACAGCAAAGGCGAAAAAAATACTTAAGTTCTTCATAATTAATAAGTTTTTTGATGATGCAAAATTACATGTATATACATTAATTGTATAAACATTGTTGTGTTAAAAAAATGTTAAGTCCTGATTTTGTTTAATAACTCATTCATTTTGAGCGCCTCATCCTCTGTGAGTGAGGATAATTTTTTGGTCATGGTATGTTCAAGTTCTTTTGAACAGGTTTCTATAAGCTCCAGTCCCTTTTCGGTAATAGTCACATCCATGCGTCTGCGGTCGTTTTCGTTGACTGTTCTGCTTACCAATCCCTTTTTGGTGAGTTTGTCCACCAGTCTTGAAGTGTTGGAAGTGCGATCGATCATTCGTTCAGTCAGTGTTTTAATAGCTGCGGGTCTTGGATGCCTTCCTTTTAGTATTCTGAGAATATTGAACTGCTGCCATGATATTTTGTAGGGCTTGAGTATTTCCGACTTCAAACCTCCCAGCCAGGATGCAGTAAACATCATGTTTACATCCAGCTTAACGAATTCATTCTTAAACCGCTTACGCTGTTTTATCTCTTCTTCAATTTTCATGCAGGTGTATATATTGTATAAACATATATTGTAAATGTAGGAAATCTAATAATGTTGCATCTACCCCGCAAAAAATTCCAGAAAAATTTTCAAGAAAGTTTCTAAGGGGGCCAGGACAGACAATTGGTGCACTCAACGGAATTGTTGAGTGCGGAAAAAATTTT
>SKLY01000146.1 GCA_007121335.1 Saprospiraceae bacterium | reverse complement strand
TGATTACCATTTGGGGTGAAGTCGATCAATTCAATGGTTTAGCCCAAATCGCCCCCGACAGCATAGAACTTATTTCTCAAGACAATCCACTGGTTGATCCAAGGGTTGTGACAGAATTTGGTGAGGACACAGAGTCCAGTTTGATCATGTTGGAGGATGTGGAAATTACCAATCCAGAAGATTGGCCCAGTCCCGGGAGCACCGCAAATATTTTTGTTGAAAATCAGCATGGCACTTTCCTCATGCGCATCCAGCGAGAGGTTAACCTTGGAGCAAATCCACCGGTTGGAGTATTTGATCTGATCGGTATCGGTGGTCAATTTACAACCAATGTTCCAGCCGATGACGGTTATCAAATCATTCCCAGGTATGCCGATGATATTGGAACTGACCCAACCGATCAGTACATGCCCGTCACCATGCCTGAATTGAGAGAAAATGATCTGGACGGCATTCCGGTGTTAATCGAAGAATTAGTAGAAGCTACGGCTGTAGTTTACGGCATCAATTACAGGCCACAGGGTTTGCAATTCACCATAATAGATGAAAATAATGTCGGTGTTGGCATCTTTAGACCAAGTGGAAATCTTGATTACGAGGTAACTGAAGGTGACCTCATCACCGTCAGAGGTGAAGTCAGTGAATTCAGGGGTCTAACCCAAATCAATGCACATGAAATTGACCTTATTGATACTGACCAGGAACTGGTAGAACCCAGGGTGGTGGATGTACTTGATGAAAGTACAGAGTCCAGTCTGGTCCAATTGCAAAATGTCTGGATTCAAGACCCATCTGAATGGCCACAGGAAGGCGAAGAAGGCAACGTGGTACTCGAGAGAAATGGTGAGACCTTTATACTTCGTGTACAACGAGAGAGCCGATTGGGTGCCGCTCTTACAGATGTTGGGCTGAATGTAACAGGTATAGGAACACAGTTTACCACCAACATCCCAGCTAATGACGGTTACCAGATAGTTCCCCGGTACGAGGAGGATATTGAACCTGTTGTTTCAGTTTACAATATCCAGGAAGAAGTATTTATCGACCTTTGGCCCAATCCCGTTCAGGACCGTGTGAATATCACCTCGGATTACCCGGTAGAATCCATTTCGATCTTCTCCACTGATGGAAGATTGATAGAGGAATTCAAAACCGACAGCGGATCGATTCAACTCGATATAAGTGGTTACCAAAGCGGTACATACATCGTCAAGGTAGAAACTGTTCGAGGTGCAGCGATTTCCATGATTGTGGTTAGTCGTTGAGTTTCCACTTTTTGATATGACAACCAAAATCCCGGTAGTGTGGCCAATAATGGCATTAACGCGCCGGGATTTTGGTTTTTTAATGTAGATTTGTCCATTATTTTCATCAAAAAAAGCTTGGATATGGGAAAGAAAAAGGGACTGGCACTTTCCGGGGGAGGCAGTAGGGCAGTTGCGCACCTGGGAGCTCTCAAGGCTTTTAAAGAGGCCGGCATTCAATTCGACATGTTCAGTGGAACCAGTGCCGGAAGCATGGTAGCCGTATTGGCTGCCAATGAGGTGGATCCCGAAACCATACTGGAGGAAATCAAATCTCTTTCCATATTTCACTTAGTGAATTTCAGCTATTCGCTGTCTGGTTTAAGCAGCTTAAAAAAGATAGAGAAACTTCTCAAAAAACTACTCACTTGTGAACAGTTTGAGGACTTAAAATACCCCGTTAGAATTGTCGCTACCAATTTGAATACCGGTAAAATAAAGGTATTTAAAAAGGGTAGTATCGTCGATGCGGTGATTGCTTCTTCAAGCATTCCCATCCTTTTTCCTCCTAAAAAGATCGATGGGCGGTATTTTGTCGATGGCGGAATTTTAATGAACCTCCCGGTCGAACCGCTAAAGGAAGACTGTGATTATGTGGCAGCCATAAATATCACGCCCGTGGTAGAGAAAAACGAAGACGACTACGACAAAATAGCCGCTATTGGTTTCCGAACCTTTGAATTGTCCGTAATGGCGAATGTGAGAAACTCCCGTTCCGAATGCGACCTTTTTATTGAACCGGGGGATTTAAGCAATTACGGTATTTTTTCCTTCAACAAAATGGATAAAATGTTTGAGATCGGTTACGAAGAGGGGAAAAAATACACTAATAAAATCAAGGAACGAAAGGGGGCGGAAGCCAATTCATAAATATACAGCATGGCAGAAATCCACGAGATAAGTTTGAAAAAAGGCAGGGAAAAAATGCTGTCCAGAAAACACCCCTGGATTTTTTCAGGTGCAATTGCTGGGGGAATAAAAGCCGCTGAAAATGGGGCATTGGTGAGAGTGGTGTCCTCAAGCGGGAAATACATGGCCACCGGGCACTTCCAGCAATCCTCCATCGCAGTCAGACTGTTGACCTTTTCAGACCAAACCATCGACCAGGCGTTTTACAAAAAGCGCATCAAATCTGCCCTCAATTATAGAAAAACCCAGAATTTGAATCCCGCAGGTGAAAACACAAATTGCTTTCGTCTGATAAACGGTGAGGGAGATAAACTTTCAGGCCTTATAGCAGATTTTTACAACGGCCTTATCGTCCTGCAGTACCATTCTTACGGAATGTACCACCAACGATCATCCATAAAGGCAGCTATGGCCGAAGTTATTGGTAATCATGAGCATGAGATTATTGAATTTGTGCAGGGATTGGACCTCAAGAAAGTTGATGAGAACTTTCCCACAGACCATTTTGCCCAGGACGGTGGACAAGAAGTAATAGAGGCAGGAATAAAATACCTCATCAACCCATTTAGGGGACAAAAAACCGGATTTTTCCTCGACCAGCGAGATAATAGAATTTTTCTGCGACAAATGAGTCTGGGTAAGCAAGTCCTCAATACCTTCTCTTACACAGGTGGGTTTTCCTTAAATGCGCTAAAAGGCGGAGCAGTGGAGGTGGTGAGTGTAGATTCTTCTTCCTATGCAAGTGAAATGTGCAAAAAGAACGAACAGCTCAACGGTCTTTCCGGTGAAAACCATGAGATAGTCACCGGCGATGTCTTTGAATTTTTAAAAGAGGACTCCCGGGAATTTGATGTGGTCATTCTAGACCCTCCGGCTTTTGCAAAGAGCAGAAAAAAGTCCCACAATGCTGTACAAGCTTACAAGCGACTCAATCGCGAAGGACTGAAAAAAGTTAAAGAAGGAGGCTTTCTGATGACTTTTTCCTGTTCACAGGTCATATCCAACCAACTTTTCGAGGACACGATCAGAACAGCTGCAATAGAATGCGGTCGTCCGGCAAAAATTATAAAACGACTCGGGCCCGGTACCGATCATCCGGTTAGTGTATTCCACCCCGAAGGACACTATCTGAAGGGGCTTCTAGTTCATCTGGATGGTTAGACGGGTTTGTGCCTATGAATGGGGGAATTGTCATTCCTGATATCAAATCTAATATTCTGCTGTACTTCTTGAGAGAAGTAGATTATGATGAATTTTAGGATATAAAATGTGGGTTTGATTTGGTGGGGTAAAATACGCACGGCCGTGCGTATCTACAGATAGAAACGGCTTCCGCGTGAAACCAGATTGGTTATTGGCGGATGGTTGATGGCTGCTTGCGCCGTAACCTTCATAATCCAGAAGTATATCAATTCGGAGGGATTGTTGAATTGTTAGGATTTTTTGGGTTCTTCTACTTCAGGCCATAAAATACCCTGTGCATTCTCCGTGATCTTCGCGTCTCTGTGGTGGACCATATGGGCTATTGGTTGATGGCCCCCCAAAGCGTTGGGGCAAGCTGATGGTTGATGGCCCCCTCCCCATAGCATAGGGGACAAGAAAGCATAGGGGGAGAAACCAATATCCTACATATCGAACCACCCAGAAATCACTAATGTTACCGAGATCCCAGAATTCCCGCTCCAAACCCCAATTCGTAATTCGTCATTCGTAATTATTTCATGCCTTATTCCCCTTCAAAACTAAACATGGGTCTTTCCCCCATGAATGCCACAACTTTTTTCTCTATTTCGCCTATCAACTTTTCGTTGTCAGGGGCGGAAATAACCTCATCCATCCAGTTAGTGATCTGAATAAAGTCCTCCTCATTCAATCCGCGGGTGGTGAGAGCGGCGGAGCCCAATCTCATTCCGCTGGTTATCATAGGAGATTCAGTGTCAAAGGGCACCATATTTTTATTGATGGTAATGGCTGCTTTTTGCAGAGCGTCTTCCGCTTCAGCTCCGGTAATATTTTTGCTTCTCAGGTCAATTAACATCAGGTGATTGTCTGTTCCTCCGGAAATGATTTTGTATCCGAGATTTTCAAATTCCGCGGCCATGGCTTTGGCGTTTTTAATGACCTGCTCAATATAGTTCTTAAAGCCTGGGGATTGTGCTTGCTTAAAAGCGACAGCTTTGGCAGCGATTACGTGTTCCAGTGGTCCTCCCTGGCTACCCGGGAATACAGCGCTGTTTAGTATCGTGCTCATTCGGCGGATTTTGCCTTTGGAAGTTTTTATGCCAAGTGGATTGCCATCAATGCGGCTACTCATTATTATGCCGCCTCTAGGTCCTCTGAGGGTTTTATGGGTCGTACTTGTGACAGCATCGCACCAGGGTAGGGGATTGTTCAAAAATCCTGTGGCAATGATGCCTGCGGGATGGGCTATATCAGCTAGCAAAGCCGCTCCCACATTGTCGGCAATCTCCCTGAAAGCCTTGTAAT
>SKLY01000170.1 GCA_007121335.1 Saprospiraceae bacterium | reverse complement strand
CCCGTAATCCAGCACCACGGCTTCCAGCCCCAGAGTGTAGAGATCGGTAGGCCAATTTTCATATTCCAAAAGAATACCTCCGTAGGCACCCAATTCAATGTAATTCAATGGCCTGTCTTCAAAGCCGGGCATGATAAAGGGCGAACTGAGTTCGAAAAATTCATAGTCTTCGATAAAATCCAGATCATTCCAGGCTTCCAGACCTTCAGTGAGGTTGGTGTACTCCTCTAATGGTTGGTAATCGCGCTGAAAATGAGAAAAATTTATCTCCAGATTGAGGTCCAATTGAGCCCACATAATGGAACTGGTCAACATTATCGCTGCGAGCAGTAAAGTCTTTTTCATTGGTAAATTATTTTGTTGCGCTAAAGTAAGTGATTTTTATGGTATCAACAAGATCTTTTAGGGAAGCCTTTACTCGAATTAAATCACCACTCAAACAGATAACCCAATGAGACCCCAAATCCGGTTATCGGTTTAGTGGCTGTTTGTTTTGTCCGGTTTTTAAGATTCCAAAATCCGAATTCAAAATGGGGCCGAAGGACGATATTATTAATGCGCCAGTTGAGACCCAGTTGAATCCCCAAATGCAATCTACTACTTAATTCCATGGGAGAACTAAGACTTAATTCTCCATTTTCGTGTATAAAAACAATTTGTCGATATCCAGTCAAATGGTTGACAGTCAAGTCGAGGGAAATAAAAATATTCTCCTCAATTTCATGTCCCAGACCTAATAGAAACCTCAATCGTTTTAAATTCATCTCCTGGTGTGACATCCAGCCTGGATAGCCAGTATTTGGGATCACATCAGCATCAAAATGATGGGTGGAGAAAGTAAATCCGGTATTGATTAGCCAATTGGTTGATAGGTATCTACTCGCCCGAAAACCAATAATGTAAGTTCTCAAAGGGAATTCGTGTTTATCCCTTACTCTAAATTTATGCAAGCGATTAGTGTAATTTTGAACGGCACTTGTTCTATTCAATTCGTACCCAATTAATGGGGTTATTTGGGTTTGGCTTTGTATCGAGGTTGTTTTCGCCAGGAACAGAAGCAGTAGGATGAAGAGTAAATTAGAGAGTTTCATGGCAGAAAAATTTGATTCACTTTTTTGACTGCCGGAAAGGCTGGAGAAAAGGGTGCAATATGCCCAGCGATTACTACAGTACCCGGAATCGTAGAATTACTGGTTCTGGTGGTTCGCTGGAGGGGAAAAGATGGAAATGTGCCGACCACGATTATCAATTTTTTGAATACCTTTTATAAAAGACGCAGCCTTGGGCGGGAACGTTAGAAATTCGTAGTGAAAATTATATATATTAGGGGATTGATATTTGTAAATAAAAGTACTTCAGTAATATGTGTTTCCAATTGCATCAAGTTTGATCCCGCAATTGTCAATCAATCTCAAACCGATAGCCAAAGTACAGCCCGATGGATGCCAAAGGTCTGGATGGTCTGTTTTTACCCAAGAGACCTCGCGTTTTTAAGTCACCGAGGGTCCAAAGTCCCTTATTGAATATGATGGAAAATGAGACGCGGTCCAAAACATATTCCAGGGATAGATTGACTCCGAGGTCCTTGATGTTGTTGAATTCATCGAAATTCGCATTTATGTCCAATTGCGGATTGTTGTGGTTGTACTGGTAGTCCAGACTGAATCCCATTCCCAGGTAAACATCGGGGAAGGCCATGAATTTTGCGCCTATTCCCGTCCTCAGGTTGTTGAAATGATACATCACGCTTGGGTCTCTATGGTCGCAAGTATAAAAGGATTCAATGGAATATTTCGTCCAATATATCCGCATTCCGAGCATCCAATCCTCCGCTATTGAGTGATACCCATCGACTCCCACAATGAAATTAAAGCCGGATTCGGGTCTATGGCAACCAAATGATGGATTGATGACAATCGGGTTTTTTGGGAATGATGCCTCCACTCCAACCCTGGGGGTAAATACAGTCTGGGATACACTGTCCACTGGTGTAAACAAAGAAAATAAAAAAACGGTGGCGGCGAGAAGTCTTGTTAATTTATTCATTGTCAAAGTATTTTGTAAAGATGGTTGTAGATCACCTATTCTGCAATGCACTTTCTTGCTTTACTCCTTGTCACCACTCAAATTGATAGCCCACTGAGACCCCAAATCCATTAATAGGCGTGGTGGCCGTTTGATCTGTGGTATTTTTCATATTCCAAAAACCGAATTCAAAATGGGGTCGCAGGATAAAGTTTCGAAAATTCCAGGCCAATCCGATCTGGAATCCCAGATGCATCCGATTTTTTAAGGTGATCCCATAATCGCGATAGTTATCACTTGGGCCGTCCCAAAACCAAACCCTGAAGATGTTGTTGAAGGCCAGATCCCCTGAAATCCAAAGGTTTTCAGTCAGTTTGTATTCCATCCCTACAAGCGCCCTCAATCTTTGGAATTTTGTCTGATGAAAATCATTCAAAGGGAAATTTCTTTGCATCAAAATGGGATATTGATGAGATGAATATAGCACCCCCGCACTTAACTTCCATTCAGGAATCATTTTCCTGGAAGCTCGAAATCCCACAGTCCATGATTTTAATGGGTAAAAGTCATAATTTGATCCTCTTATGGGGATTCTATACCCATAATAGGAGTTGTAGTCATTTGGCAAAATCTCTGCATTGCTCCACTCATACCCCACAATGGGAGTGATGTATGTTTGGCTGTGCAGAGCAGTGGTTAGGATTAGAAACACTGGTAGTAGGATGATGAGTAATTTGATAGGATTCATGGTATGAATTTTTAATATTAAAAAACAGGGCATTGATTAGTCAATGCCCTGCAAAATAATCAGTTACCTTACTTTTATCGTTTTATGAGTCTTATTCACCTGACCATTTTTTCCAAGGTAGCGAATAATGAGTACTTGATGTCGGGGAACATCTATGGTATTTATGTCCATTATTCGTCCCTGATACAGTAATCTGCCGAGCATGTCATATACTTCCATTGTTTTAAAATCCTGGTCTTCGATTTCATTTTGATCTGGATTTTCTTCCTGTTCATGCTGATTATTGTCGTCAAACACCCTTTGGGCATGATAGCCTTCGCAATCCGGTTTAGTGCCGGTACAATCAATCATAACGAGGCGGTGATTAAAGGTCATTGGTCCTTCTGACGAGGTGAAATTAACTCTTATATTATATATTCTTGGATAGTATTCCAATTCCGGAATCGATATAATTTTCAAACAAGTTCCTCCCTGTTGCTGGTTGCCTTGCATTCCTCCGGCAGATTCAAATTCAGCACTTCCCGGCCCGGTGATTGTCCAGGTAATAGTGTTTGGGTTGACGCCGTGTGGTAAGCTGTCCGGAAGGCTTAAGCAGATTTGAGCGTTGTCGGAATTCCAACAAGCCTCCATTGTTCCTTTTAAGAAATAAGTACAATCTGATAAATCCACTGTTTGGTCATCATTCGTAATGATTTCATAATCGGTATCAACACATATTTCTTCCCAGGCTTGAATCAAAGCGATAACCTCATCAGAGCAATATCCAAAGTTTTCAATCGCCTGACTAATAGTAGCATCCATTAGATGTGGGTAATCGGATTGGCCTCTGTTTAATTCTGGCAAGCCATCAAGAATAAGTTCTAATGCCACATCCACCGGAAAGGTTGTGGCATTGTACGCTGCCCCACCTTCTACAAGTAGGAAAAACAGGTGACTTAAAGGGGTGCTTCGCTCATGGTGTCCAATTGCTAAATTTTGAATTTCAGAAAAACAATCTTGAGCTGGATTTGATAGGTCTCTAACTCCAAACACATTCTCCTCAAATTCAGTTTCATGGCCAAACATCCAATTCAGAGTGTTTGTGAACCTCCAATCACAATAAATACCAAACATATCAGCAATCCCTTCATGAAGTGATCTATTCGACAGTTGATTGGGTATAATAAATTTAAATATATGGCTATGTCCGATTTCATGACATACATTACCGAAGGTAGCTAAGGACCTTTCCGCAAAATCCAAACCATATGCTGTATAAGAAGACCCTGTTAAGCGATCTGCTGAGAAATTTATTGCACGAAATTCTCTACATCCAACCAGTAAATTTAGTTCTTCGAATTCCACACCAAGGTCTTCCAAGTAGGGACGAACTGTTTGAGCCACAAAAAAGGCTTGATATGCCCCCTGACTGGTTTCATTGCCCCAGTCAAATTGGTTTTGTGTAAATGGAATTGAATCATCGACAAAGTGAATATCAACATTGTAATTACAATCAGGCAAAGTAAAGTGATAAACATTTATTCTTTCATCTGGCGACCTTAACCAGGTAGTTCCGCCCTCTTGAAAATTTTCCAAAAATTGGACTCCGTAGTGATCGGTCTCAGCAGGCAGGTTTTCCATAAAGGTATAGCCACTATTCAGTATATCCCCAGTATGTGCATTTACATAGGCAAAGCGTTCTGCGTTGTATTCGTTGAGGTAGCTAAATTTCCAGGCAAGGTGGTAGTTGCAGTCCAGATTCATATTAGAGGTGATAACCAATTTGGCATCAATCATGGTTAGTGAATCCGGGGACAGGGGAGGCAAGGTGTCATACAGGTCAAATGCGTGGTATTGATCGTATGTAGGGTTTAAATCAATATTAATATCATTGGCAATGTGTGGTACCATCATCCCCAAACTTGCACATGGTCCCGCAGGACCTCCTGGTCCCTGTCCGGGAGCAAAAATCCCACTTACTACCACTCCGCCTCCCTCT
>SKLY01000088.1 GCA_007121335.1 Saprospiraceae bacterium | reverse complement strand
TCATCCATCCCTTAGTAGAGGACTCCACTTTTCTGACCTTCTTACTGGACGATACAGGAATTCACAGGGTTGATGATCAAAGTACAGGTTATTATTTTGACAAACACCGGTCCAGCGGCTCCGGCACCGCAAGATTCAGTCCTGACGGGAGCCGGTACGCCATTTACAATTATTACGATCAACTTCACCTCTATGACTTTGACCGTGAGACCGGTATTCTGAGCAATCACCGCATGGTGGAAATCTACGAACCCGAAGAGATTGACCGTGAGATCATTAACTTTGGGAGTGTGGAGTGGTCACCTAGTGGTCGATTTATTTATTGCGCTTCCAGTGAGGATTTATTCCAGGTGGATACCTGGGAAGACGACCTGCAAGATGGTGTAAGGTTTATTGATACCTACAATGGCACACTCGACCCTTTTACTACAAGATTGTTTTTAATGGTCCAGGCCCCCGATTGTAAAATATACATGACCCCGGCAAATGGTTCCTTCTCTCTGCACGTCATCAACAAGCCGGATGAGTTGGGTACAGATTGCGACTTTGTACAAAATGGAATCAAGCTACCTAATTCAAACGGAGGAGGACTGCCGAACTTCCCTCGCTTCAGGGTAGATGAGGATGAGAAGTGTGATCCGACCATCAGTTCTGTATTCGGCAATGAGGTGTTTTACAGAAGGGAATTAAAGGCATTCCCCAATCCCACTTCGGGACCCCTGACGCTGGAGATACCGGAGGACTTCACCAAAGGTACATTGGAGATCATCGATTTAAGGGCAGGTACGGTACACCGGGAGAAGCTCGATTATCCTCATGAGCGGTTTTCATTGGATATTGGTCATTTGCCGACAGGAATTTATCATATAGAGTTGTATCCGGAGGAGAATGAGGAGCGGGTGTTTTATGGAACGCAGGTGGTTTTGAGTAAGTAGTTCTTAGTTCTCATGAAGTCTCATGAAATAGGTTGACAGGTTACCCCTTGAGAATGGCAATGAGTGTGGTGCATAGGGAGGGAAGGGATGCATTGTTTCAATAGGTAATGAAGTCGCAATAAATATATTGTCAGAACTCGGTTTCCCCTGGTGAATTCATTACGAGTTTAGTATTCGATGCCAGTTTTGCCGATCAGATTTTTCGGAACTGAACTCTCCAAAATTTCAGGTCTTTCCATTCCCTATCAGCTTTGAGATTATTGAAGTGGGCGAATCTGTGCCAATATTTCAAATTAGGATTTTTTAAATATTGGCAATGCCCTATATTTGCGCTGTCTTTGCGGCCAATGGGTGCAGGAGGTAGGTCAAATATCATTATTAAAGTGCTGCCGGTACTGAGAGCAGACACACAAAAACATCAATTCAATGAATTTAACAGTTGTAGGAACGGGCTATGTGGGACTTGTATCGGGAACTTGCTTTGCTGAAACGGGCAACCGGGTGATTTGCGTGGACATCGACGAGGACAAGGTGAAGCGCATGGAAAAAGGGGAAATCCCCATTTACGAACCAGGTTTGGATGTGCTCTTTGAGCGAAACAAGAAACAGGGTCGCTTGCTTTTTTCTACAGATTTGGAGTCGTCAATTAAAGATGCCGATATAATATTTTTGGCGCTGCCCACCCCTCCAGGGGGTGACGGTTCAGCCGACCTTTCGTACGTTATGAAGGTGGCCGAAGAACTGTCGGGAATGATCGACAGCTACACCGTCATTGTGGATAAGAGCACGGTTCCCGTCGGCACGGCTGAAAAAGTGCACGAGATCCTGGCCAAAAAACTTGACGAGGACCTCTTTGATGTCGTTTCCAATCCCGAGTTTTTGCGGGAAGGAGTCGCGGTGGACGACTTTATGAAACCCGACCGGGTGGTTATCGGTACATCCTCCGACAGAGCCAGGGACCTGATGAGAAGGCTGTATGAACCCTTTGTACGCCAGGGAAATCCCATCATTTTTATGGATGAGCGCTCCGCAGAGATGACCAAGTACGCCGCCAATTCCTACCTCGCTACCCGAATCAGTTTTATGAACGAGATCGCCAATCTCTGCGAAAAACTGGGAGCCAATGTGGACAATGTGCGAATTGGGATGGGGTCCGATACCCGTATAGGAAAGCGCTTTCTGTTTCCCGGTGTGGGCTACGGAGGGTCTTGCTTCCCCAAGGATGTCCAGGCACTGGCTAAAACAGCCGAAGAGACCAGCTACGATTTTAAAATACTGAAGTCGGTGATGAAGGTGAACAAAATCCAGAAGGAGGTACTCACCCAAAAGATTGTCAACTACTACAATGGAGACCTCAGTGGCCGCACCATTGCGATTTGGGGGCTGGCCTTTAAGCCCGAGACCGATGACATCCGCGAGGCTCCGGCCATCACCATTATCGAGGGACTCCTCAAAGCCGGTGCCACTGTAAAGGCATACGATCCGGAGGCTATGGACAATGTCAGGGAAATATTCGGAGACAGGATAACTTTTGCCGGTGATCAGTACGAAGCACTGGAGGGTGCGGATGCACTGGCGATAATTACCGAGTGGAGTACTTTCCGCACGCCCGATTACAGCAAAATCAAAAAGGCCCTGAAAAAGCCGGTGATATTTGACGGTAGAAATGTCTACAACCCGGAGATGATGAAAGAGCACGGCTTTTATTACGACAGCATTGGAAGAAACAAGGTCAATAATGGATAAATCCCCGGACTATGAAGTATTTTTCCCACCCCTCCGCGGTAATTGACGAGGATTGCAAAATTGGACCGGAAACCCACATTTGGCATTTTTGCCACCTGATGACCGATTGCCAAATAGGCGCAAATTGCGTGCTAGGTCAAAATGTTTTTGTGGCATCGGGTGTGGTGATCGGGGACAACTGTAAAATCCAGAACAACGTTTCTCTATACAAGGGCGTTACCTGTGAGGATGCTGTCTTTATCGGCCCCTCCGCCGTTTTTACCAATGTGATCAACCCCAGGGCACGCCTCGAGCGAAAGGATGAATTCAAACCCACCCTGGTCCGGCAAGGAGCCAGCATCGGAGCCAATGCCACCATCTTATGCGGCATAGAAATAGGGAAATACGCCTTCATCGGTGCCGGCACTGTAGTCACCCGCGATGTTCCCGATTACGCCCTCGTTATCGGCAATCCCGGAAGAATAAAAGGCTGGATGAGCGAGTACGGCCATCGGCTCAATTTTGAAAACAGGGGCCAAACCATTTGCCCCGAAAGCAAGGTCCGGTACCAATTGTCCGACGGCAAGGTGGTGAAAATTGATGATTGAAGGCGTTCAATTCCGCGGATATTCAAGAAGTTGAGAATTTTTGAAGGGCGAATTTGTGGTTTTTCATTAAAAAACCACAAACCTTCTGTGTTTATATATCAAAAGACGGCTTACCTTTGCCGCCAATCTAAACATTTAAACAAAAACAATGAAGAAACGAGAACCTGTAAAAAATATCATGACCGCCAATTTGCGTGTTGCCAGTGAGCAAGATTCTTTGAGGGATGTAATGGCTACTTTTAAAAAAGAGAAAATCCGGCATATGCCCGTTGTCAAAGGCGGTAAAGTTATCGGAATCATCAGTGCTACAGACCTAAATCGCCTTACTTTTGGCGGTTTGTTTGAAAATCAGGGTGACGCTGACGAAGCTGTGCTGGATATGCTAAGTGTTCCCCAGGTAATGACTTCTAATCCGAATACGGTGTCTGTTGAAGATCCAATCAAAGAAGTGGCCGAGATTTTTTCCAAAGAGGATTTTCACGCCCTGCCGGTAACAGAGGGTGACGAACTTAAAGGAATTGTTACCACGACTGATATCATTAACTATATGTTGAAACAGTATTGATTCCCCTAGCGATCTAAATGCTTAGGTGAATAGTTTTTCCGTAAAGGAGTATTGCATAGGGATGCTATGCTTGGCCTATCTACAGCCTTCTGGGGAGGCATTAATCAATCATTTCACCCCTACGGAGATCTATTTTTTTGACAAGTAGAAAGTTTCGAAAGTATAAAGTGGAAATGGTCTTGCCGAGAATTCTCTGGTTCTGGCAGGAATGAGGAATTAATGTGAGATTCGATGTGTAGGATTTTGGTTTCACGCAAAGGCCGCAAAGAAGGCAAAGGCCGCAAAGGATTTAGGGCTTGAAAATTGGATAAGGGAAGTATCAATAGATATCCGTCAGGTAATTATCCTACAAATTTTACAGACCCTCAGAATTAGGATATTGTTTTGTTCACATGGCACTTACGCCTAACTGGCCATCCGCCATGGACCATTAACCAATAACCCATCAGCAGACTCACCAATTCACAACCGACTCATGGCCCACCACAGGGTAATCAATGTGAGATTCGATGTGTAGGGATTTGGTTTCACGCAGAGGCCACAAAGAAGGCAAAGGCCGCAAAGGATCAATTAACAATGGACAGTTTACAGTGAAGGATAGTTTTTGAAAGAACTCAGGATTAGAAACGCAATGCCTTGCATATTGGATTCGTCTAAATTCCATCCCCAGCCCAACCGAAACACTAAGCACCTGACAAAATCTTACATTTTTTACAACCCTCAAAAGTTAGATATGTGTTTGTAAGCTTAAAAATTACGGACAAAAAAGCCATCGGCCATGGACCATCAACCAATAACCCATCAGCAGACTCACCAATTCACAACTAGCCTGCCCCCTATACTTTGGGGGAAAATTGTTCACCGCAGAGCCGCAGAGATCACGGAGAATGCGCAGAGTAATTTATGGCGTGACGTAGAAGAGC
>SKLY01000164.1 GCA_007121335.1 Saprospiraceae bacterium | reverse complement strand
CCTTCGCCCTGGTTTCTGCCGAATACCAGTATCACAAACCCGAGGTAAATGAAAGCTACGATATAACCATCAAGGGCGGACGACATCCGGTCATTGAGAGAGAAATGCCCCCCGGACAGGCATATATCCCCAACGACGTCAAACTGGATACGGAGGAGAATCAAATTCTCATGATCACCGGTCCCAATATGTCGGGTAAATCAGCCATCCTGCGGCAAACTGCCCTGATATGCCTGATGGCTCAAATGGGATGTTTTGTGCCGGCCGAGGAAGCCAAAATAGGGCTGATCGACAAGATATTCACCCGCGTGGGCGCCTCGGACAACATCTCTTCGGGAGAATCTACTTTCATGGTGGAGATGAATGAGACGGCCTCCATACTCAACAATCTGTCGGACAGAAGCCTGATTTTGCTGGATGAAATAGGCCGGGGCACCTCGACTTACGACGGCATCAGTATAGCCTGGTCCATCGCCGAGTTTTTGCACGAGGTGAACAATCTGAGACCCAAAACGCTCTTTGCCACCCACTACCACGAACTCAATGAGCTGGAAAAATCCTTCAGCCGCATAAAAAACTACCACGTCTCCACCAGACAGGCGGGAAACAAGGTAATCTTCCTTCGAAAACTCGTGAGGGGCGGGTCCAATCACAGTTTTGGAATACACGTGGCGGCCATGTCGGGAATGCCGTCTGAGGTCATCAACCGGGCGGGAAACATTCTCCATGAACTGGAACAAAAATCCATCAACCAGCCCGATGAAGAAAAGCCTAAAGTTCCTACTCCATCCAGGGAGAGATCCTCACAGGACGGGGTTCAAATGAGCCTTTTTGAAATGTCCAATCCACAAAGTGAAAAGGTGGCAGAAAAACTGCAGGGCATGGACATCAATTCCATGACGCCCGTGGAATGCATGCTGAAAATTCGCGAATTGCAGCAACTGCTGAAGGAGTGAGATTGGATGCTCAATGTCCGCTAATTCAGAAGCATGGAAGATACTCGGATTTCCCCAAACTTCAACCTGGTGATGAACCCCTGTATAAAATACCCAAAGCATTGCGCTTCGAGGAATTCTGCAATCTATGGTTGATGAGCTAGATAACACACACGGCCGAGCCTATCTACAGATTGCCTTCTTTGCGACTTCGGGCCTTTGCGAGAAACCAATATCCTAAACACTGAATCTCCCAAAAACCATTTCTTTTACCTTAGGCCGAAAATTCTCGCCCCAAACCCCAATTCGTAATTCGTCATTCCTAATTAACCCTATCCGTCATTTCACCACTTTGTACTTTCTACTTTCCGAACTTTGTACTGTCACAAAAACGTCTTATGCGACAAAATAGGACCATGTAGCGGACGCAAGGCATTGCGTCCCTACACCGGAATTGGTTTATAACATGTCCGCTAGCCCCTAGCCCCCAACCCTTTGGTGGGCCATTTCCTAACTTTGTACTCAATCCTCTAAAGGACGAGGGTTTTATTATTTTATAAACATCAACTCCCGGTATTTTGCCAGCGGCCACTCTTTGTCATCGATCAGGTATTCCAGTCTGTCGGAGCAAATTCGAATCGAGTTCAGAAGTGGTTTAATTTCTCTGCAATATGCCTCAGCCCTCAATTTAGGGTCGCCAATCCGGTTGGCCGACCGTCTTTTCTCGGTCATTTCTTTCACCTCACGGGCGACCTTTTGGATGCAGTTATTCAGTCGCTCCAGTATATCCCGCTGAGCAGTCAATTGCTCCCCATCGATACCCATTTCGGTCAGACTCTTGAAGTTTTCCGCAACGGCGGTTTGATATTTTAGAGCGGCGGGGAGAATTTGATTGTAGATCATCTCGCCCAGTGCCCTTGATTCTATTTGCAGATTGAGGCTGTAGTTTTCCAGCATCACCTCCTGGTGGGCGTTCAATTCCCTTTCGGTGAGGATATTGTTTTCCTCAAAAAGGGAGACGGTTGACGGTCGCGTATAAACGGGCAGCGCATCAGGAGTGGATTCGAGATCATTCAATCCCCTTTTTCGCGCCTCCTCTTTCCACTCATCGCTGTATCCATCTCCTTCGAACAATATCGGTCTGCTCTCCCGGATGTACTTCTTGATTTCCTGAAGGATGGCAGAATCTCTGTCCATTCCCTCCTCCACCGCACTGTCCACAGCTTTGCGGAAGTTATTGAGCTGGCTGCCCACGATGGTGTTGAGTACGGTCATCGGCGCCGCGCAATTACGGGTAGAACCCACCATTCTCACTTCAAACTTATTGCCCGTAAAAGCGAAGGGAGAGGTTCTGTTTCGGTCCGTATTGTCCAATTCGAGATTGGGTACTTTTTTCAACAGGCTGAGCACCGTTTGCACCCCTTTTTCATCGGCTTCAATGTCGTTTTCAATGTTGTCCAGCACCTTTTTTAAAGTGGAGCCGATAAAGACCGAGACTATAGCCGGCGGGGCCTCATTGGCACCCAAACGGTGATCGTTTCCGGCAGATGCGACACTGGCGCGCAGCAGATCTGCATGTTCCCACACCGCTCTGATAGTTGAGACAAAAAAGGTCAGGAAGCGAAGATTGCGCCCCGGTTTTTTACCTGGAGAGAGCAGGTTTTTGCCCGTATTGGTGGACATTGACCAGTTGTTGTGCTTTCCGGAACCATTGACGCCCTCAAAGGGCTTTTCGTGCAGCAACACACGCAATTTGTGTTTTCTCGCTACCCGGTCCATGAGATCCATGAGCAACTGGTTGTGATCTACGGCCACATTTACCTCCTCGTACATGGGAGCAAGTTCGTACTGGCCCGGTCCTACCTCATTGTGGCGGGTTCTCACCGGAATGCCGAGTTTGTGGCATTCATTCTCCAAATCGCGCATGTATTTATAAACACGCTCCGGAATCGAACCAAAATAGTGGTCATCGAGCTGCTGTCCCTTGGCCGCATACTTTCCGACCAGTGTCCTGCCGCAGAGAATCAAATCCGGTCGCGCAAAAAAGGTAGCTTCATCCACCAGGAAGTACTCCTGTTCCCAGCCCAGGGTGGTCTTCACCGAAGTGATATTGGGATCGAAGTACTGGCACACCTCCTTTGCAGCATTCTCGAGAAAAGAAGCAGATTTCAAAAGGGGTAACTTGTAGTCCATCGAATCACCGCTATAGGTGACAAATATGGTCGGGATGCAGAGTGTCTTACCCTTGCCCACTTCCAGAATAAAAGCGGGTGAGGTGGGGTCCCAGGCAGTGTATCCCCTGGCTTCAAAAGTGGAGCGAAGGCCTCCTCCCGGAAAACTGGATCCATCCGGTTCCTGCTGCGTCAGAGCATTCACACTAAACTCTTCAATAGGGTTGTCGTCGCTGTCCAGGGTGAAAAAGGAGTCGTGTTTTTCGGCGGTCTTCCCGGTGAGTGGCTGAAACCAGTGAGCATAATGAGTAGCTCCCTTGTCCATGGCCCACTTTTTCATCGCATTGGCAATTATCCTCAGCTGCGATTGATCCAATTCCTCCCCTCCGTGTATGGTTTTGCTCAACTCATCGTACAAATCCCGGGTCAGGTATTTTTTTATGGTCTGTTCGTTGAAAACATTTTGTCCGAAAAATTCGGATATCCTGCCGACCGGCACATCTAACTCATCATTGAAATGGGTGTTGCGTGCTGCAATTTGTTCAAGTGCAGTAAATCGGGAATAGGTCATCGCTTTGTTTGGCTTATTGGTTAAAAAATCCACCCGCATTGCGGGATCGTTTGATAATATTTGCAAAATTATATCTATTATTTCGTATGAATGAATAGTTTGAACATTTTTTTGTCAGTAATTTTAGGCTCGCCAGGTAAAAGCCTTTCTTTTTTCACCTTAATGCTGTGGTATCCGTGTGAATCCAATCAAAATTGTCTGAATCACGGATTAAAAGGATTACACTGATTACACGAATTTGTCCTTCCCCAGACTTAGTTTTATGGGATCGACAAAAATCCCGTAGGGATGGAATTATGGTTGTTGAGATTTCAGTACGCACGGCCGTGCGTATCTACAGATAAAAAACACTACATACGAAAACCACAAATCCCATAGGGATGAATTGTGGTTATAAAATCAATGAATAACAATCTGTGATATATAAAGCAGGCCATCGGGAGCAAAAAGTGGCAATGGGCAATTTAAACAGGAAGAGGGACCAAAACCCAGCCAAACGCCCTAGCTCTCTTCCCATTTTGCCAGTAATCCGCCCTTTCGTATCTTGTGGTTTTGATAGGAACATTCCTGGATTTTTGAAAAGCCCGGAAAACTCAAACAAGCAAATACCAACGACATGAAGGCAATCGCATTGATTTTGACCATTTTTCTCTGGACAAGTTGCCAGGCACAGCATCAACCGGATATTGAAGAGAACCGCATGCCACTCTATGAACACCTGGTTGAAAAAATAACGCCAGCGGACAATGGAGCAGCCGAAAAGATAGTCGGGCAAACGGACGGCAAGCGACTCGTACTGATGGGAGAAGCCAGCCACGGAACGGCGGAATTCTACAACAGACGCGCAATGTTGTCCAAAAAACTGATTGAGGAAAAGGGGTTTAACTTTATCGCCGTGGAAGGAGATTGGGCCTCCCTTTTTGAACTCAATAAATACGTTAAGGGGCTGCCCGGTGCTGCCGGATCAGCAAGGGAAGTGCTTAGGGAGCTTGACAGATGGCCCGAATGGATGTGGGGAAATACCGAGGTGGAAGAGCTGGCTGAATGGATGAGGGAGTTCAATGAAGGCCGCCCACAGGATG
>SKLY01000201.1 GCA_007121335.1 Saprospiraceae bacterium | reverse complement strand
TGGATTGATCTGACCTGGGCTTTTGACGAGGAGTCGATCTATTGGCCTACCAATATTCCCTTTTCTCACGACACTGTTTTTGACGGAATTACCGAAGGGGGTTATTACTATTCTTCCTTTCACTTTGCAGCCGAAGAGCACGGAGAAACCCATTTTGATGCGCCCATTCATTTTGCAGAAAATGGCAAAACGGTAGATCAAATCGGAATAGACCAACTAAACGGGCCGGGAATTTTAGTGGATGTAAAATCCCAGGCGGCCAGTGATCGAGATTATCAAATAACGGTCGGTGATTTGCAGGCATGGGAGGAGGAACACGGACGCATACCACATGGTGCCATCGTACTTTTCAACACTAGATTTTGGAAGTTTTATCCCGACAAATTGGCGTATACCGGAACCGACCTCAGCAGACAGGAAGGTGTTGACAATCTATCCTTTCCGGGCATACACCCCCATGCAGCCACCTGGTTGGTTGAAAACAGAGATATAAAAGCCGTTGGTCTCGACACCTCAGGCATCGATTACGGGAAATCGAAAGGCTTTATGACCCATCGCATTTTGTTTGCCCAGGGCGTGACAGCCTATGAAAACCTCGCCTACCTGGACGAACTCCCGCCAGAGGGATTCTGGATTATGGCTTTACCTAGGACAATCAGGGGCGGCAGTGGTGCGCCGCTTCGTGTTGTGGCTTTCTTGCCTTAATGGCCCGGGAATTGTTTTTTGGTTGTATATATTAAGGACGGAAAAATTTAAAGTACCAGTAGCCATGATTAATATGTCACATCGAGCGTTTTTTCATTAATAATGAAAGGTTGACTCAATAGTGATATAAAAATGGCCTGGAAGTAATTTGCTCACCCAGTTCATTTTCTAAAGAGAATAAATAGGTTCCGGTCCTAATTGCCAATTGTCTTAAATCAATTTTGCTCTCTGCTGGAAACTCTCCAAGTAACTCTCCATTAATATTAAAGATTTTTACTGTCATATTTCTTAAATCCTCCTTGTTCTGGGAAGAATGGGTTCCTACTTGTACAAATCCTGTTGTTGGATTAGGATACAAAAAGTAATCGGATTTCTGTCCCGAATCATTATTACTTGACTCACTTTTATCAATTAAACGGGAATAGGACAATGCTTCTTCATCGAAGAAACTTTCCTTTAAAACTGCCATTTTCAGGATTGGATATTCAATAGAATCTGGCAAATGGATCGTATGATCCAAAACAATCGAAGGATCTGTTAGTGTTGGCTTCATAAAACTCCACAAATCAGGTGATATAATAGTTCCTATCGTATCGTCTTTCATAAAGTCAATAATACCAAAGTGAAACATAAAGGGATGGCCTTCCAAAAAGGGTCCCGTCGAACGAATTCCTCTGGCAAATTTTAATCCGGTACCGTGATCCTTTGAAAAAATCAGGTTTTTTCGGGGACCCTCAAGGCTAGTTTTAGCTACCGCTAATAAATTACTTCCAGGGTGATAATCGAATATGGAATAGAACTTAAGATTATTATTAACATCTTGATTATTAAGGTTATTGGGGTTTAAGGCACTTAAAGAATCTGCCCTGTTTTCAATACCATCCTCCACTTTATAAGCTAAGGTTTTATTGCCGTTGTCATCTATCTCATAAATTTCACCCAGAAGCATGTCTGCAAAAAATACTTTATTGGCTTTATTTGGGTTTTGCTTAAGTGATCTGGATACTCCGAGTTCTTTATGCAATTGATTTGGAGTAAACGGAAACAAACTATCAATTATAGTAATATTGCTATCTGCCAGGTAGAGTTTATGGTGCTGGCTTATTGAAAAACCGGGATCAGGTTGAATGATAAGGAATAGGAAATTAGATGTGCTGCTAAAGTATTTGAAGTCTATGAAGAAGAAATCAGGCTCTTTTTTCCGGAGCAATTCCCCTTTAGGAGAATAAATTTTGATGGTCGAATCTAAGGTATTTGCAATAATTATATTCCCGCTTTCAGGGCATATGTCGAATGTAAAGTTACGTGACATACCTTGAGAATTAGTACTTCCAATCACCCCTTTGAAAGTTCCATCTGTTCCATACTTAAAAACCTGCCCGGGCATTTCTTCGGTCATCATATAGAGATTTTCATTAATCACTTCTTGTTTAAAGACCCGATTAAGATTAGAATAGGGATTTGGTTGAAGTGGTGTTAATAAAAGGGTGTCATAAAATAAATTCACACCATCGGTTTCAATGCTAAAGTCCCAAATTTCGGATAAATTGCGTTCATCCAATTCTACCGGGGATTGAGATTCTCCAAATTGTGAATAATAATACGAGGGAATGGTGTAGAATAATAAACCACCAAAACCAATCAAACCAATTATGTAAAGTGATTTTTGCCTAAGCAAACCAGAAGTATTGTACAACAAGTTCATAATTAATGATTTGAAAAAGTATAAAAATAATTATCAGACAGTTTAAGTAAGTTTAAGGTCCCCAACACGGCCTGCAACAACTTTCCCCCATACATTCCTGACCAGGGTTTACTACACATAATCCTAAGCTAGAGGGTGAGCATTCAAATCCTCCACCAAAATGGCACGCAAAAAAATTCCCTGGTGCTTCATAACATGTCATTGAGCAGGGTGCGTCTCCAACACAATGGCAACAACAATAGGCAAATACACTTGCCGTACAATTATATTGAACCAACGTAAATCGCGGTAAAAAATAATGTGCCTCTTTGTTGGATTCAATTGAACCTTCTGCTGAAGAAATATATGAAGTAATTGTATTTGATTCAAAATTATTAGGATGATAAAGAAATCCTAACGAAATAACTACTAAGAAGTAAATTGACGTAAATAAGGTTGTTAATTTCACCACTCAAATTTTATGTTTTTGTAAAGTTTCATGTGTGCAACGGAAGGTTTACAAGAAAAATTCCCCCCCCAAAAATTTAACATTACGTTAACACAAATAAATGAGTCCACTCCGAAAACCAATTTGTGCATGAAAATGAGCGAAAAATTCAAGATCGAGGAAGAAGGTGAAAGACCGATCCCCCGTTTAGGGAGTGAACGTCCGGGGGACATTCAAGCGATTGAACCGCGAAGCGGGTGGGTAGCCCTCAGTCGTAGCCTTAGCTACGTTGAGGAAAGACCCCCATAGCTTTCTTGTCCTCCCGCCCCCCCAATGCTTTGGGGGGGCAGGCTATGCTTTGGGGAGGGGGCGAAGAAATTGGCCTTTGCAGCCATTTGTAATAAAAAGAGGTTTTTGGAGTGGACTCATCAATTAACTGTACCTCACTCCTGCTCAAAAATACTCTCATACAAAAGGCCGATATTTCTCGGTGGCTGATAGTTTCGGTCGCTGTAGTGGAGTGCCTGGTATTTCAGTGATTCGGAATTGCCGTCACTCATTTTCAGCTCGATGGTGATGTTGCCAAAAATTTGGTCAATGGGTTTGGAAAGCTTGTTTTTAATCGGTGGTTTAAAGTAGTATCTCAAATAAGTGACCGGGGCATCGCCGCCATCAGAGCCTTCTTCGGAGGAGTATAGTTTATAGCCCCAGCTCATCGTCTGGTCTTTGAGGTATTCTGCCAAATATATCCATTTGGACAGGGTTCCGGGGTATTTTTGCGTATGAACCATGAACCCATCTGCTCCCTGACTTCTGAGAAAATCCACCCACTCTTCGTGCTCCTCAGACTCTGTCAGATATTTGCCGTATTCAGTCCTCAGGTCCTTAAGGAAGTCAGCCAGGATACCTTTTTTATCTGACCATTTGAGGAAATCATCGCGATTGACGATGTCGTCTTCCAGCTCACTTTTATAGGCTTGTCCGGCTTCTTCCGACTTCTTTTCCCCGGCTCCAAACCATTTTTTTATTCGGTCCATTTCGCGGCATTTTACTTGAGAATACAAAACCGGAACAGGATGATTGTTCAATTACAGGGGATTGAAATCGGCCTGCTTAGCTGATTTTGGATGAAATAATATCCTCGTCCCGGAGTGAGAAGAATTGTGGATTGATATTTTTTTGGTGAAAGAGTGAAAATGGGATTTTGAAATACTATTTGGGTACTGTTTCAACTGTTGGTTTTTGACTTCTTGAAAAGTAAATCCCGGCGAGTATCAGCAGCATGCCAACCAGGTCAAAAAGGTGAATGTTTTCCCCGTCAACCACACCCCAGAATACGGCGAAAAGCGGTACCAAATAACTGACTGAGGAGGCAAAAAGTGCATCGGTTATCTGTACGAGTTTGAAAAATACAATCGATGCTGCCACTGTTCCTACGAAAGCCAGGATGGCCAGGTAGCCCAGCGAGGACCAGCCCTGTGGATGGGTTGCCAGCACTTCCGTAAAATCGGTGGCAAAGAGCAGCACAAAGACCGGAAAGCCCGTTAGTGAAAAACTCATGGTGGCAATTAGAAAAGGGGAGTGATTTTGGAAATAGTGCTTGATCAGGTTTCCGTTGAGAGCGTAGCAAATGGTGGCCAGCAGCACAAGTGCCCCGTACCAGACATCGCCACTTTGTTCCCCGTTGTTGCTTTGGACTATAAGTAGTATAGCCCCTGCCAGCCCGATTATCACCCCTGTGAATTTACGGCGGTAAAAAACCAATCCGAAAAATAGCAGTCCGAAAAAATAGGTAGCCAATGGGGTAAAAGAACTGAGGATGCCGGCAGCCGAACTGCTTATGCGGGTTTGGGCCAAAGCAAAAAGAATTGCCGGCAGTCCACTCCCCAACAGACCGACAAAAACCAGTCGCCAAATTTCGGTGGCCGATAGCTTGAAAAAATACCTGAATGCAAGTGGCGCAAATGCCAGACCTGAAAGGCCAAACCTCAACATGGCCACTTGCAGAGGAGAAAAAGCTATCAGGCCTTTTTTTATGAGGATATAAGATGACCCCCAGGTCAGTCCAAGGATGAACAGCAGTGCAAAACCCAGTATATTTTCTCTTTGGCCCAATCCAAATAATTAACAGGTGATTGGTCTCTAACAATCCCCACTGCAGACTGTTTCAATCTGCGCAATTAATCACCGGGCTGCATCACTCTTTTTTGCCTGAATTACTGTCGTCCTTTTTACTCTTATCATCTTCTTTCGCATCACGACTTTCATCTTCCTTTTTTGCCTTGACGGGCAGTTCGCGGATGATATCCTCATCCCCCTTATTGGCTTTGCCAAGGTAGCCGGGAAGGTCCATTCCAGCCATATTGAAAAGGTCACTCATTGGAGGAACCGATTTGTAAAGGCCGCTGATGAACTTGCTGGTGGAGTTGGCTTCACCATCGTTTTGGTTGCCTCCTTCCCAGACAGTGACCTTGTCGATCTTGATGTTTTTGATGGCGTCCACCTGGGTTTTGACGAGGTCCTCGAGTTTATCTGCAATCATCATTAATACCGCATCGCGTGGTCCGCCACCTGAGGCTTTGACAATTTTTTCAAATCCATCGGCCTGCTTGGTTAGCAATTCATACATTCCCCTTGCTTCGGCTTCTTTTTTCATGTAGATGGCATCAGCTTCACCCTTAGCTTTTCTGCGGATGGTTTCTGCCATGGCTTCGGCGTCAATTTCCGCTTTTCGCTTGGCGATTTCAGCCTTGACGATGGTGTCTGCTGCCAGACTTGCTCGTTCTCTGTCGGCCCTGGATTTTTCGGCTTTTTGCTCTGCCTGGTAGGCAATTTCGAGTGCCCTGGCCTCTTCTACTTTTTCGGAGGCAAGTGCCTGGTTGTTGGCTTCTGCTTCCTTTTTACGTCTCTCAGAGTCAGATTTTGCAATACTTACCTGAGAGCGGTTTTCGCCTTCGATAGACCTTGCGTTTGCCTCTGCTACCCGCACTCGTTCCTCTTTTTTGGCTTCCGCCTCACCCGATACCGCGTCTGCTTCTGCATTGGCCACTTTGACCCGCTGGTCCCTTTTGGCTTCTGCCTCACCGATGGAACCCTCTCTTTCTCTTTCTGCCACGCGTACTCGTGCCTCGTTGATAGCGTGAGCGGCGGCCTCTTTACCGAGCGCCTCGATGTATTTGGACTCATCTTCGATGTCGGTGACATTCACGTTGATGAGGGCAAGTCCGATTTTTTTCAGTTCCGATCCTACATTACTGGTCACATTGGAGAGAAACTTATCGCGGTCGCTGTTTATCTCCTCGATATCCATGGTCGCAACCACCAGCCTCAATTGTCCAAAAATGATGTCCTTTGACAAGTCGGCAATTTCTGTTCTAGATTTTCCCAACAAGCGTTCAGCCGCATTGGTCATAATACTTGCATCGTTGGAAACGGCCACAGTGAACCGGGAGGGGACATTCACCCGTATGTTTTGTTTACTCAGTGCACCCCGCAGATTGACATCAATGGAAATGGGAGTCAGGTCGAGAAATTGATAGTCCTGAATAACCGGCCAGACAAAGGCTGCACCACCGGCCAAACACTTGGCCGAGCCCGCCCCTGTTCTTCCGTATATAACCAGGATTTTATCACTCGGACACCGCTTGTAGCGTGTGACGGCATAAAGCAGCATGAGCAGTACCAGAAAAACGAGACCTGCAATAATAATTAAAGATGATTGTACCATGGCTAAATTTTTTTATTAAGGTTCTTCTATTTGTTCAATGACTTCGACTACCAATGTGCCGTCGTCTCTAATCCCTACTATAGAGACCAGAGAGCCTGTATTGATGGGTTCTGAATCAACAGAAACAGCTTCCAATTCGCGCAGCACTCCGCCTACTATTACATTCACCCGCCCGGGCTCTTTATCACCGCCAATGGGCAAATAAACTTCTCCCTCCTGGTAGAGTGCATTGCGGATATCCCAATTGCCGGTTTCGGTCAAATTGTTAAATACGTAGAGCAAGTATCCTACTATATAGAGGGCTGCCAGTCCGGCAAAGAGTGAAAATCCCAATGCGAGTAGCAAGCTGCCACCTGAATTTAAGATTAGAAAACCTCCCCATCCGAAAAAAGTGAAAAAGGCCACCACACCACGGACAGATAACACGGAGAAATCCCCCACTTCTCCCAGGTCAGTATCCATGTCACCATCTATATCCGTATCCGCATCCAGACCTAACAGGCTAACGATAAAAAGCAGAATGAAAAACACGGAGGCTACAGCAGCTATGATAAAGAATATTCTGGGCTCTGTTTCCAGTGCCAGCCACCACTCTTCAAGTCCCGAAAATCCCATAAGTATGCGTTTTTCAAGTAATGGTTAATTGATGAAGCTGCTTACCTTTTTTCACAAGGCATAAATATAATGGACTTTTGGTGTTAATTGATTACAGGAGA
The DNA here is from genome assembly GCA_007121335.1 of Saprospiraceae bacterium. Classification (GTDB taxonomy): domain Bacteria; phylum Bacteroidota; class Bacteroidia; order Chitinophagales; family Saprospiraceae; genus PWJY01. Next base: position 8,674 of record SKLY01000201.1, on the reverse strand, counting down.
CCATCTTTTTTACAAACTAACCACATTTGCCGACCAACGGCATTTTATCGGGTGAAAATATTGGCTTTTTCCGGTGGAGTGTTACTTTTTGATTACTTTTGTTGCCATCTTTTAATATGTTGAAATTGCATTGGTCCTTATGGAAATTAAGCTCTTCTCCGGCTCCGGTTCTCAATACCTCGCAGATAAGATAATTCACCACTACGGAGGTGCTCCCGGAGATATCAAACTCCACAGGTTCAGCGATGGTGAAATGCAGACAGAAATAAGAGAGTCCGTCAGGGGGGCTTACACCTTTCTCATTCAGAGTACTTTTTCTCCCACGGACAATCTGATGGAGTTGCTTTTGATGATCGATACCGCAAAACGGGCCTCTGCCAGCTACATTACAGCTGTGATGCCTTATTTTGGTTATGCGCGACAGGATAGGAAGGACAAAGCCAGGGTGCCGATATCGGCCAAACTCATCGCCAATCTTTTGCAGGCTGCCGGAGCGGACAGAGTGATGACACTTGATTTTCATGCAGACCAAATACAGGGATTTTTTGACATACCTGTTGACCACTTGAAGAGCAATGCCATATTCGTGCCCTACCTCAGCAAGCGGGATTTGTCAAGGGTGAAATTCGCTTCTCCGGATGTCGGCGGAGTAAAAAGAGCCCGACAATTTGCCAAGTATTTCGGCTGCGACCTGGTGATTTGTGACAAGCGGAGAGAAAGGGCCAATGAGGTGGCTGAGATCATTGTGATTGGAGATGTAAAAGACGCTGAGGTCATCATGGTGGACGACATTGTCGATACTGCGGGAACACTTTGCAAAGCTGCCAAAGCACTGATGGACAAAGGTGCTGCCTCTGTAAAAGCCATCTGCACCCATCCGGTCCTTTCCGGAAATGCCTATGAAAACATCGAGCAATCTGATATAGACGAACTCATTGTGACAGATACTATACCGCTGAAAAAGAAACTGGACAAAATATCGGTTCTCAGCGTGGCAAAGCTGTTTTCAAAAGCCATTAGAAATACCCACGAACACCGCTCTATATCAGCATTGTTTATAGAGTAGATTATTTCAGATGTACGGCTGGTTGGCTTAATCGCCTGAGTCAAAAAATATTTCAATCAAATACTTGGCTATTAATCAGGGATTTTGCCTATCTTTGCAGTCCTTTTGAAAACAGCTAAATTTTAAAGGCATGGAAACGGTAGCCATAGAGGCCAAAAAGCGAGAAAACACTGGAAAAAGTGCAGCCAGAAGACTCAGAAAAGAGAAGTTGGTTCCCTGCGTGATATACGGAGGTGATCAAACTCTCTCGGTAGTTTGCAGGGAAAAGGATTTCAAAGACCTTGTTTACAATCCCGCATTCAAACTTGCTGAGCTCAATATAGATGGAAAAACCCACAAGTGCATACTTAAGGATATACAGTTCCACCCTGTAACGGAACAAATTATGCACGCAGACTTCCTCAAAATGGTGGACGGTGTCAACATTAAGGTGCAAATACCCCTCAGAATCAAAGGAGTTTCTCCGGGTGTGAAGGAAGGTGGTAAATTGCAGCAATTGTTGCGTAAGGTTAAGATCAAAACCAATCCCGAATTCCTCGTGGATGAAGTATTTGTGGATGTTTCCGGATTGAAATTGGGATCTGCACTTCGTGTCAGGGACATTGATGTGCCCGAGGGTGTGGAAATCATGAATGCAACGGGAATTCCCATTGTTTCAGTTGAAGTGCCAAGAGCACTCAAGTCCGCAGCATCCAAAGAGGCCAGAGAGGGAGAAGGTAAAGAAGAGGCGGCTGCTGAAGGAGAAGAGGCTGCAACTGAGGAGACAGCTGAGGAATAAAAATTACCTATCTGAAATTAATCAACAGGCACAAGGGGCATGGATCGTCAAAAATTCATGCCTTTTTCCTTTTGATACTGCCCTGTTTCATCCCTTTTTTCGTATATTCGACCTTTAAATTCTTACTGAATGGACCAAATGAAAGGGGACAATTACCTCATGAGGGGCCAGCGCCGGAGAATGGTGGAAGACCTCAAAAACAAGGGAATCAAAGATCCGCGTATTCTCGAAGCTTTTGGAAAAGTGCCTCGCCATCTCTTCATCTCTAAAGGCTTTGAAGAGTGGGCATATAGGGATCAGGCCTTTCAAATCGATTGTGACCAAACTATCTCTCAGCCTTATACTGTTGCTATTCAAACCGACTTGTTGGAACTTGAACCGGGTCACAGAGTACTGGAAATCGGAACCGGCAGTGGCTACCAATCGGCCATTCTCGCAGAACTTGGGGCCGAAGTTTACTCCATTGAAAGGTTTTCTAAACTGAGAGACACTGCAATTGCTAATTTGGAAAGGGCCGGATACCCCCAGGTTCAGGTTTTCTACGGGGACGGATGGGAGGGACTTCCCGATCACGGACCATTCGATAGAATATTGGTTACGGCCGCAGCCCACGAAACTCCTGTGAATTTACTCCGTCAATTGAAGATTGGTGGTCTGGCTGTTATCCCTCTCGGCAAGGCAAAAAGCACTCAGAAAATGTACAGGTACAGGAGAAATGAAGATGGCAGTTTTTCCCGAACTTCTCACGGACTTTTCCGATTCGTCCCCATGCTGAAAGGGAAAACCTGACTCCAGGGTAGGAGATTAGAACTAATTATCAAAATAGAGATTTTGAATTCTTCTCATGGGCCCGGGGCAAGTTGTTTGGTGGCAGGTCATGCAGCTATGCACTAATACTTCAAAGTGCTCTTTTAAATTGGCTTGCTCTGCCTGGTGGAAAGTATTGTAAGCTGCTATGTAGGCCTGACCGAAAGCTTTGTAAGACTCGGTTGAAACCTGGGCTGAATCTGTTGGTTCCGCTGTAAACATTTCCTTTGGGTCGTGCTCGAGACTGGCTCTTTTACCCGCTTCCAGCTCGGATTTGACGCGGTACATATCATCGTACATAAAACGCATCAGTAAAGCTAGTTCTGAATCCTCGTTGGGACTTTGAACAGTGGTGGTTATTTTGGGACTTTCTTCCGGCTTTTCTGCCACACATGAAAGGAGAATAGTGAAAGCACCAACAGCAAGAATTAATAACCAAAGCTTCATGAATACCTTTTATCTTTCCTACAAAGATAATAATGGTACAAAAAAACGGTAACACTATGTGGCAATTTTTATAACTTAGCCTGTGCTCTAAGGGGAATGTGATCCTTTTGTCCGCGAATTGGTTGGTTTATTTGAATTAATGTGTGTGTATGATGTTAATTGTTTAGGATCAATTCAAGTGAATGTAATGTTATCTAAGGGAGTGGCGTTCTTTGTGCCGGGAATCAAAAAGAATGCAGATGATCATTATAAATTGTACAGATGAGTAAGAGAACCTACAGCAGAATTATTGGAACCGGGAGTTTTGTCCCGCATATAGTGGTGAAGAATGAAGAGTTTCTGAACAGGGAGTTTTTGGATGAAAGCGGTGGCAAATACGACAAGACGAACAGTGAGATTGTAGAAAAATTTCAGCAAATCACCACCATCGATGAGCGGCGGTATGCCGGGGACGAAATGGTGACCAGCGATCTCGGCTTTGAAGCCGCAAAACGCGCTATTGAATCGGCAGGTATTTCGGGCGAGGAATTGGATCACATTATCTTCGCACACAATTTTGGAGATGTAAAAAAGGGCAGTAATCGCTCGGATTTTGTTCCCAGTTTGGCATCTCGTGTAAAGAGCAGACTTGGTATTGAAAACCCGGGAAGTGTTTGCTACGACATTGCATTTGGATGTCCGGGGTGGCTTCAGGCAGTGGTTCAGGCAGATTACCTGATTCGCTCGGGTGACTTTAATAAAGTACTGGTAATAGGTGCCGAAGTTTTGTCAAGGGTTTCTGATCCGCACGACCGCGATAGCATGATTTACTCCGATGGAGCGGGAGCCGTGGTCCTCCAGGGAGAAATCAGTACAGAACCCAAAGGGATTCTCGGGCACTCGGCACGGTCCGATGCCCATCAGTACTCACAAATGCTGCACATGGGTGCCTCCTATCACCCCAATGGTCTCAACGAGGGCAATATTTACCTGAAAATGAACGGTCGGAAATTGTACCAGTACGCCCTGACTTATGTACCGCAGGCCATTAAAGACTGTCTTGACAAATGCGAAATTCCAATTGGGGATGTATCCAAACTGTTGATTCATCAGGCCAACGGCAAAATGGATGAGGCCATCCTCAAAAGGCTCTATAAACTGTACGGTGAAAAAAATGTCCCGGACCACATTATGCCAATGACCATCTCCTGGCTCGGAAATTCCTCGGTTGCTACAATACCAACCCTCCTGGATCTCATACTGCGAGGCGAACTTGAGAATCACCAGTTGGAGGAAGGCCAAATTGTCGTACTTGCTTCCGTGGGTGCCGGAATGAATATCAATGCCCTGGTTTACAGAATGTAGATTAGTTTCGTTGGCCTTTCAAGCGAAAAAACTGCTAATTTCCTTCGCCTTCTCAGACCTTGTACTTGATTGCCAAAAGCATATCGCGCTGTAGATCATTACGGTGAGTCTGCTGCGTTCGGGACACAAAGGCCGATGGTTTAAATCCGGTCTCCCCGACTCAGTGTACAGAAAGCCTCATGCCTATTTGATTTTTTCAATAGCTGACTGCTAAACCCTTTCCAGCTTCTGGCATTATGCTATCAGTTTACGACTGAAAAAATTACTTCGAACCATGAGAAAAGGACTACAATGCATCTTCATCAGTAAAGCCAGGTTGGTTTTGCCGGTTTTTTTTCTGCTGTTTTCTTTTAATCATATCGTTCATGCATCTTCCCTTTTAAATGCATCAACAACTGCTAAAGATACCATACAACCAATAAGTGGAGAATATTTACCCGAAGTGGAGATAAGGGCCTTTGAGAGTGATCGGCCGCTGTTGCAACAAGCTGCTGGGATAGAGCGGTTGGGTCCGGCAGATTTTGAGGCGTTTGGAAGCAGGAGCTTGAATGAAGCCATCAATTCCAGGCCGGGGGTGCGACTTGAACAACGTGCACCTTCGAGCTACAGGGTGTCGGTGAGGGGTAGTTCTCTTCGCGCTCCCTTTGGTGTTCGAAATGTTAAGGTTTACTGGAACGATCTCCCACTGACACTGGCCGACGGGACCACAGCACTCAATATACTGGATGTGGCTGTAACCGATCAAATCGAAATTCTGAAGGGGCCGGCTGGAAGTATTTACGGTGCCGGAAATGGAGGCGTATTAAAATTCAGTAATCGCCTTTCAGATGAGGAGTCCCGGTTGACTGCTCAAACTGCCACAGGTTCATTTGACATGTATCGACTGGGCTTGAAAAAGTCCGGAGCTACCGATGATATGCAATACACGGCGGGGCTTCATCATTTTCGATCCGATGGACACCGCGAACACAGCCGCACGGAGCGCACCGTATTTAATTTTTCGGGCAGATGGTTTCCCACAGCCGATCAACCGGTGGGCTTTCATGTTCTGTATTCCGACCTTTTTTATCAAATCCCCGGTGGTTTGACTCTAGGGCAGTTCAAAGAGGATCCGTATCAGTCTCGTCCCGGCAGTATAGAGCAAAACTCCTCAATCCGGCAGCGCACCCTTTTAACTGGCTTCACCATAGAGCGCAATTTGGGCAACAATGTTACCAATTCCAGCTCTGTTTTCCTCTCCAATACGGATTTTGACCACCCCTTTATCCTCGATTACAAAAAAGATTTGGGTACTGATTACGGAGGTCGCACTGTTTTTAGGAAAGATGCTGTCCTGGCCGGTCTGCCGTTGAGGTTGGTCCTGGGTGCTGAATTTCAACAGGGAAGGGTTTCGGCCAGGAATTTTGGCAATAAAGAAGGCGTCCGCGACACCATGCGGTTTGCCGACGACATCAGGACCAGGAATTATTTTTTCTTCACCCAGGCAGAGGCTGAATTGAGTAGTGACTGGTTGTTGACCCTGGGTTTGAGTCGAAATACAGTGGGTTACAAAGTGGACCGCAATGTGGATAATCTAACCGGAACGCCCTTTGCAGTTTCCAGAAATTTTCAAGCTGAATGGGTGCCGCGGATTGCTGCCTCTTACAAATTCAATGAGACATCATCTATGTTTGCATCAGTTAGTGCGGGATTTTCGCCACCTACATTGGACGAATTTCGCACCAACGAGGGCAGTTTAAATGAAGATTTGGAAGCGGAACGGGGATTGAATTTCGAATTGGGTTACCGGGGAATAATGCCACAAAGGGGAGTTCATTGGGACCTTTCGACCTTCTACTACCGCTTGTCAGAGTCTATTTCTACCTTTACCAATGAAGACGGAGTGGTACTGTTCCGAAATTCCGGTGGAACGAATCAGTTCGGCGTGGAATTTTCACTGAACTACCCATTGCTCCGAACTTCCGACAATCGTTTTCTCTCTGACATTCAACTTAAGCACACTTATACCGGACATTTCTTCTACTTCAGAGATCAGATTTTTGGACCATTTGATTTAAGTGGCAATTACCTAACCGGTGTCGCTCCTCACTCCGCCTTTAATGAGCTCAAAGTTGGTTTCTTTGGTTCAGGGAGTCTTTATCTTCAACACCGCTATTCAGACCGTTTGCCGCTGACGGATGAAAATACTGAATTCCAATCCTCCTGGAACGTATTTAGTCTGAGGTTTAACTATGGATTCCAGACGGGTTTTGCAGATAAAATTTTTCTTTCAGCAGGACTGGACAATGTATTTGATACAATTTACAGCCTGGGGAATGACCTCAACGCTTTTGGCGGACGATATTATCAGACTGCTGCCGGGAGGAACTGGGATATTTCCCTGCGAATCGAAATATGAATTTGCAGCCTATTGGCAATTTTGACTGAAGTTTATTCCGGCTACCTCAGTGGAAAAGCACCTGTCTTTTTTAGTCTATTTCTGACAAAAAATCCGAAACACACTGACATAATGGCCGCATTAAGTGGCTTTTGTACAAGTGGTTGGAATTTTGCAGGTAGGGAATTAAAAAATTTACCACCCATGACATTTGAAAATTTCACCGTAAAATCCCAGGAGGCCATTCTCAAGGCCCAGCAGATTGCGCAGGGATACAACCAACAGACTGTTGATACACCCCATCTTCTCAAAGGAATTATGGAGGAAGGAGAGGATGTGTTTTCCTTTTTGCTAGGCAAAATGGGCGTGAACTATCCAACGGTAAAGACCGCTGTTGACAAAGCGATAGAGTCCTACCCCAAAGTGGAGGGAAGCGATAAGCAGTATCTCACTAATGATTCCAATCAGGCGCTCAATCGCGCGAGAAATCTAATGAAGGAATTTAAGGATGAGTACATTTCCCTCGAATTGATTATTCTCGGTATTTTGCAAGGTAACGACAAGGGCTCAGCCATTCTAAAAGATGCTGGCGCCACCGAAAAAAAGATGAAGGATGCCATCGGAGAATTGCGAAAGGGAAGCCGGGTCAAAGATCAGCAGGCTGACAATCAGTACAATGCCCTCGATAAATATGCCATCAATCTCAACGAGCAGGCTGAGAGCGGGAAGCTCGACCCCATTATTGGGCGAGATGAGGAGATCCGCAGGGTCATGCATATACTGAGCCGACGGAAAAAGAACAACCCCATATTGATTGGAGATGCCGGTGTCGGAAAAACCGCGATTATTGAGGGGATTGCCTGGCGCATAGTGAAGGGAGATATTCCTGAGAATCTCGGCAATAAAAAAATATACACACTAGACCTCGCCTCTCTTATAGCCGGAGCCAAGTACAAAGGTGAATTTGAGGAGCGGTTGAAAGCCGTAATTAAGGAGGTTACTTCCTCTGATGGCCGGATTATTCTGTTTATTGATGAGATACACACTCTTATCGGTGCCGGCGGCGGAGGCGGAGCCATGGATGCTGCCAACATCCTGAAGCCCGCTTTGGCTCGCGGTGAACTCAGGACCATAGGTGCAACCACCCTTGATGAGTATCAGAAATATTTCGAGAGCGATAAAGCTCTGGAGAGGCGGTTTCAGAAGGTGGTTATCGGTCAGCCCTCCGTGGATGACACCATTACCATTTTGAGGGGATTGCAAGAGCGCTATGAGGTGTATCACAAAATTGAGATTTTGGACGAGGCACTCATTGCCGCTGCGGAACTATCAGACCGCTACATCACTGACCGGCAGTTGCCCGACAAGGCCATTGACCTCATTGATGAGGCTGCTGCCAAACTCAGATTGGAATTGGATTCCGTGCCCGAGGTGATCGATGAGTGGGACAGAAAGGTTCGACAGCTCGAGATTGAAAAAGAGCACTTTAAAAGGGAGAAAAACAAGCGCCAAATTGAAGCCATCAACGAACAGATTGCGAATGCAAGGGAGAAGCTGGATGAGCTAAAAGCAGGTTGGAATAATGAGAAGGAAATTGTGGATACCATCCAAAGTATTAGAAAGGATATTGAAGAATTGGAAATTCAGGCACAGCGCGCTGAAAGGGATAGTAACTACGAATTGGTAGCTAAAATCCGCTATGGCGAGTTAAAGGAAAAGGAGGCCATGTTGAGGGTGGCGGAGGAAAAATTGGATGCACTGCCTGAAGAGCGAAGATTTACCAAGGACGAAGTTACTGCCAACGATATCGCAGAGGTTGTTTCCCGATGGACCGGAATTCCCCTGCGTAAGATGC
>SKLY01000079.1 GCA_007121335.1 Saprospiraceae bacterium | reverse complement strand
TTGAACAGCTTTGGTTTTTTGCTGTAGTATAGCACACGGCGCATTTTAATCAAACAAAAAGCCCATGATCAAGTGGCTCAGCGGCTTGCTGCCCTCCATCGATTGGTTGGTTAACTACAAGGCGAGATACTTGAAATTCGACCTCATAGCGGGGTTGACTGTGGGTATATTACTGGTTCCACAGGGGATGGCATACGCAATGCTCGCGGGTCTGGAGCCTGTTCACGGCCTTTATGCCTCCACCATCCCACTGATCATTTACGTACTATTTGGAACTTCGAGGCATCTCGCGGTAGGACCTGTGGCAATTGTCTCCCTTTTAACTGCATCGGGAGTGGGTTCCCTACAGCCGGAAAGTTATTCTGACTATCTGATGTACACAGTTACTCTGGCCTTTATGGTGGGATTTTTTCAGGTCCTAATGGGAATGATGAAAATGGGATTCATTTCCAATTTCCTTTCCAATCCGGTGATAATCGGTTTTACATCTGCCGCTGCCGTGATTATAGGATTGAGCCAATTGCGGCATCTGCTGGGAGTCGATATTGCCGCCAGCGACCGCATTCATGAGATTTTACTGGATGTGGTAGTAAATTTCAGTGATATTCACTGGCTTACAGCGCTGGTGGGTCTCGGAGGCATTATTACCATCAGATACGCCTACAAACTGAGAAGGGGGATGCCGGGTGCGCTTGCTGCCATGGTTCTGGGAATACTGGTTGCAGGTCCATTGGGCCTGGCGGATTCCGGAGTGCAGGTGATTGGGGAAGTGAAGGCCGGATTTGGAGGATTATCGCTGCCCGCATTGGAGGGTGGTGTATTAGCCCAATTGCTGCCCATCGCACTAACTATAACTCTTATTGGGTTTGCGGAGAGCTATGCAGTGGCAAAAACAGTTCAATCCCGGCGAAAAAATTACCAATTGGACTCCAATAAGGAGTTGGTGGGACTGGGAATGGCCAATTTTGCCGCCGGTTTTCTCAAGGGGATCCCAGTTACCGGAAGTTTCTCCCGCACCGCCATCAATGCTCACACCGGAGGACGGACCGGCATGTCTGCCATATTCAGTGCTTTGCTTGTCATCGGCACCATTTTCTTTTTCACTTCCCTTTTCTATTACCTCCCCAATGCCATCCTGGCCGCCGTCATTATCGTGGCGGTTATCGGATTGATCAATGTGCGAGAACCCGTAAAACTTTGGAAAAAGGACCGGGCGGATTTTGTGTTGTTGATCGTCACCTTCCTGTCCACGCTTTTTGGAGGTATCGAAATAGGAATTGTAATTGGACTTTTGCTGTCCATCGTACTGGTGGTATTCAGAGCTTCAGTGCCGCACATGGCGAAACTCGGAAGGGTCCCCGGCACCAATCTCTACAGGAATACCGAGCGATTCAGTGATCTGGAGGAGTCGGACGAAATCCTCATTTTCCGCATCGACGGCCCCCTCTACTTTGCCAATCTCGATTTTGTGAAAAGCCGGATAGACGATTGGATGAGACAAAAAGGCGATGACCTCAGGATGGTAGTCTTTAATGCCCACACGCTCACCTCAATTGATAGTTCTGCTGCTCATGCACTCCAGGACTGGATACTGGATTGGAGACGGAGAAACCTGGAAATATATATAACCGGAGCCAGGGGACCTGTTCGCGATAAACTCGACCGCTGGAATATCACCAATAAAGTCGGTGTGGACAATACCTTCAGCTCCAATGAACATCTTTTTATGGCAAAAGCAGGGAAAATTGACAAGCAGGACAAAAAGAAGCTAGACAAATACGCCCTGCAAAGCAACCCCAAAAAGAAATTGTTGTAAAATAAAATCCGGTGATTTGTAAATCAATTTTCGCCGGGCGGTTGTTTGAAACCTGGTAATAAAAAGACCAAATGCGTCAGAAAGATAAAAATTCAGGAGATTTGGCAGAGGCTCGAAAAAAAGACCATATAGAACTCGCGTTTCAGGCGAGGCAGGAAGCTGCGGCCATCGACAGTAGGTTTTGGTACGAACCTATGCTCAGTCCGCATCCCACGGTTTTTGAAGAAGCCGAACCCTTTGAGTTTGCCGGCAAAAAACTCAGGGTGCCTGTCTGGGTATCCAGTATGACGGGCGGCACCCAAATGGCAGAAACCATTAACCGGAACCTTTGCAGGGCTTGCCGGGAATTCGGAATGGGTTTTGGTTTGGGTTCCTGCAGAAGTCTGCTGGAGGGCGACAAATCCCGCCTACCGGATTTTGATTTTCGCGATACCATTGGTGACGACCAGCCCTTTTACGCCAATCTCGGCATCGCCCAATTGCACCCCTTTGCAAAAAATGGGAATTGGACCCCGGTGGAAGAGCTGGTGCAGTTGCTGCGTGCAGATGGGCTGGTCATTCACGTGAATCCACTTCAGGAGGCCATGCAGCCCGAGGGAGACCGGTTTGAACTCAGCCCCCTTGACATTATCAGCTCAGCTGTGGAAAAAACCGGCTTGAGGATTGTCGTCAAAGAGGTGGGGCAGGGCTTCGGCAGGGCCAGTATGTCAGAATTACTCCAACTGCCCCTTCAGGCTCTGGAATTCGGGGCCCACGGAGGCACCAATTTCAGCAAACTGGAACTGCTCAGATCCGACGAGCAAAAAATGAAGACCTTTGCACCACTCACCCAGATCGGTCACACTGCGGAGGAAATGGTTGAAATTTCCAATGAGTTGAAAGAAGAACTCGGTGAAAAGTGCCGGGTTGGGGAGTTGATTGTCTCCGGTGGGGTAAGAGATTATCTGGACGGATACTACTTCTCTCAAAAGTCGCATTTTCGCGCCATTTACGGACAGGCCAGCGGTTTTTTGAAGCACGCCACGGGCGATTACGAGGACCTCAGGGCGCATGTAATTAGTCAACTGCGCGGATATTATTTGGCGAAAGCCTTTTTGCGGATTAAATAAATTGCCAACTTTGCACCACAAAGTCTTTTAGACGGCGGGTTTAACCTGCTGAAGACCATTAGAAATGATGAAAGGAAAAAACGATAAATCGATCAGGGGGTTTTCGAGACTCAGCAAAAGGGAAAAACTGAACTGGGTGTGCGAAAACTTCTTCGGAGATTCTGAAAGTGCGAGGGAAACTTTTGAAATGTTTCACTTGAGTGACCCCGATGTGCAAAACATTTTCGACGGCTTTTCTGAAAATACCATCTCCAACCACATTCTCCCCTATGGTGTGGCTCCCAATTTTCTGATCAACAATAAGACCTATTGCATCCCCATGGTCATCGAAGAAAGCTCGGTAGTGGCAGCAGCTTCCAGTGCCGCTAAATTCTGGGCCCAAAGGGGTGGTTTTCACTACGAGATTAAAGATGTGGAAAAAATAGGCCAGATTCACTTCTTCTGGAGTGGAGACCCCGCCTCTTTAAAACAACTTTTCAACAGTGATCTGAAAAATGACCTGAATCAACATATCAAGCCCTTTATCCGCAATATGGAAAAGCGAGGCGGGGGGGTCAGAGAGATCAAACTCACCGATAAAACCACGGAACTAGACGATTACTACCAGCTGGTTCTCACCTTTGACACCTGCGATTCCATGGGGGCCAATTTTATCAACACCATACTGGAGGAGTGCCTCAAAAGATTGAAATGGCTTTTTGCCAATCGCGATGACCTGAAAAATGGAGATCAGCCTGAGTTTCTAATGGCCATTCTTTCAAATTACACCCCGGATTGTCTGGCCAGAGCCTGGGTGGAGTGTTCGGTGGACTCCCTTCACCACCCCCAATCTTCACTCACAGCCACTGAATTTGCCGATCGATTCCACAAGGCAGTTAAAATTGCGCAATTGGACAAATACCGGGCTGTCACCCACAACAAAGGAGTTTTTAACGGCCTGGATGCGGTGGTTTTGGCAACTGGCAATGATTTCCGGGCAGTGGAGTCATGCGGCCATGCTTTTGCCTCCCGGAGTGGCCGTTACCAAAGTTTGACCAAATGCAGTTTGGAAAATGGCGTTTTCAGGTTCAGCCTCGATATTCCACTTGCCATTGGAACTGTAGGTGGTTTGACCTGTCTTCATCCACTTGCAAAAAGTTCGTTGGAAATGCTCGGCAATCCGGGTGCCCGCGAATTGATGGGAATAGCAGCCTGTACCGGACTGGCACAAAATTTTGCCGCCATACGCTCGCTTATCACTACCGGTATTCAGTACGGACACATGAAAATGCACCTGGAAAATATTCTAAACCACCTCAATGCCTCCCCGGAAGAATCTGAGAAAGCAGCCCTCTATTTTGAGTCCCAAACTATTTCCTTCAATTCAGTGCGAAATTTTCTGGAAAATATCCGATGTGCCAGGCCTGTAAAATAGGGGCTTTTGTTATTCGTAATTCTTTGTTTTTCAGGGGCAAAATTATTCCACTAAGTTTTTCATAATTTTATTCATATTTTCCGTATAAAATTTTTTAACATATAATAATGTCATATATTTGCGGCAACAAGAAATGTTCCTAATTACAGGTCCAAATTGACTAAAGCGATCGAAACGTACTACGGAAAGGGTAAGTTGATGGTGACCGGTGAGTATTTTGTGCTCAGGGGTGCCACTGCATTTGCGTTGCCTGTGCGGGTCGGTCAGCAGCTGGAAGTGAAAAAGGGTCGGGGATCAGATATAAAGTGGAATGCATTGGACCCCGACGGGAACACCTGGTTCAAGGGCGTTTGCTCGCTTTTTGACATGAAGTTCGAGAAGTCCACAGACGAGCAGGTCGCTGAAAAACTATCAGCCATTCTAAATGAGGCCTGCAGACTGAATTCAGATTTTCTATCCCAGT
>SKLY01000050.1 GCA_007121335.1 Saprospiraceae bacterium | reverse complement strand
TCGGATGAAGACCTCCAAATCGGATATGTATTTCTTCTTTGGATTGACCGCTTCGTAATCCTCGAGGATATTCATGCATATTTCCAGCTTTGTACTGCGGCCAAACTCATTTTTCAGTTGTCGTTTGGCATTTTCCCAAACCTTATCCCCAATGATGAATACATCCTCATCCAGATTCAGTTGTTTTAAAAAGTACCTGACTTCCATGAGGTTGTACAGACTGAAGCCGTCGTTCGACTGTATCAATTTTGCCCGCATGCCCTTTTTCAAAAGCAGTCCTGTGATCTGGAGGGCGTCATAATTGGTTTTTGTGAGTACGCAGGTGGTGCCTGTGAGGTCTGTGGTGAGCATGTCGTCCACAAGCGGGGTGATGAGATTGTTGCTGTGGTACCGGACCATTTTTATTTTGCCATTGTCTGTTTTTCTGGGGATTATGGGAGTGCGCTTTAGCCGGCGCTCAATGCGCTTTACGAACTGATTGGTATACTCCACCAGGTTGCTTTTGCTGCGGAAATTCTCAACCAGTTCGTGCTTTGTCGATTTCTCTGCCTTTAGAATTTTCTCGAGGTATTTGGAATCGGAGCCTCTGAACTCGTAGATGTTTTGGTCATCGTCGCCCACTGCAATCACCCTCATTTCATCGTTTACCCTCATCAGGGTTCTTATGAGATTAAATTCATTTTCGTCCATATCCTGGGCCTCGTCGATCACCATAACGGTTTTTGTAATGCGACCCGGCTCCACATCCCCGCTTTCGATTTTTTCAATCGCCTTTTTAATAATGGTATTCGATTTTTCAAGGCTGCCGATTTTCCCGAGTAAATCAAAACAATAGGAATGGAAGGTTTTTATCTCAACGAAGTAGGCTGCGTTACCAATCATTTTTTGCAAACGCTTCTTGAATTCCGTGGCTGCCGCTCTTGAAAAGGTGACCATGAGCAACTGCTCGTGTTTTATATCTTCCATCAAAAGCAGTGAAGCGAGTTTGTGGACCAGGACTCTGGTCTTGCCGCTTCCGGGCCCTGCTGCTACTACAATGTACTGGGATTCATTGTCATTGATGATTCTCAACTGGGTGGGGGAGAGTTCGCCAAAAAGCCTCTTGAATTTCTCATTTGTGAGGGTGCGTTTGATTTCATCCTTGCGGCTTCCCGGGAAATACTTGTTGAGAAAGGACTGGTAGTTGAGTTGAAAGTAGTCCTCCACAAATTGCAGGGCGTCTTTGTAGTCGTTTATCATTTTCCGGGCGTACTCACCGACAATGTGGATTTGCTGGACCTTGTGGCTGTAAAACTCACTCAACTTTTGATAGTCATCAAGTGTGTATTGCTTTCTGTTGTTTTGTTCGAGCCGCTCAATGGTCAGCCGATTGTACACGACCAGGAAACCGCCTTCGATTTTGAGTGCTTCAATCCTCGACAGGTAAAAAAGGGTCTCTTCAATATCGTCAAGATCGATGTTGAGCTTAAAAAGATCCTGCTGTTTGTTGTAGGCGTCCTTGAGTTCCTGAACAGAAAACTCTACCAGCACTTCTTCCTTTTGGTCATTCTTTTCATCGGCGTGGGGATCTTTTCTGTCAAAAAGATATTCTATGATGAATTTAGCGAGTTGATGCCGTTTCTCGATTTTCTCTTTAAGCAAGGCCTGCTGATTTCTGAGAACCGCTGCAAAATGATTTCTGGAGTTGTAAAGGCTTTGCCGTTTTATCCAGTTCTTGATCGCCCAAAAATTGAGCACCGTTTTGATCTTGTAGGGCGAGGCATCATCGCAGCCATCCAGTTTGGCATTTTCGTTCAACTCTTTGATGTGATAGGTCCTTTCGTTCTCATCGATAATTGGGAGTAGAAAGTTTTCCAGTTGGATGAATGATTCAACGATTTTCAGAGACCGGTTCCTGTTTTCCTTTTTCCTGATAAAGGCAGTCAAATCCTTTGTGTCAGCCAGAATTTTCTCTTCGCGCAGCAGGTAGATTATCCTTATCACATCTTCCCTTACGATTCCCAAATGGTCACTGATGTAATCAACTCGCGATTCAGCGACCTCCTCGGTTGGCCTCTTCCGGTTTTTACTGGAAAAAAGCTTCTTGATGATTCGAATTCCCTGTTGCTTCTGTTTTCCCTGAAACTTATCCGAGGCCTCGATTTTGCCAATGGCTTCCTCCGTACTTTTTGAAAGGATACTGTTGGCAAAAATCCTCGGATTGTTCTGTCCGCGTTTTAAATAGCCCGCATTTTCCAGTGCCGCAATGGCTGTGGTTACCCGGGTTTCAATTTCGGCCACACTGTCATCCCAACCCGCTTGTCTGGCAATTTCCAGGGCGGAGTTGGAGACTGTTGAACGCAATCTGGATAGGTTCTTTATCGCTCTCCAAACCTGGTTTATCTCCCCCATGGAGAGTTTGGTTTGGTTCAAAAGAATGAAGTGTTTGTTGAGGTCCTCTTCGTTGAACAAGACGTAGCAATCGGCCTCGATATTTTCATCCCTGCCCGCTCGCCCCGCTTCCTGAACGTAATTTTCAAGGGAATCGGAAATGTCGTAGTGAATCACCATTCCGACGTCCTTTTTGTCAACGCCCATGCCAAAAGCAGTGGTGGCAACCATTATTTGGGTGTCGCCGTTGATAAAGGAGTCCTGATTTTCCGACTTCTCCTCCTTATCCATTTTTCCATGGTAGGGTCTGGCGTTAAATCCATCCTGGGTCAATCGCTCAGCAAGTTTATAGGCCCTTCTCGTTCTTGAGACATAGACGATGGTCGGGCAGTTTTTCGACTCAATCAAAAGCCGTGCTGACTGGTATTTTTCTTCCTCCTCGTTTTTATTGATTACGCTGTAGTTGAGGTTGGTTCTGGAGGCGTTTGAAGTAAAGACCTGGAGCTCGAGATCGAGTTTTTCCATGAAGTACTCCCTGATGTCCTCTATCACCCGCTGCTTGGCAGTGGCGGTAAAGCATGAAACTGGAATTCCGTACTCCAGATTTTTCTTTTCCTGAAGCTGTCTGATAAAATCCCCAATATACTGGTAGTCCACCCTGAAATCGTGACCCCATGAGGAAAAGCAGTGCGCCTCATCAATTACAAAGCGGACGATTTTTCTGCCCAGGATCAATCGCTCAATGGTCCTTGAGCGAAGGGATTCCGGCGCGATATAAAGAATACTTGCCGATCCGTTCTCCACCCGCTCAAAAGACTTGGCCCTCTCGATGGGGTCGAGTAGGCCATTGATGGTTGCCGCCTCCGTAATGTCGCTTTTTTCGAGATTGTCCACCTGGTCCTTCATCAGGGATTGCAGGGGGGAAATCACAACCGTCAGTCCGCTGGCAGCTTCACCACTCATTAGTGCAGGCACCTGAAAGGCGATTGATTTGCCGCCCCCGGTAGGGAAGATGGCCAGTATCGATTTGTTGTCCACGGCTGCTTTAACTGCTTGCTCCTGCAGTGGCTCGCCTCCGAAACTCCTGTAGGAATCAAAGCCGAAAAACCGCTTCAATCCTCTGCGAACGTCCAGTGCCTTGTAGCAATACACACAACCGGTTGTGCAGGGCTGGTTTCTCAAGCGAAACATGATGTTCTCAACTTCCGGGTAGTTTTTCAGGACCCAGGGTGGTGTGATGGAGTGGACTTTTTTATTTTCGATAAAAGAATTTATAAGCGACAGACAGTAGGCCAGTTCCACAGGGTGCCTCGCAATTATTCGAGAAAGGTCAAGCTGGTCGCAGATTTCATTTGCAAACGTCTGGCGGATGTGGTCTTCAAGGT
Organism: Saprospiraceae bacterium; assembly: GCA_007121335.1. Lineage (GTDB taxonomy): Bacteria > Bacteroidota > Bacteroidia > Chitinophagales > Saprospiraceae > PWJY01. The sequence continues at coordinate 1,060 of SKLY01000050.1, read as the reverse complement.
CCATTTCTTCAGTGGAAAAACCAAGGTAGCTGAAAAAAGAGCGAAATTCCTTTTGGTCCTTCAGCAGCAAAAAGAAAATCTGTTGTAGTGCATCGTCCATTTCTTTGAAGGCTGCAACTTCATCGTTAAACAGGTCTCTGGCGTTGATGGAATCGTTCAGGGGGTTGTTCAGGTCATCCGACACCAGCTTGTCATCTTTTACCAGTGAATGGTAGGGTTTGGTCGGGAAAAGCAGCGGAGAGAGATGCAGGGTGTCGATGGCGTTTGAAGTATTAATTCCGGCTTCAGAAAGTGCTTTCCCTATATACTTTAGGTCGTGGTGGATGATGTTGTGCCCGCAGATGAATTGCGTCCCATCGAGAAATCTGATGAATTCGGAAACTGAGGTTTTGTGGAATGAACTCCCATCACCCTTGATACTGCCAATGTCAAGAATTTTACGGCTTTTGGGCTCAATCTCGATATCGATGAATGCAATTGCGTTCACTTGTGGTTTTTCAGGTTCAATGTTCTGTTAAGTAAAAATTATCCGCTGTCTTTGGCTTCCTAAGAGTCTGACCTATCAACTTTATTGGTCGATAAGTTTCAATATCCCGGGTCAATATATGCTAAACATAACGAATTTCGTGCCAAAGGGGTATTGTGGTGTGGGCGAGGAATCCGGGTTTTCGGTAGGTGGGAGGAATCCTGGGTGGTTCTCTGTTTGGGATATTGGTTTCTCGCGCTGGTATCATTAAAAAATGGCGGATAGCGTTTGATCAAATTCCGATGTAGGGACGCAATGCCTTGCGTCCGCTACATGGTTCTATTTTATCGCAAGAGGCGTAAATATAATCATGTCACCCCTACGGGGTTTTTTTATCGAATGCTTTGTAAACCCGGGACGAAAGAAAAATCCGTGAAATCCTTTTAATCCGTCATAATCCGTGATTCAGACAAAAAAGGTTTATTCAATTACGAATTACGAATGACTTTGTTGCATGGCAGTTAGGCCGAAGTATAAGTTCCCTTACCCAAACTTTGGGATTAAGCGATCTTTCGACTTTTTGGCATACCAAGG
>SKLY01000182.1 GCA_007121335.1 Saprospiraceae bacterium | reverse complement strand
CTCCCTGCACTTCAATGATCAACAAATAAGCGGCCTTCGGCAAATGGCTCAGGTCCAGTTCAATACGCTCTACGGGATTCAGTATTTCGGATCGGATTTTCATCTCCTCTCCCGATTTTGACAGCAGACGAATGTGTGCTTTTTTTCCGGTAGTGGGCAGATTGGTCGCGTCGATCCATATGGCTCCGGTGGTGGGATTTGGAAAAAGTTGGATGTCATCTGACCAGCTGTCATTTACCCGGTTGATAAGGTCCACATTCACAGTATCCGAAATCAGGCATCCGTTGTCGTCAAAGACTAGGATTTCGTATTCCCCGTGGGGCAGGTAGAAAATGGTGTCATTCATCAGATCGCCCTCATGTGGCTCCCACAGGAAAAAATAGGGCGGAATGCCACCGCCCGGATTGATGGCAATGTATCCGCTTTGAGTTCCGTCGTCCCCGCTTGCTTCAAAAGTGGCGGAAAAGGGCGGTGGGTCGGTGAGGTTTATGTCTCTCCGCTCCCTGGAGCAGCCGTTTTGGTCGGTGGCCGTAACGGAGTAAGTCCCCGCCATTAAATTTTCCGCTAATTCGCCGGTCACAGTATCCGAGTGGGACCAGGAGAACGACAATGGTGGTGTCCCCCCGAGTGTATTGACCAGTATGCTGCCGTCCCCGTCTCCATGGCAGGCCGGTTGGGTAGTGGTTATTTCTGAAACAATCAGTTCGGGGGGCTCGCTGATAACGGTATTTCCGGGTGTGCCCACACAGGCTGTAGCGTCTTGCACCTGCAGGCTGTAAACATTGGGTCCGAGGTTTTCCAGGGTATCTCTGGGGTGGTCAGAGAGGTAGATCGGCAGGTGTCCCCAGTCGTATCTGTAAGGACCAAAGGTACTGTTGACCACCGCCTCAATGCGCGCGTCCTCTCCTCCGTGGCAGGCGATCTCATCGAGCACATTGATCTCAACATCCAGTGGTTTTTGATCATTGTCGATATGGAATTCCCGGGATGTGTATTTACAGCCGGCCTGGTCAGTGAGGGTAAACCGGTAGAATCCAGATTCGAGTTCACTGAGGGAAGTGGTATCGGTGGCTCCGCTGTTCCAAAATATTTGATGGGGACCGATTCCGCCGGTTACTTCGACATCCAGACTTCCGTCGGATCGATTGCCGCAGCTCACATTTTGTTTGTCAAAAAGTGTGGTGTTAAAAGGCTCCGGCCCCGGGAGGGTTATATTGGCTTCGAAGGTGCATCCGTTTTGGTCCGTAACTCTGAAAAAGTAATCTCCGGCCCGCACATTGATCAGATCACTGGTTGTGTAGGTGTTGTTTTCGCGCTGCCAGAAAAAGGTGTAGGGGAAGGTCCCTCCGTGCACTTCGGTGAGTATCCGCCCGCCTGAACTGCCGGGACAAACGGGAGGCTCAATGGAGGTGAAATCCACACTGAGTTTTTCCGGCTCGTTGAGCTCTATGGAATCCAGCGCAACTGTGCAACCTGCACTGTCAGTCACTTCCACCGAATAATATCCCGCATGCAGGTTTTCAATGTGGGCCGTGGTGTCACCGTGCCCCCATTGGATGTCTTTCAAAATACCCGCTCCATTGGTTTGGATTCTCAGCGATCCATTGCTCTCCCCCTGGCATTGAGGGGATATCTTTTCGATGACCTGTATGGAAAAAGGGTTTTGGGCCCGCAGGTGAAATTCCGGACTCACAAACTCGCAGCCCGAAGCATCGGTCACGGTCACTCTGTAATGCCCTTCCGGTAGATTGTGAAGGTGAGTGCTGTCGGCACCGTTGTTCCATTGATACTCAAATGGGGGAGTGCCGCCTCCGGTGAGGATTTTCAGTGAACCGTCTTCAAAAGAACTGCAACCGGGTCGCACCACTTCGGTGAAAGTAAAGGACATTTCCTGTTCTTTTTCCAGTTCAAAAAACTGCGTGCGGAAAAGGCAGCCCGTGCTGTCCGTGACGGTGGCAAAATAAATCCCCGCCTCCAGATTTTGGATGTGCTTGCCGGTATCGCCGTGGTTCCATTCGATCGTATAAGGAGGATGCCCCCCGGACATTTCGATTTGAATTTCGCCATCTTCACCTCCCGGGCAGCTTTCATTTTGCAAAAATACCAAAGAGTCGATCATGGGATTGTCTGCCGGCTGGTCATCTTCCAGTCCCGTACAATTTTCATCGATGAGGTTACAGGGAATTACATCTGCTCCGGGGTTGATGTCAGGATTCTCGTCATCGCAATCCCCATCCTGGTCAGCCCAGCCTTCGGGGGCTTCGCTTGTGCAGAAAAAGGTGCCGGTGCCGTCCTGCCCGTAGCCGTCTCCATCGTTATCGACATAGTAGATAAACTGACTGGTATCCGCCAGGGAGGCGTTGAATAAAACTATCTCATCCACCGCTATATCTCCAATCGGGCCCTCACCTCCTGTGGCGATAAACCGGAATTGGCCTGTACTGCCGTGGTAGGGGCGCAGATCGATTTCAGCATCCATCCACTGGTCGGCAACCTGGCCGATTTGACTCCAGAGCGTATCCCATTGAAAACCACCATCGATGGAAATCAGCAATTCCAGGCTGCCGATATGCACGCCCCACATGTGGTATTGAAAATTCATGTCGCAGGCACCACCGGTGGAGTCAATTTCTATGCAGGCAGATTCCAAAATGGCTTTGGCGGGCGTCTGGCACTGAAGTCCCGCAGAGGTGTAAACCAGGTAATTTCCGCTCCCGCTAAAAGCCGCCTCAGGACCTGAACCTGGAGCAGGAGTGGGCCCTTCGTGTATCAACCAGTTCGCCTCCTGCCCGCTTTTGTTTCTCCACATTCCGCTCATCGGACAGGATATATTGCACACCAACTGGCAGCTTTGCTCGTCGTTGAATGCAGAGCGAAGGGCAGGGTCTGCACAAAGGGTGGAAAATGCAGTGGGGCATGAAGCTGTTGACATGACAGAGCCACACTGACTCAGCAAATAAATTTCGTAATCGGAGCCGGCTGACAACCCCTCAATGCGGATTGGTTCCCCAGAACTGCAACCAATGGTAAAAGCGGTGTCGGCGCTAAATGCCGTATCTCCCGGCGGATAGGGCGAAAACCCGGGGCTGCCAATCAATACCAAAAGCGAATCGCAATTGGGTCCCGCTTCGTAATCCAGTGTAAATCCGCTTGCATCAATCTCTGAGACCTGTATTCCGGTCGTGGGCGGACATTGTGCCTCCTCAAAAACGATGTTAAAAAAGTGTACTGAGCCCACATCCCCCGGCGCTTTGTCGCAGATAAACAGCTCCCAGTTTCCATTGGCCGAACTGCTGTCATGCAGTGTGGATAGGGGTTCCTCCGGCAAAAAGGTCCCGATAAAGGGAGGGGATGCCTGATTTATGGAGGTGCATGCCTGATCAGAAAAAACAGTGGCATCCTGGCAGTCTTCCGCATCGGGGTCTCCGTAATTGTCCCCACCAATTCCATTGTCTTTGGTAAGGGCGATTTCCGTTCCGGCCGGGTTTCTCAAATAGATTTGTAAATCTGCGGGCCAGCTGTGTGGAACTATCATCTGAATTTCCCCTATAAAAATATCCTCACCCAGATTCATCCCACTGTAACCATCCACATTGATAACAAAGGTGTTGCCCCCCGAGTCGCAATTGTTGTCCCCGATGGGTAGGAAAAGACCACATCGAGAAGGATTTACCAAATGGGTGGTGAACCGCCTGAGCGATGACCAGTTCCCGGCCTGTCCTTCACAAACGGCCCTGATTCTGTACTCGTAAAGCCCCCCGGATAAGAGACTGTCCAAAGTAGCAGTGTTTTCGGTAATGCCGGTGATTTGAGGTTGCTGGGGAAAGTCCTCATCCACCAGCCTGTAATTCAGTTCGAAGCTATCAGCGGCACCGGGCAAAAACCAATTCACCACAGCGCTTCCTGTATTGATGTCCTGGACGCTTATCGGCACAGGAACGGGACATTGTTGTCCGTAAACGGTAGTCGGCAGACTGAAAAAAGCCAGGAGAAATACCGGAATGAAAAAGAGGTGTGTTTTCGCTGGAAATCCAACCGTGGATTCACCAAAAGGGCTTTTTCTCTTCATAGAATTGTCGCCGTGTGTTGTCAAGTTTAGGTCTTTTAATTGGACAGGCTAAGATACTAAAGTTTCGCCATTTGTGGAAGGGAATTGTTTGGAAATTACTTTTCTTAATGGACATTTGGCAGTTGACAATGGCAGATAGGTGACGAAGAATTCCTATTTTAGGGACGCAATGCCTTGCGTCTGTAATACCCCAAAATTCCATTGATGAGTCCACTCCGAAAACCCTTTTGTGCATGAAAATGAGCGAAAAATTCAAGATCGAGGAAGAAGATGAAAGAACGATCCCTCTCCAAAGCATTGGGGAGGGTGAATGTCCGGGGGACATTCAAGTGATTGAACCGCGAAGCGGGCGGGTTGCACGCAGGCGTAGCCATAGCTACGTTGAGGAAAGACCCCCAAAGCGTCGCCTGCCCCCAAAGCTTTGGGGGGGGGCGAAGATATTGGATTTTGCAGCCATTTGTAATAAAAAGAGGTTTTCGGAGTGGACTCATTGATTATATGCCAATACAAAATTCCTTGCTAGCCCTATAATTTGGGGTCTGGATAGGTTGTGGGTTTGCGCTTAGAGAGGCAATTAACTAATTGCGATGCGGGGATGGTTGACCGGCCGTGCATCTCTGTGCTATTGAAAATTTGTCTCACCCCTTCAGGGTGAATTGGGAGGTAATGTTCGCGTGGGCCTGCCCCCTATGCTTTGGGGGGGTCACGCCAGGGCTTAACCCCACGCTTTGTTGTTATGCCCTTTCAGGGCGTT
>SKLY01000217.1 GCA_007121335.1 Saprospiraceae bacterium | reverse complement strand
CAATTGATCGATTTACTCGAACAACGGATTACCACGGGGTCCCCGGTAGTTAACCCCGGAATTAAATTTACCAGTGGTTAGCTGTTTGATGTAAGCCCAATCCGCCTCTTTGTTTTCAAAGTCGAGGTCCTGACAGTCTATCACCACCACGGGAATATCTCTCAAAGCCTCAAAGTAGGATAGATATGAGGATTGAATACCCTCCAGGTAATCTGCCCGGATATTTTGCTCGTAGGGCCTGTTCCTCTTTTTGATTAGTTGAAGCAATTGATCAACCGGTCTGTAAAGGTAGAACACGATATCCGGTGTGGGTAAATTGGTTTCTACCATGTCGAAGATTCTTCTGAATAGCGACATTTCATGCCCGGAAAGATTTTTCATCGCAAATAAAAGACTCTTAACGAACATATAGTCTGAAATGTACAGGTTGTCGAAAAGGTCTTTGCCAATTGGGAATGTGCTGAGTTGTTTGTACCGCTCTGACAGAAAGAACAATTCTACCTGCAGGCCGTATCGATCCGGATTTTCATAAAAATTCTTTAGAAACGGATTGTCAGTGAACTCCTCAAGGATTAGCTCTGCGTTTTCCTCCTGTGAAAGGCGTTTGCATAGGGTTGTCTTGCCAGAACCTATGTTTCCCTCAATTGATATAAAGTTGTAGGGGATGCCCGAACTCATTTGCCTTGTATTATAGGAGGTTTTTTGTCAATGAAACAAACTGAGTTTCCTTCTGTAAAAAGACTGATGATGTCACACTTTAGCAAACTCAGCCTCCCGGTAAACACCCTTTTGCAGTTTGTCGGAAATCTGTTCAAATGCCTCAAGCGACAGGTCGATGTCTTCTTTGGTATGAACCGTGGTAGGAATGAGTCGCAACAGGATCATTCCTTTAGGCACTACCGGGTAAATTACTATGGAACAGAAAACCCGGTGGTTCTCCCTTAGGTCTCTCACCAGGTGTGTCGCCTCCTCTACTGACCCTTTCATGTAAACCGGCGTGACGCAGCTGTTGGTGTTTCCGATATCCAGTCCTTTGGCCTTGAGTCCGCTTTGCAAGTAATTGACATTCTCCCAGAGTTTTTCTTTCAACTCTGGTTTGGTCCGCAGCAATTCCAGTCTTTTAATGTTGCCCAAGACAAGGGGAAGGGGCAACGATTTGGCAAACATTTGTGATCGCATGTTGTACTGGAGAAATTGTATCACGTCTTTCTCACCTGCGAAAAATGCTCCGATACTGGCCATGGACTTTGCGAAGGTTGAAAAGTAAATATCGATCTCGTCCTGGACACCTTGTTCCTCTCCGGCACCGGCACCTGTTTTTCCGAGTGTACCAAACCCGTGAGCGTCGTCCACCAGCAATCTGAATGGGTATTTTTCCTTGAGTTTCACTATCTCTTTGAGATTACCCTGATCGCCTCGCATTCCGAAAACACCTTCTGAGATTACCAAAATGCCTCCTCCGGTTTTTTCGGTTATCTTCATGGCCCTTTTCAGATTGTTCTCCAGACTCTCCATGTCATTGTGGTGAAAGGCAAAGCGCTTTCCCATATGCAGACGGACGCCATCCACTATACAAGCATGACTTTCAGAGTCATAAACGATGACATCTTTTCGGCCGACCAGAGCGTCAATAGCGGAGACGATTCCCTGATAACCAAAATTGACCACGTAGCTACTCTCTTTATTCACGAATTCAGCCAACTCCTCTTCCAGTTGTTCGTGATATTGAGTCTGTCCAGACATCATTCGGGCACCCATTGGATATGCAAGGCCCCAATCTTCTGAAGCCTTCGTGTCTGCTTTTCGCACCTCTGGATGATTGGCCAGCCCCAGATAATTATTTATACTCCACATAATAACCTCCCGGTCTCTGAAAATCATTCTATTTCCCAGAGGTCCTTCCAGCTTGGGAAAGATAAAGTAACCCTCCGCCTTTTCCGCATATTTTCCCAAAGGGCCTTTGTCCGATCTGAAATTGTTGAAAATATCCATAGGTATATTATTTTTAAGTGTTCAGGTAGAATAAATAACTTAGAAAACGGGTGTAATGGGATTGTAAAATTTTAAGGAATTTATCCCCGGACCCGCATTTTTTTTGCGCTCAATTCCTCTGGTCTGCTCCCATTGAGGAATCCCATTGCTCTGAGCCATTCCGGATCGTAAATCTTTGTGAGGTATCTGCTCCCGTGGTCGGGAAATAAGACTACCAGAAAATCTCCGGCTTTGATTTGTGACCTCAGTTGCCACAGAGCGGCGAGCACAGCTCCACTGCTGTATCCTGCCATGATGCCCTCGGTGCGTGCCAGGTATCTGGCAGCCATTGAACTGTCTCTATCAGAGACCCGGATGAACTCGTCAATAATATCGAAGTTGACGTTGGCGGGAATGATGTTTTTGCCTACACCCTCCAGCGAAGAAGATTTATCGGGCATGGTGTAATGCTCGGTTTCGTGGTATTGTTTGAGTATGGAAGCTTCCGAGTCCACGCCCAGTATTTTGATATTGGAATTGCGCTCTTTTAAAAATTTTCCCGCTCCGGAAATGGTGCCTCCGGTGCTGGCTGAGGCGACAAAATGGGTTATCCGGCCCTCTGATTGCTCCCAGAGTTCGGGGCCTGTAGTCAGGTAATGAGCTTCCGAATTGCCCTTGTCGTAATTTTGGTTGAGGTAGTAAGCGTTGGGAATTTCCCTTGATAATTGAATGGCTTTGGAGTAATAAGACTCCGGGTGATCACCTGCAACAGAGGAGGGACATCTAACCACCTCAGCCCCCAGGGCCTTGATCATTTTAATCTTATCTTCAGATGCTTTATCTTTTACGGTCAAAATACACCTGTATCCTTTCATGGCACTAATCATGGCGATGCTGAACCCTGTGTTTCCACTAGTGGCCTCTATAATGGTGCTTCCCGGCTTCAACTTACCATCCATTTCAGCCCTGTTGATCATGTGATATGCTATCCTGTCCTTGACTGATTGACCAGGATTAAAGCTCTCCATTTTGGCGTACACATGAGTTTGAGCCAATTCGCTCATTTTCCTCAATCTGACCATGGGAGTTTTCCCTATCAAATCGAGTATATTGTCGTACCGATTTAAGTGTTTCATTTGTTTAAATTATCCCACAAAAGGTAAGCCGGAGGATCCTCATTTTTTAACGCCTCCCTCATGTTTCAATCAAATCACCGTCCGAAACGGTTTCATTCCCTGTCTTCCGTATGAATCAGCTATATCTTCTGGACAAGCAAAATGCTAATTCATTTATATTCAGTGTTTTATAAAAAAACATGACCGTAAATATCACCAGTCATCAAAGTAAATTTAAGACAAAGATAAGAAATAGTTGAGAAAGTCAATTAATTTTCCCGGTGCCATGGACTTGATATTATCGTTTTAAACTGGAGCCGGGCTAAAATGAAGTATTGAACAGATAAGAGGTTGTAGCGCGATGAATTACTCCTTTCCATGAATTAAATTGGAGAGTGCATTGATATGTAGCGGGAAATTTGATGAAATAGTAGTTAGGGAACGTTTGTCTTAAATAAATAAAACCCACCCCGGAGAATTTCGGAGTGGGTTTAGATTATTTTCTTCAAAAACTTCTCAGCAAATAATTTATCAGTAATTATTCGTCTTCGCTGGAGTTTGAATTCCTACTACTGCAACAAGCTCTGGCCTTATTTTGACCTGCGCAACTTGATCTTGCAGATGAGGTGCTGTTTTGACCTCTGCAATTTCTTTTAACTTCTTTCGTCTGTTGAACTTCTGAGGGAGAGACATTGATAAACTTTTTAGTCTCGGGATCAAAATTAACAGACGTACTGGTTTCCTTGCCGGAAGCTTCGCATTTGCTTATTTTGGCAAAAGACACATTACCACTGGCTTCGCAAACTTTAGCCTCAATATTATCGAGTTGAGCAGCGACCTGAATGGCCTGTACTTTTTGCACGTCAGTGAGCGACTGAGAAGTGCACTCTTTCTTTTCAGCCTGGGCTTTTGCATGACCAGCACAACCTTGAGCTATCGCATTTCCAACTCCATAAGAGCAGAAAAGAACCGCAATTAATAATAATTTCTTCATGGTAGAATATTGTTTAATGAGTTATGATTCACAAAGGTAATGCTTTTAATCAATTATTATTACTCATGCGGCTGTTTTTTTGTCCTAAGGCATTTGTATTGGTACAAAAACTTTGGTTAATTTAAACCGTTTAACCAACTTTGCGGTTTGGCTGTGAGACGCTCTTGTATTTACATAATCATAAGTAGCGTTTAATTCTGGAGTAAAAATTTAGGACAATTTCTATAAACTTTTAAACTAATAATTTATGGATCAGGGTAAGATTACCAGATTGCTTATACTAGGCATCTTTATTTTCATTGGTGTGACCATTTTGGGCTCGACCACCTTTTTAACCATCGATGCAGGTCATAAAGGTGTGTTGTTTAAGCGATTTGCAGGGGGATTGGACAAGGAAAATACTTTTAGTCAGGGATTTCACGTGGTTATGCCCTGGAATACCATGCACGTTTACGATGTTCGGATCAACGAAGGGTCTGAAGTAATGGAAGTTCTGGCGAGAAATGGTTTGACCATTAAAGTGGATATGTCTTACAGATTCAGGCCAATATCGGATCGTGTCGGACACCTGCACGACAATATCGGAAAAGATTATCACCGGCGAATTGTGATTCCCGAGCTGAGGTCTGCTACCAGGGAGGTTATTGGAAAATACAATCCCGAAGAGCTTTACAGCACTATGAGGGAAGCCATTCAAACCGAGATTTTTCAGAGAACGGCAGAGGCCTGTGAGCGGAATGATATTATTATTGATGCCGTGCTGAT
>SKLY01000011.1 GCA_007121335.1 Saprospiraceae bacterium | reverse complement strand
GTCACCTCTGCCGGCCTGGATGCCTACTACGAAACTAAGTTGCTGGACAGACTGCAGTACGCACGCCCCGACCAATCACCCGGCCCACTAAACGACTGACCATATGAATTTTAATGAGCGAGATACAGACAGAATCATTGAAATGGCGTGGGAAGACCGCACACCCTTTGACGCCATCGAGTTTCAGTTTGGATTGAGCGAAAAGGAGGTCATAACTCTCATGCGCAAAGAATTGAAACCCTCTTCGTTCCGACGATGGAGAAGGAGAGTGACCGGCAGAAATACCAAACACAAGAAACTACGCCGTAACAAGGGCCTCAGATTCAAATCATCCAGGCAAAAACACATTTCCGGGAATAAGATCACCTGAGCGAATTGCGGCTTTCCCAATCCTAAACCCTAAACCCCACGATGACAAAGAAAAAGTCAGACCTGCCGGAAAAAATTTGCAAGAGCTGCGGCCGCCCCTTTACCTGGAGAAAAAAGTGGGAGAGAGACTGGGGGAATGTGAAGTACTGTTCGAAGCGGTGTAGTGGTAGGGAGAAACAATCGCTCTCGCCTAAAAAAGCAACAGCGAGATATTGATTAAATTATGCTATTTCCCGGGACTGTCTGAACCCCTCTCCGTGGACATTCACTCTGAGGTGCGGCCCGATCTGCCCTTGCAGCAGTATTTTTCATACGATAATATGGCTGATAACATTTCAACCGAAGACCTCGAATATGACACCACACAACTCGGCACTTTTTACAATGAAAACCTCAGTTTTAACCGGCCTTTTTCTAATGTTGTTTAATCTCTCTGAAATGGCTTGTAGGAGGGTAATATTAATCGGGAAAATTAAGAAACTGGATATTGGACGATTTCAGAGGGTTTTACCAGACGTGGAACTTCAGATTAGTTGAGGGAGCTATTGAGGGTGCCAGGGCTAGCGTCAGGAAAAAGTTGGATACGCCATCAATGAAAAGCGACTGTCCTAAAAACAGCAGGAAGTCCGCCAGTTGAAAACCGGTAACCAGATTCAACCACTTGTTAGTTAAAAAACTGATTCACAGGGAAAGAATAAATTTTATAGAAAATATTGCTTCAGGGGGTTTACTTATTACTAAACATTTTGCCTAAATTTGTGCTTCCACGGATTCGTAACATTTTAAAAGAAGATTAACCTATAAAGCCATGAAGCATAAAGAAGAATCAACAACCTCAATTTCGAAGCCTGCTTTTTCCCGTAAAGATTTGCTGCGCTTACCGGAATATTGGGAGGAATACATTAAGGTGGAGTTGTTCAACCTGGTACAGGATTATATGGACGAAAAGGGTTTAACCAGAACTGACCTCGCTAAAAACTTGGGCGTATCTAAAGGGTATGTGAGCCAGGTATTAAATGGAAACAGCGATCACCGCTTATCAAAAATCGTTGCCCTGGCAATTGAATGCGGCAAAGCACCTTGCATATATTTCCGGGACCTGGATAAAGTGATTGAAGAAGATTCCACCACCCCAAAAACCTCCTCTAAAGATAAGATGGTCTGAATCCCACATAAAATCTGACTAACATCATCATCTCAAATTAACCTCCAAACTTTCAACAACCTTACCCCCATCCGCACCGTTTTATTTATATCATTCACCCTGAAATTTTTAACTATGGGCAAGGAAGTAAAGTTGTTCAAAAGCGAGGAGAGACTCTCTCGCAGTGAGGTCACCCAAATGCTCCGGTCGATCGCGGATAAATTGGACCAGGGAAGTATCCACCTCAAGTCCGGCCAGGATGACATTCAATTGGAAATCCCGGGAAATCTGATACTGGAAATCCAGGTTGAAGAAGAGACCAAAAAAAGCAAGGGCCTTCAACACAGCCTCGAAATCGAACTGAAGTGGTTTGAGGGAGACGAGGGCGCGGAAGGTGCCGGTGGATTGGAATTGCTGTGAACCGGTGCATCCTCTTTTTAAAAACGGGGTTTTATCCAACCAACATCAAAACCCCAATAATCGCCATCACCGCAGCGTAACCGTACCTGATGCTATTTTCCGACTTGTTGACGCGACTGGAGTTACTCAACAAAAGTGGCCCAATGACGGCCCCGATGGCGGAACCCGATGTGAGGAAGATCACCAAAGTGAGGTCGATTTGTCCGATCAGAAAGTGGGCACCCACTGCGAAAAAGGTGTTTACCAAAACGATCATAAGCGAGGTGCCAATTACGATTTTTAGGCCCAATCGCATGGAGAAAAGCCCTGCGAGCACAGGCGCGGTTCCGCTGGTTCCAAAAGTCCCGGTGATCAATCCCGCCAGTGAGCCAAAAATCGCTCCCAGCGCAAACCGGGGCCGGGGTGATGGGGTGCCGGAGTCTCCTTTGGCAAGTTCAGCCCGTTTTTTGTTCAGCGTATCAAAGTAAATATTAACCGCCATCAGCAGGGCGTAAATTCCGAATGCCATTTTTAACTGGGTCGGAGTGATCCAACCCGCGATCGCAGCCCCGACAAAAGCCCCCAGAATCCCAAAAATGGAGAACAGCATTCCAATTCGCACATCCACATTGCCTTTTCTAAAATGGCCACCCGCTCCCACCATGCAAATGGGAAGCGCCGCAACCAGTGAGGTAATCACTGCAGTTTGAGTCGGTGTGCCAATAAGCAGCGTGAGTATCGGCAAAAACACAAAGCCACCTCCTCCGCCCAGCATGGTACCCAACAAGCCCACTATCAAACCAATTATGGGTAGCAGGTAGTAAATGGGCTCTACAGAGGAAAAGTAGTACATGAAGCTGCATTTTCAAGCAAAGGCGGTTCGAATACCGGAACTTCTAAATCTAACAGTGGGCCCCATAAAAGGAACCCACGGAAAGCTTTTGGTGTACGAACCAACGCCAAAACTACTCACTTTTAGCAAAACCCTATGGAAGTACCGCTCTAAATCCCTTTTTCAATCAATTGGCAGGACTTGCGGCTTTCTTTTTCCGAAGAATCAACGAGCTAATCAGCGTCACCACCAAACCGGTGGGAATCACCTCGGCATACGTCAGCAATACCACCCATAAGGGATTTTCGTACAGTTTGCTGAATTGCTCCATCTCCTCCTTTTTGGCCAAAAGTTCTTCCTCAGTCGTGGTCTGGTACAACACATGCTGAGTAAAGACATCCATGAAATCGGGAATGAACAGGTAATAGACAAACACCCAAAGAATCACGTAAACTGTACCGGCAAAAAGGGTGATAAAAATACCCGTCTTAAAGGCGTGACCAAAGGATATTTGCCCATCGAGCTCTTTGTTTCGGTAATTTCTTATCCCGAAAAAAATCACCGAATACATAACCAGTAGTACGATGTACCCGAGCACATCATAGCTTTTGAACTCGGGGTCATTGTACATTACTATCACCATAATATAACCGAGGATGCTGTGAAGAGCAGCCAGAATCGCACCGAAGAGTATTACATTTTGTCTCATAAGATAATTTTTTTTCTGTTACATTGCAATCACTTCCCGTATGGCCATCAGTAAGAAAGCCTGCAAATTTTCAATGAATTAATTGCTGCTGCAAATGTGGGAATGGGGATGGATTTCAGGTTCATACTAAAGTACCAAATCCGGTATTTTTTCCACATTTTCGTACTAAAGTACCGGTTGTTCATTCACTCAACTATTCTCAGTTTCCTCGCTTTGCCAATGGCCTGACCGCGCCTTTTGACCTCCAATTTGCTGTACAGGTTTGAAACATGGGTTTTTATGGTACTCACGGATAGATGAAGTGCTTGCGCTATTTCCAAATTGCTGTACCCCTTCACTATCAGGCCCAGCACTTCCTGTTCCCTTTCCGTGAGCTGCAATCTTTCCAGGGCTTTTTCATCGATGGAAAAAGGCTCCTGACCTGGTATGGACTCAGTTTCTTCCGCAGTTTTAGATTGAGGACTGAACCACTGCATGGCGACCCATACTCCCAAACCCATGAAGAATAGAGCGACAATGCCGATGTAAATCTCCAGGGATTGGTCAGCAATCACATACTTCCACCTGAGCAATCGAAGCGAGATGATCAACAATCCCAGGATAAAACCGTAAATAAGCAGATGCCGCCATTTTTTCCAAATCCGGTGGAATGCCTCCATGGTCCTTTTCGCAAGCGTAATTTATTCAAAGAAAAGTACGATCACCCGGCTCCGCATCCTGTTTTCACAAATGCCCGGCCGGAGAATCATCCCCCAAAAGTAGCAATTTCTCAACAGGATGAAAGACCGGAATCACATTTATATTCGGCAAAAATGCGACTGGCCCCAACAAAAGTCTTTACTTCCAAAACACACCACATTAACCTGCCAAACAGAATAAGGATATAATTCAGGGTCCTTTGCGACAAAGAAAGACGCTTTGTGTCAGTACTAACTACAGGCTTTTTCAGAGGGGATTTCACCACTATTATCACGGAAAAGTCCTGAACACCACCGGAGGCAATATGTAAAGCAGTAAGAGAATAATAGCAGCTCCAAGTGGATAGCGGTACCGGGATGAAAAGTGATAGACATTTTCGATGCGTATCTCTGTTTTTTCCATCTCATCAATGATGCGGTAAATATCCTGCAGGGCGTCCTCGTCATCTGCCCGAAAGTATTGCCCCCCGGTCATGGCAGAAATTTCCTTGAGCAATTCTTCATCTATTTCAACCCGCACATTTCCAAAAACCAGGCTTCCGTCGCGCCGACGGTCAACCGGCGCCCGCGCAACCCCGTGGGACCCCACCCCAATGGTATAAACGCGGATTTCCATTTCGACCGCCATCTGGGCAGCAGTGAGCGGATCGATGTAGCCTGTGTTATTGACCCCGTCTGTCAACAGTATTACCACCCCGCTACCGGTTTCTGTACTCTGCAATCTGGCAAGGGCAGTGGCCAGTCCCATTCCTATGGCTGTTCCGTCCCTTATCAACCCCAGTTCAAATTGACCGATTAGTTCAATGAGGTGATTGTGGTCGGTGGTCAATGGACTCTTGGTAAAGCTCTCACCGGCGAATCCCACCAGACCAATGCGGTCCACCATCCGGGTTTCCACGAATTCCTGCATGAGTTTTTTACTCACTTCCAGCCGATCGGGTTGGAAATCCTGGGCCAACATGGAACTCGAAAGGTCGAGGGCGATCATAATGTCAATCCCCTCTCCCTCGGCCACGGTCTCTGTTTCCCAATTGCCAGGTTGTGCCAATGCCACGATGAGTGCAATGGTCGCGAGGTGAAAACACCACTTGCGTAATTTAAACAGGGCACTAATGAGGTCATTGCCCCCTTTACCCTGACCGGGATGAAGCGGAAAAGAAAACCTCAGGTCGGCCGTTTTGCGGCCTTTTTTTCTCAAATACCACAGCCCCAGAATCCAAACCGGAATGAGCAGCAATAACCACGGGTACTGAAAAGTGAGTTGTTGCCAGTCCATCATTCTTCACCCTCCTTTTTTTCTGCGTCCCGTTCCATCTGGTCCAGAATAAATTGACGGACCGATCGGAAGGCATTTTCGTGAAAATCAGGTTCCGGCCTCCCTTTGGCGTATTTTACCCCATCGATGGTGGCCAGCATATTTTCCCATTCCCCGATTTTTTGCTCCTCCAAATCCAATCTTCTGAGACTTTCTGCTACCTCAGAACCTGTTTGTTCCAGTGCCTGAATGCCATAGCGATCCTGCAGCCACTTTCGAAATACATAACTCAGGCGCGTGTGGAAGGCATTGATCTCATCTTTTTCGATCAGTTTTTCCCGACGAAGTTTCTCCAGCTCTGCCAGTGCCAGTTCTTCGGGAGTGCGTTCATCCACCTCCTGCTCAGCTTTTGCTCCGGCATCACTTAGACCTTGACGCTTTTTCATAAAAAGTATCAGCAGTACACCGATTAGTATTATGGCCCCGGCTAACCAATAGGGCCAGGAGAGGATTTCGTCCTCTTCAATTATTGGGCGGATGGGCATTAGCTCAGGCCTGAAGTCAGCCGGTGGCAAAACCACCACTTCAACCGGAGCTGAGAAAAACGTATCGGGCGTTTTAGCCAAACCCACCTCTGCAAATACGAGGGGAAGGGAAACCCATCCGGTGTCAAAGATCACATATTCAGCTCTTAAAAGATACCTGCCGTTTTCCTCCTCCTCTGACCAATCCCGCAACTCTGTCTCGGCTCGGCGATTCACGTCGTCCCTGTTCCAACGAAGCCTATCCGGCTCCTCATCCAATTCCAGACTGTATTTAACCTGCAAGGGTAAGCCGATGACCGCGGTGTCTCGTTCCACCTGGACCTGCAATTCCTGCGCCTGTGCTGTGGATACAGCAAAAACCATCATCACCATGAATTGCAATACAGATACGGTTCTGACCCCGAACCTATTTACAAGTTTTGGCAAAAGCAGCTTAAACATTTGATTAATCCCGGTTTTCACGTCAAATGTACTTTTTCAAACATTGCTCAATTATCGCATTCTCCTCTGGTAGAACTCCAGTAAAACAGGCACAAAAGACGAATTCGTATTGAATCGCAAAAAACCTGCGCCCGCGGAATTAAAAATATTCTGGTGCATGTCCACCATGGCGTCGTTGAGATTAAGCCCGGGTCCATCTTTCCCGTGACTGTCGATCACCAGGGGTGCGCCCGTCTCCAGATCTCTGGCAAAAATTTTTCCCTTCAGCGGGAGTTTGCTTTCAGCGGGATCCTGAATGTACATGCCCGTGAGGTCGTATTTGAGTCCCAAAAGTTTGAGTGGTTTTTGATAATCAGTGGTCTGAAAGTCGGAGATGATAAAGCACACATTGGATCTGAGACGCATCCCCGCCAGTTTTTCCAACACCTCAGCCAGGGGTGTTGTCCCGGCTTCCGGTTTGCCTGCTTCCACCATTTTTGAGATCATTTTAAACAACTGAGGCCTTCCCTTTCCCGGTGGAATCAATTGATGACCGGCAGCATTGAAGACCACAAGGCTCACCATATCATTGGCCGAAATGGCGGAATATGCGATGGTGGCCGCCAGCTCGACAGCGTATCTGTACTTGTCTTTTTTCCCACTTCCGTAAAACATAGACGCACTGCTGTCCAATACGATAATCACCGAAGCCTCCCTCTCTTCCTCAAAAACCTTGATGTAGGGGTTGCCGGTTCTGGCCGTGACTTTCCAGTCGATATTCCGCACTTCATCTCCGTACTGGTATGGTCTGACCTCGGCAAAAGAAAGTCCGGTTCCCTTAAATGCCGAGCGATACTCCCCGGCAAAAAACTGGTCGGTAATCCGTCTGGCCTTGATCTCCACCTTTCGAACCTCCCTCAGTATCTCCTTTTTTCGCTCACTGCTCATTGACCACCCTTTTTATCCTGTTTTCATTCATAAAACGCCTCAGGTTTCTCTTCACCTCAGAGGAAATCCCCGCTTTTTCAACAAAGCAAAAAGTTCGGCCAAGATCCTTATCCAGCCTGCTGATGTACTTCAATCCACCGGGACTGACTGCCAGAGTCCCCGATTCAAATGATTCCAAACAATCTGCTAGCTTTGAAAAAGCAGCCGCTTCCTCACCGCCATTAAAAATCTCTCTATCCCAGTAAACGACACTTTTTCTTTGATCGAGTAAAAAGGAGGATATAGCTCTGCTGCTGTCCCCCTGTATCCACTCCAGAAATCCACTGATGTAGTCCGAGTCGTTGTAAATGATCTGGGTCCAAACGTAATTTCTTGTACCCAGGCGGTTGACCACATCCATTTTATCCGGCCGAGCATCCTTCGAGAAATCCACCGAAGCTTCTAGTTGCCATTGAGCTACCTTTTTAGTAAGAGCGGCGGTGAGGAGTTCATCATTATCGGGAATTACGGCATCAAAAACAAAGTGTTGGTTAAAAGAGTAAATAGCGGTGGCGGGCATTTGTTGGAATTTGTGGAGTTTGACGGTCTGGTCAAAATAGGGCTGAAGACCCATTATGGGTTGTAAACTGTCCCGGTGCATTTCGATGAAAATATGTCGGTCACCGGATTCACCGGAAAAAATAATGGACTCGCACTCAGGCCTTTCATTGCAATCTCCCCGGAGAATCATTGGTTGGTCAAATTCTTCAAAGTGTAAAACCCCACTGACCGAATACCCCGCCTGCCTCAGCAAAAAAATCAATCCACTATAGCCGTTCCGGTCAAAAGAATAGCCCTCGTACCATTTGTGGGTCGATGCAAAAGCCCACTCGTCCTCCCCTTTGCCACTTTTTTTGGAAAAATGAACACTTTTAACGGTCGTACCATCCTGATTTTGCCAGTTCCCTACCCAGATGCCACGAGATTCTTCCACCAGATAATATCCAACCTGCGTGAGTTTGTCATCAAATTCCGTGAGTATCAATCTGCCACCGAGGTCATCCACATCCACTTCCAGGCTGTCACCGCTGAGCGGAAAGTAAACAAAACCCTCCAGATCACCGGCTCCACTGTGGTCCAACTTCAGCTTAAAGGGGTAAATATCATCGAGAAAACCGTGGTAAACCCCAGGAATGAGAAGGGTATCCCGAGCTGTAACAACCTCCTGTACTCCGAAGAGGAGGACAAAAAAAAGCGTCACAATTCTCGTGGTTTTCATCCGGTTTCTTTTTCCTTAAAAGCTTCTAAAGTGCAGCAAAATGCATTATTTTTAGGTGCATTAAGGGATTTCTATTTTTTTCAAAATGGCATCGACTACATCCTCTACGCGCACATCATCTACCTCGGCCTCATAAGACAGCCCGATGCGGTGCCTTAGTACATCCCGGGCTACATTCCGCACATCGTCCGGCACCACATAGCCCCTCCGCTTAATAAAGGCCAGTGCTTTGGCCGCTCTTCCCAGTGCTATGGTAGCTCTGGGTGAACTCCCGTGGGAAATAAGCGGGCGAAGATTGGAGAGTTCCGGATATTTCTGAGGAAAACGGGTGGCAAAAACCAGGTCCACTATGTAATTTTCGACCTTTTCATCCATGTAAATCTCACCGACTAATTTTCTGCTCTCCAAAATGGTTTGCGGTGAGGTAATGGCTTTGATGCGAGAGCTTTCCAGGTTGCTTTTAAGGTTTCGCCTCATGATCTCCAGCTCGTCATTTCTGGCCGGATATCCAATGATAACTTTTAGCATAAAGCGGTCCATCTGTGCCTCCGGCAGCGGGTAAGTTCCCTCCTGTTCAATCGGGTTTTGTGTGGCGAGAACCAGGAAGGGATCCTCCAGAAAAAAGGTATTTGGACCAATGGTCACCTGGAGTTCCTGCATGGCTTCCAGGAGTGCACTTTGCACCTTGGCCGGCGAGCGGTTTATTTCATCCGCCAGAATGAAATTGGCAAAAATGGGACCCTTTTTCACCTCAAAATCCCTTTTATCTGGATTGTAGATCATGGTTCCGATTACATCCGCCGGGAGTAAATCGGGAGTAAACTGTATGCGGCTGAATTTCCCGCCAACGGCCATCGAAAGGGTCTTAATGGCCAGGGTTTTGGCGAGGCCGGGAAGCCCCTCGAGCAAAATATGCCCTCCGGTGAGCAGCCCGATCAGCAACCGCTCTACCATTTTCTCCTGACCTACCAAAACGGTGGCGGTCTCCTCTTTCAGTTGTTCGACCCAGGCGCTGTCGCGATAGATTCGCTCTTCGAGTTTCTGAATGTCTTCTCCTTGTATCATCGGGGCGTTGTTTGGGTTAGATTATATCGAATTTTGACCTCAATCCCGGTCCTGTTTTTGATTCCATGCGTAACCAATCAGTGTTTTCAAATCTACTTTTTCGAGCACGGATTCGTGGCATGCCTCCGGGATTATTTTGGGGGCAACGCCTGCATCCAGGGCTTGCAACCATCTCGAGAGGCAAACGCACCATCGGTCCCCGGCCTTTAAACCCGGAAAGTCCCATTCGGGCCGGGGAGTGGTTAAATCGTTTCCGGTGCGCTTGGAAAAGGCGAGAAATTCATCCGTCATAACCGCACAAACCGTATGCTGTCCATAATCCCGCTCGTCCGTGTCACAGCAACCATTCCGAAAAAAACCCGTAACCGGATCCTCCCCGCAAATCTCGAGCTCGGTACCAAATATGTTTTTTGAATCCATGATAGAAAAACTGATAATGAAAGGGCTAAATTACACTAAATTTGTCCGGCGACCCAAAATTTCCATCGACCAAATACAACAGGGGAACTCAGTCGTTCATATTTGGTTTAATGAATCGGGCCAAATGGTACTGAGAGATGGAATATATTAAGAGGGGTGGTCGTTGGAGATTTACTTAAAAAATACCTACAATGCGCAGCTTGTCAGCAATGTTTTTTTTCGCTATGCTTTTGTTACTCTGGAGCAACGCCGATCTTCGTGCAGTTGATCCCTGCGACACCCTCAGTAGGGATGACAGAAGAGCAATGGCCGTGGAGTGGATCGACCAACTCTCCAAAAATGGGATGGTAATCATCCTGGAGAGCAATCGCAGACAGATCGAACACCTGGAAAACATCCTGGAGAATGCCGGAGAAAGGCAGGATAGAAGGACCAGGCAAGACCGGGAAAGGCTGGAAAAGATTCAGACTCTCACCCGCAAGCACGCACTGAGTTTTATGCGAGCATTTGACAAGCATTTTGATTTTACCGATGTGTATTACACATGGGATTTCAATCTTCCCCACCTCAGAAACAAACCCGACACCGCTCTTTTGCTGGATGATCAACTCGAGTACAATCCGGAAATCAGATTGAAAAACACCGATGATGTTTTCTTCATGGTTTCGGGTAGCGTGCCCCGGAGCAGGGGGTCGGGACTCGATGCATACATGATACGCAATGTAGAATATCGCTACCTCTGCCCGCCATTTCCCTACTATTTGGCCCGAAACAATAATTGGTTTCTCAACGCACTGGCTAGCATATTTTTCCCGGACGCATACGGGGAGCGATCACATGAACGGGTGGCGGAACTCTTTCAGGAACGCTTAAAAAACTTCAGGGACTCATCGATTTACGAGGAATTGTCTTCGGATTGAAATTCAATAAACGGCCTGATTGGTGTGGTATCGCGTTTTTCGCGAACTTTCGGCCGATCCGGTCTCACCGGGCGAATGATTCCGGCTGTGGTATCGATGGGGATAAGTGACTCCATTTCCAAAAGTGTAGAATCGACTTTCTTGAATGCAGTTTCAAGCGCTCTTTCTCTGCATTCCCGCTCTCTTCTCGCTTCAAATGCTTCCAGGCGTTCATCAATTTTTTCCCAGGCGTGTTCCGGCAGTCCTCCTTTCAATTCCTCCTCTTCTACTGAGCACGCACTTAATAGCAATGCAAAAAGCAAGAAAAGCGGTATCCCGAGCAGGACAAACCGCAGCGATTTGGCTTGCGGAACAATTAATTCCTGTCCGGATTTTCCATCGTTTATTTCCACACTTTTTTTCATTCATTTGCCTTTTCGACCAGCGAAAATTTTCAGCCCAGCTTTTAAAGCTCCGCTGTATAAACGTTCTATCTTCGTTGTCGCAATTTCCTAATCTCTTCCAGCCGCACATCCAAAATTGAGTCGTAATAATGCTGAACCAGGCTTCCTGTCCGTACTTTACAAATCGAATCTGTCCTGTGGGATGCCTCTCGGAGCATTTCGTTAACCACACTGTCTTTGATTGTCTGCTGTTGCTGAGTTAGACGAGTAGGTCTTTCCTCTTCACAGGAGGAGAGAAGCAGTACTGCAGCAATGACTATTACCGCAACAGGAACAGAGAACTGTAACTTTCTCATTTGGAGTCAAGTATTTTGCGTTTGAGTTCAAATTGTGTTCCGAGATACACCTTTCGCACCAGTTCATCTGCGGCGAGTTCCTCCGCTACTCCTGCCCGCAGAATACTACCCTCAAACATCAGGTACGCCCTGTCGGTGATGGAGAGAGTTTCCTGCACATTGTGATCGGTGATTAGGATTCCGATATTCTTGGTCTTTAGTTTACTTACAATGATCTGGATATCTTCCACGGCAATCGGGTCAATACCTGCAAAGGGTTCGTCTAGTAGAATAAAGGATGGATTGGTCGCCAGTGCACGAGCTATTTCCGTCCTTCTTCGCTCCCCTCCGGACAGGGTGTCACCCTTACTCTTTCTAACCTTTTCAAGACTGAATTCATCGATGAGCTGCTCCAATTTATCGCGCTGTTCATCCCGACTCAGACTTGTCATTTCAAGCACTGAAGCAATGTTGTCCTCCACACTCATTTTCCTGAAAACAGACGGTTCTTGAGGCAGGTAACCCACTCCGTTTCGGGCCCGCTGATACATGGCCATGGAAGTGATGTCCCGGTCACCCAGAAACACTTGTCCTGAATTGGGTCGTATAAACCCCACTACCATATAAAAAGTGGTGGTTTTGCCCGCACCATTTGGTCCGAGTAATCCCACTATTTCTCCTTTACTCACTTTTATAGAAACATCCTTGACGACTTCCTTTCGACCGTATCGCTTAACCAGATTTTCTGTTCTTAAAATCATAATAATGTATTTTTCCCCCGCATCAGAAATACCGAAATCGGGGATTGTTGTAATGTGGGATTTTATTGAGCAGAAAGCGCTTATCTAATCTATCAGCGCCTAAAAGCTAAAACGGCCACTCCGGATTTTACTCCTGAAAGGGAATGATGGTTTGCTCAAAATCCCAATTGGCCCTGAGCTGAACAATTTCATGTGTGCTCACAGCTTCAGGCTGGATTCGATTCAGAATCACACCCGGGTCCCACCGGCGGTTTTTATTTTGGTCCCACACCACCCTCAACACGTAATTATCAGGTCTTATGCTATTTAATTGCCACTTAAACGTCTTTTTGCCTGAAACAATTTTCCTGTCCACCTCTCCCGATTGATTCTCAATAATCATAATATACTGCTCATCCTTGTCGAGTGAGTCCACGGTGAGTTTTAGATTGGCAAAAGAAGCACGGTCCTGTCTGTTTAGCCGCAAACTAATGCTGTCGTTTTGGTTGCCGTGTATGTCGGTAAAGGCCCCGGGCAAAATTAGAAACTGGCTCCTCTTACCTTCTTCGAGCCTGATGTTGATGGCCGCCTTGGTTTCGGTGATATCAATCGAGCGGATGTGCTCGGTACCTTCCGGAAGGGTATCCCCGGAGACAAATTCAATGAGAGACTTGTCAAAGGTGTCGAGCAGGTGGTTGAACCTGAGCATTGAAGGCTCTCCGGGTTTCAGTGCCGATTCTATTTGTCCGGGTCTCAGGGGTGAAATGCTGCTATCTCTGGGAGGTGATGAATAGGTGGTATCCCTGGTATCCGGTAGTGAAATAGCAATAACCATCACTGAATCTGTAACCGGTTTTTCAAAGTGAAGAAGCACCGTATCCCCGGAGGAAGTCACAGCAATGGGTTCGGGACTTTCTGGGAACTCAAACTCCATGGATTCAAAAGGCCGGTTGTATTTCAATGCGAGGGTGACCCCGTCTTTCCACCTTCTGGATTCCCTCAAAAAGCGATCTTCACGCTTAAAGAGTCTTATTTCCCTGATGTTTTCTACAGTGTCAGGCAGTACAACCGGATGGTCATAGAAGCCTACCAGTTCTCCCGGCAGATCGTACAGGTAATTCCTGTTTTCATCCACCAGACCAAAAAGCGCATAACTGCCCTCCTGGATGAATTGGATTTTTGCCAATCCATTTTCATCGGAGGCCGAAAAGTAAAGGGGTTTTGATTTAAGTAGTGCGGAGTCCTTACCCGGTTTGTGTAGTACAGCCAGTGCATTGGAAATGGGTTCACCCGTGTAGGCATCGACCATTCTTACAGACACCTCAAGGGAGTCGATTTCCGGTCCGGTACTGAAGACATACACGAGATTGCGAAGAATGTTGCCCTCGGTAAAGTCGCGGATGGCATCTCCAAAATTGATGGTATAAGTGGTGTTTTCACGCAATTCCTCCCGTGAATCAAACCTAAAGAAAAGCCTCCTGCCTCTCACCAGATATTCAGGATTGTATTGCAAGGGAGGAGAAATGACTACAGAAGTGGCGGGATTGCTCAACTCTATAAATTCGTCAAACTCAAGGAGAATCTCCTCTTCAGTGAAATTGGTGGGCATAAGAGGGGAAGAAGCCGCTGTATCAAGCACAGGGGGGTCTTCGTCCACAGGTCCTCCGGTGGGTGGTGCAGGGCTTGCACATTGCACCAGGAGTGTCAATGTAAAACCGAGATAAAGCAATATGTACAGGGGATTTACGAGCCCCGACCGTATCCACATCCTAAATTTTTTCTATCAGTTTTTTGAATAACCCCAACCTTTAGTGTGACAGCGCGAGACCCTTAGCGATCAGATCCAATACCTGCCAATTAAGGGCCGAAAGTTACTACATCCTAACGAACTGCACCCAACCTAAGTCTCCATTCTCCTTGAACACCACTGAAAACCACCTCAGCTTATATTTTTACCAGGTGGTTGGTTCGTTTATCACCTACTTTAGAATATAATGATCGAACACATTTATGAAATTATTAAATAGTATAGCCCTGAGTCAGAGCACTAGTTAATGCATTATTAAAATTATTCGGCAAGCCTTAATTTTTTACTAAAAAAATGCCTTACCTTTGACTTAATCATTAAACCAATATGGTATGATTATCAGATTACAGTACTTACTAATATCATTTCTGCTCCTGGCGGTAGTCTCATGCGGACCTGAAAAGTCTTATCAGAATGACTTTGACAGTGCAGAAGGACTGCATAAGGGGATGAAAGTCATTACTGATGTGATGGTAAGTGATGTGTTTTCACCTCCTGTTGCGAGCAGGAATTATGTGTATTCAGCAGTTGCAGCATACGAGGCCATTGTTCACCAGTTTGACGACTACCAGTCTTTATCGGGTCAATTGGCAGAATTGGAGCCTGTCCCCCAACCGGAGAATCACGGAAATTACGACTGGGAATTGGCCGCGACTATTGCCATGTTGGAAGTAGGAAGAAAACTGACCTTCGACAGGAATTTATTTGAAGAATTGGAGATACCGGTCTTTGAAAAATTTGATGAGCGCAATATACCTCAGCGGGTTTATGAAAATTCGGTAAATTACGGAAAGCAGGTAGCTGAGCATATACTGGAATGGGCATCAGGTGATTACTATGCGCAAACCCGAACATATCCCAGATACACTTCGAAAAGAGGGGTTTCTGATTGGTCACCGACTCCACCCGCCTATTTTGACGCCATTGAGCCATCATGGAGGGAGATTAGGACACTGGTTATGGATAGTGCAGATCAATTTAAGCCCGATCCACCCACACCCTTCAGTACAGATCCGGAAAGTCAGTTTTACCAAGAGGCCATGGAAGTATACAATGCTCTCGAAGTAGGAGACGAAAGAGAAAGGCGGGAGATAGCAGCTTTTTGGGATTGCAATCCTTTTGCAATGGACGCCATTGGCCACTTGATGGTGGGTAATAAAAAAATATCTCCGGGAGGACATTGGATGAACATCGCCTCACTGGCTTCCAGAGAAGCAAATGCCGGTTTGATGAAATCTGCCGAAGCATTGGCATTTACCTCCATTGCTCTGTTCGAAGGATTCATAAGTTGTTGGGATGAAAAATACCGCAGCAACCTTTTGAGACCTGAGACTTACATAAACAGATACATCGATGAGTCCTGGTATCCTGCCCTGCAATCTCCTCCCTTCCCTGAACACACCAGTGGGCACAGTGTGATTTCCACCGCGGCTTCCATCGCACTGACCGAAGTATTTGGAGACAACTTCCAATTTGATGACATTACACAGCTTGAATTTGACCTTCCAGTTAGATCTTTTAACTCCTTTATGGAAGCTTCCCAGGAAGCTGCAATTTCCCGGCTTTACGGAGGAATACATTACATGCCCGCCATAGAGAGTGGGGTAGCACAGGGCACAAAAGTGGGAAATCTCGTGGTTCAGGAAATTAATACCAGAAAGAGCGAATAAGTCATTATCAATGTTTATCAAAATCTAAGTGTGATGTTACTCAATAAAATTTTACCCTTCGGTGGAATGGTGATTCTACTAATGTTTAGTTCATGCAATGGTATTCAATCAGAAAATGATGAACCCATACAAGCCGGCGTCACTGCCAGCGAAGCTGAACCCCTTCCGGAAATGTTC
>SKLY01000278.1 GCA_007121335.1 Saprospiraceae bacterium | reverse complement strand
TGAGGATAATTTTGACAATCCCACAGAATTATTGGAGGTGATTTGCTGGGACAACCCAGACCCGGTTTATGTCCCATTCGAAGGGCATCCACAAGCCCAATCCTTTGATATGACAGGAGTATTCGGGGAGGATAGAGAATTGTTTATCACTCTGGAAAGCAGCCCGGGTATGGAGTTTGAATGTGACAGTTTCTTTATCCTGGAATTGTTGGTTTTGGAAACAATTATAGAGCCCTTGAACTTTACCTGCACGGATAGTGAATTGATAATCTACCCGGGTAGCTCTCCGATGCTACCGGGCCTGGAAGATTATGAGGAGGATATTGTTATTCATTACCAATGGATGAGGTCAGCAGACAGTTCGATAGTAAGTTCCGGAGTATATTCAGACTCAGCCGACCTCGTACTTAGTGTTCCACTGGAGCTTTTGTCAGAGGATTTGGAAAATTTTGCCCTGCATTTGGAAAGCCGCTATTCAGAAGATCCCGATAGCACAGTCTGTCTAAACATCTTTACCATCGATATTTTTTCCGGGGATTTGACTTCCATCGAACTTGCAATACAAGGTCCCGACACCCTTACCATTGATGAGAGTTACACTTTTGTAGGAGAGGATTTGACCGGATTTGCTGGGGATTTTTCATGGAGCTTTGATCCTCAACCTGAGGTGGTGGAATTTGATGCTGATTCAATGTCGGTAAATCTTGTTTATTCCGTGGCAGGTGCAGCGGAAATATGTTTTACGGGTTCTAATATGTGCGGTATAACGGATACTGCTTGTATAGAGGTAGTGATAGATACAGATGTGACAGCTCCGTATCAAGTTGCCGGCAACTTAAATCTTGAGGTATTCCCAAATCCCTTCGAAGAAATCATACAGGTTCATTCAGAAAAGGAGATTGGAAATGCTGATTGGAAGATATACGACAGCTCTGCCAGACTAGTACTATCCGGAAGTGACCAATACGATAAAAATATAGTGATAAACGCCGCCTCACTTTCTTCTGGGATTTATTTCCTGCAAATTGTAGTCGGGGACAATATGCGGTCTTTTCAGGTGGTAAAAAATTAATATAACAATTTTTCATAATATATTTTCAACACCACACAAAAACTTTAAACTTATGAAACTCAACATTTCACAACTACTCATTACAGGCGTAATTTTCTTATCCGTATTCCTACTCGGAAATGCTTCTTTCCCACCGGCTGCCCATACCGGTGCTCCCGGTGAAGGTCTTTGCAGCGACTGTCATCTGGGCAATAATCCACTGGGACTGGATGGGGATATAAGTGTCAATGGCGTACCTACCAATCCGATAGATGGAGAGCGGTATGAACTCGAAGTAATTCTACGAAACCCCAATGGTCTGGCAGCAAGGGGAGGTTTTCAACTGGTGGTGCTTGATGGGGACAACAACAGCCTGGGTACGTTGGAAAATCCTTCCGCCAGTTCGAGAACGAGAAATTTTGCCGGGAAACAATACTTCGAACACAGTCCGGCATCCAATTTTCCAGGCGATAACGAATTGATTTGGACAGTGGATTGGTTGGTGCCTGAAAACCCGGACAACCGGGAAGTCAATATCTACGCAGCGGGAAATATTGCCGATGGGAATGGTGCGTCCTCCAATGACTTCATCGTAACAAATGTACTGGCAGCTACCATTGAGATGCCTTCTTCCATTGCTGATTTGCAGGGGGAATTACTGGAAATTTACCCCAATCCAACCACAGACAGGCTTTACGTCAAAGGTCTGACTCAGGGAGATCAATTTGGTGTAGAGGTGTTTGACATGATGGGTCGAAGGGTGCATATGGGTGAAATTTCTGCAGGTCAACCACTGTCTGTCACTCACCTGAAAAGTGGCACCTACCTGATAAATATATCAGATGGTAAAAATGCCGTGAGCGGAAAGTTCCTTAAGCAATAATCCCACAGTTTGATGAGTGAAAAACTTACCTCTCAATTCCGGTGGAGAGCGCTTGCCGTTTTGGTTCTGTTACTCGTATTGTCCGATCAAATCCTGAAAATTTGGGTAAAGCTGAATTTTCAACTTGGCGAAGAAATGCCCATTTTGGGGTTGGATTGGGCGAGGCTCCGATTTGTGGAAAACAAGGGCATGGCTTTTGGTTGGTTGAT
Source organism: Saprospiraceae bacterium (assembly GCA_007121335.1). Taxonomy (GTDB): domain Bacteria; phylum Bacteroidota; class Bacteroidia; order Chitinophagales; family Saprospiraceae; genus PWJY01. The sequence goes on along the minus strand of SKLY01000278.1, from coordinate 2,731 downwards.
CGGAGATGAATGGGGGCAGACTTTCCTGGCCATCATCCGTGTTTTTGCCATTGCATTTTTGCTATTCGCTATAAAGTATTTCTCAAAAATCCGAGCCCCGTTTTCTCTCCTGGTTTTTCTCTGCCTACTCCTGGCGGGAGCTATAGGCAATACCATCGATAGTGTTTTTTACGGTTTCCTGTTTTCAGTCAGCCCCTTTCACGGTGGACTTGCTGAGTGGTGGCCGGAAGGGGGTGGATACGCTCCATTGTTTCAGGGAAGGGTAGTGGACATGCTGTATTTTCCACTGGTTGATACGCACTGGCCGGATTGGTTTTTGTGGTTGGGAGGTCGCGAATTGAAATTGTTTGATCCCATATTCAACCTGGCCGACATTTATGTACTTACCGGTATTGCCGGACTGCTAATAGTCGGCAGGAGATATCTTTTCAGGGGTCACAAAGGGGATGATCAACCGTAAACAATGGTGCGGAGTTGACTTGCGAGTGCCTTTTCAAGCTCCTTTAATTCCAGGTAAATCTCCAACATATCATTGACTTCATTGGGCTTTTCTTGTTGAATTGCTTTAATCTCAGCTGCTTGACGCTGAATGACCGATCTAACTTTTCTGAGTTTGAGTGAAATTACCACCTCTTCAGCTTCTTTGGCAAAATTTTCCTCCGGGGGGGGTTGATTTTGAAGGACAATATTCCAACGCTCTTCCCAATTCTCACTGTAGGTGTATTCATCTGTGAGGAGGTTGACCACAAGTTGCCCTACCTCTTTGGACGGATGGGCGATCAGTCCCTGCATATCTATTTTACCCATTTCAGCAATCGATTCCCTCATGTGTTCAAGGACTTTTAAAACAAGTGGGTCACTCAACTCTTCATAAACGTCCTCCAGGTTAGAGAATACGAACTCGTGAACAGGGGAGTGGTCCTCCATTAGTTCATTGCCATAGCGCAATAACAACTCTACCAGGGCGAGTTCCTGATGATAGTCCTTTTGAACGACACTGTCTTTTGGTGTGGCTACCGTTTCCCCTGATTTTTGCGAAGTAGATGAGTCCGAATCCCCGGACCTTTCTTTTTCACGTCTTATCTGTCGCTGCTGCCGGCCTTTTTCTTTCCAGACTTTATCTTTTATGACTTTATTTACCTCACTGACCACAATGGATTCTTCCAGCTTGAAGATATCGGCCGTTTTGCGAATGTAGTAGCTCCGATTCATTTGGTCCCGGATCAGGCCGAGAGAACTGACTATTTCCCGCACAGCTTTGGTGCGCTGAAAAGGGTCATCAGATTGGGAGCCCGGGGTGGATTGTATTTTAAAATCCAGAAAGTCCATGGCCTTTTCATCCACGTAGGTCAGAAAATCCTCCCTGCCGAGGGACTTTACGGCTGAATCGGGATCTTCCCCTTCCTCCAACAATACGATGTAGGCGTTTACCTCCTGTTCCAGTAAAAGATCTACAGAGCGGCTGGCTGCTTTAATTCCGGCGGTATCTCCATCAAAAATCAGGGTAACGTGATTGGCAAAACGCTTGATAAGTGCAATTTGGCCCGGAGTCAGACTGGTACCTGACACGGCCACAGTGTTTTCAATGCCCGCCTGATGCATACTTATCACATCCGTATATCCCTCCACCAGAAAACACCTCTCCTCCCTTCGCATGGCTTTTCTAGCCTGGTAAATCCCGTAGAGAATGCGGCTTTTGTTGTAGATATCGGATTCCGGTGAATTGATGTACTTCGGGGACTTTTTGTCCACACCCAATATCCTTCCGGCAAAACCAACCGCCTTGCCACTGAGGTTGTGGATAGTAAACATGACCCGGCCACGGAAAAAATCACTTTCGCGGCTGTTGAGCAATCCGAGGTTTTTAAGCCGCTCTGCTTCATGACCTGCCCGGAGTGCTGCCCGTTTTAATCCGCTTCCGGATCTGGGAGCATACCCCAGGTCAAATTTTTCAATAATTTCCTTGCTGTAGCCACGATTTTTAAAGTAATCCAGGCCCACAGATTGTCCCTCCCCGGTATCGAACAGTTGCTCAGAGAAAAACCGCTTTGCAAACTCACTGACAATGTAAAGGCTTTGGCGCTCCTTTTCTTCCTCTTGCTGCTCCTCGCTGGGTGTCTCTTCTTCAATGTGAATGTTGTATCTGGCAGCTATGTATTTTAGGGCTTCAGGGTAAGTGAAGTTCTCGTGCTCCATCAAAAAGTGAATGGCATTACCGCCTTTACCGCATCCGAAACACTTAAATATACCCTTGGATGGACTCACCGAAAAGGAGGGAGTCTTCTCATCGTGAAAGGGACATAGGCCTATTAGGTTGGAACCCCGTTTTTTTAAAGTAACAAAGTCGCTTACAATGTCCTCAATATCAAGAACATCGTAAATTTTTTCAACATTTTTTGAAGAAATCATCAAAAATATTTGGTGGATTGATGATGTAGGTTTTACCTTTGTATCACAAGCATTACATTGAGTTATGTTAAAGATTTAGGGTGTTCTCATAGTGTGTTCGGCCTCGTTGTCATCTTCGGCAACGAGGTTTTTTTTGCCCTTAACCGAGAGCTGCCTCGAGCTCTTCAGTCATTTCCAAATTATGGAAAACATTTTGAACGTCTTCCACTTCATCAAGTGCCTCAATCAGGTCAAGCGCTTTTTTGGAATCATCCACAGATAGTTTCATCGTATTCATGGGAATCCGCTCAAGGTTGGCGCTTTGGGGTTCCAGATTAAGCTC
>SKLY01000075.1 GCA_007121335.1 Saprospiraceae bacterium | reverse complement strand
ACGCTTCCGTAAAACGTCTCCTTCTTCGCTCTTCCATTGTTAATTTCTTTGTCATATCTAACAAATTTACGGAAGTTATCCACATAAAATCTGTCAACGTATTCCATGAGACAGCAATGGCCGCTAGTGGCGTTAGTGCATTGCATACTGCATTAAATCGATTTTATGGGGCTTGTCAAGTTCGTAGATATTAGGTCTATGATTCACTCGGTTGTGAATTGGTGAGTCTGTGAGTTTGTGAGTTGGTATAGGTGCTCCCTGGCGCCGGCGGTCGCATCTATCACTTGTTTTCTCAAATTTCGAACCTACCAGCGCGTAGATATATAAATCTTGTTGGAACCAGGTCAATTTGCCCTAAGAAATTGTAGAATCCTCAGTGCCTTCGATTACTTTTATTTTTGGCTTATCCGATTACTCATCAATCTCGATACAAGCAATATCGTTAAATGACTTATCCGTCAAAAACTCTTTGATAATCTCACTTTTGGCTAAAAGAAGTTTAGCGAGGTCAGATGTTCGTCGGTTTCCTGTTCTAAGCCAAATGATTCTTGGAGGATGACCGTAAAGATTTGATAAATCATAAAAATCTGCGTCAAATGTTACTATTGCAAAATCATTGCGCCTGGCATAATCCCAAATTTCCCGGTCTGTTGAGTTCTCTAATCCTAACTCACGCACTTGAGAAGCTCCAGGAAATACATCTTTAAGTTTCGAAACGATTCTAAAGGATATGTTTTGATCAAAAAGTAACTTCATTACGAAACTCTAATTCGTTGTTCTCTATCAGCAGCATACGCCAAACACGCTTGTATATCCTCAACTGAAAGCTCGGGGTAATCCGCTATTATTTCTTTTTGAGTCATGCCGGAGGCCAGCCAGCTTAAGACATCATATACAGAAATCCTTGTGTCACGTATGCAAGGCTTGCCAAATCGAACATCTGGTCTGATTCTTATCAATTCCTTATAACTTTTCATTGCCTGAGCGTTTGTCCAAAGGTAGTCATTTTTGATGATTATACAGAAATCTTTCCGATTCTTTCATTGCCTTTAGTGGTTTATTTGAGAGTTTCTGGATTAGACTCATTTATGCTTTTTCCAATATAACACACAATGCATCGGTAAAATGCGCGATACCCGGTTTACAATCCTTTGACCGCCATCTCCAACTTAATTTTTTTATCTATCTTGTCCCCGGAAAACAGTCAGGTGATTTGAGGTGTCTTGATTGGTGTGGCGGTGGTTTGATTGTGCAGGGAGAGAGGTGGTGTGATTTTGTCGATTGCCGGACTTGTGATAGAAAAGCTGAGTGAATGAAAGCCCTTTGGAAATTTCTCGTTGTGGGGATTGTTGCGGTCTTGCTTGCAATACTGCTTGTGAGTATTGTGTTGCCCGGTGAGTACAGCAGCAGGGAGGAATTGGAAATCAGGGTGCCCGGGCCGGGTGCTTTCAGGGTTTTGAGCAGCTTTGAGACCTTCCCGGATTGGTATTTTGAGCCGGATTTCGAGGGTGATATCCAAATCAGCACAATAGATGGCACGGCCAGAAGCCGGATTGATTGGTCGGGGGGTGAAAGGGAAGACCGTGGGGCTCTCATCCATATGGAACTGGGACCGGACCGCAGCAGGTCCGCTAATCAAAAATTGAATTTGAGGTCGGACAGAGAGCTGAACCAGGATTATATGGACCTGGAGTCCTTTTTGGTGGTGCCGGTTGTGGGTGGTATGGTTCGAATAGATTGGGAAAGTCGCAGAATCTGGAATTTCCCCTACAACATCCCTGCCTGGTGGAGCGGATACGAAGAAACTCATCTGGACAAACACCGGGCCGCAGCCACGAGACTGGAAGAGTACCTCAGCGCCCGGTTCCCTACCAATGTTTTTGACGGCTTTGAAGTGATAAGAACCCACGAGAATACCCTGCACTTACTGGTCTCCGAAGTGGATACGGTGGATAGGCGAGCGGGTGGCTTTTCGGACGAACTCCTGGATGACCTGGCGGAATACGTCGGCAAAAACAACCTAAACACCGCCGGAATGCCCATGGGGCTGATTTACAGTTTGCCGGGTACCGACAGTGTTCTGCAGCGAATGGCGATCCCCATGGCAGACTCACTGCCCGGCCGGAAATTCCAATATATCCGCATTCCCGGTGGTGCCAGCCTTCAGGTGAATTACTCGGGCGATTGGAGAATGGGAGCGCGGGCGGGTGCAGCCCTCGACAGCTATATTGAAACCTACGATGTGGTAACCAGAGAGCCTCTGCTCAAACAGTATTTCTACGACCCTAAAATCCACCTGGATGCCTCCACCTGGCGAACAAGGCTTATCGTTTTTTTGGAATGACAATGAAGGCTTAGAAAATCGTCAGGAACCCTTTTTTCGATACTCATAAAACCCCCGGGCTGGGAAAAAGCTGTTTGGGACTCAGAACAATGCAGTCATCAAAGGGCATCAGGGCGTTGACCAATCTGATCTCTTCCGCCCTTTTGAGGAGATCGGCGGGAGTAATAGAGGCGGTTTTAATGACTTTTTTGTCCAACAGATACTTCCTTCGCACACCTTTTAGCAGTGGTTTTTCAGGAGTGAACCAATTGCCATCCCTTTTGACCAGAATGTTGCAGTAGGTGCTGTCGGTGATTAATCCGTTTTTTACGAAAATAAGGTCCTGGAATTCCGGCCATTTTTCCAACTGACCGCTAAAAAACGAACGGTCGGCGTATTTCAGGGAGTAATCAAAATCGCCCGCATCCACCAGACGGACCTTTTGGGGATTTGCCTTCCGGTACCGTATCCAATCCACTTTTTCTATGGTTTGGTGATAGAGAATCCTGGTTTTGTACTTGTCGCCGGTAAGGGATTGGGGAGGTTGGAGGTGGGAATCCAGATCGGGTGGAAGGGGAAGGTCAAAGGAGCTCAGGGTTTTTCTCATCCGCTCAATGTGGTAATCGAGCAGTGGGAATTGACCATTTTCGTACAGTATGGACTCAATGAACAGGGACATAGATTTTTGCCATTAGTTCCTCGTATTCGCTTTGGGCATCGCTCATGCCTGTTATTCCCCCACCGCTTTTGTAGTAGCAGCGCCCGTCTCTTTTTTCGATAAAACGAATGAGCACGGTGCTGTCCAGGGCGCCGTCCCTGTAAATTCCGGCAATGCCCGTGTAAAACCCGCGGTCGAAATTCTCTATTCGCTGAATTATTTCGATGGTCTTTTGCTTGGGAGCTCCACTGATACTGCCCGCCGGCAACATTTTGAATAAAATACTGCCGAGGCGCTCCCGAAACTCAGCCGGCAGTTTGCCTCGTATCTCTGAGCTGGTTTGCCACAGTGCCCTGGAGGAGGACTTGATCTTATCGAGGTAGCGAAATTTCAAAACTTCCACTTCACGGGCGGAAATGGCCAGGTCGTTGCGCAAAAGATCGACAATGGTGTGGTGCTCGGCCCGCTCTTTCGGATCGTTCAATAATTGGTCGGAGGCATGGGGCAATCCGGCATCTATGGTGCCTTTCATCGGATGGGCTTTGATGTAGCCGTTTTTTTCAATGCGCACAAATGGCTCGGGTGAAAAAACGACAAATTTCTCTTTCAGCAGCAGCCGGTAGGGGGCTGCGGCGCTGAAAAATACCTCGGACAGGGGCGGGCATTTCTTCAGTTCGGATTCAAAGCAAAGGTTGATGAGGTAGGTGTTGCCGGCTCTGATTTCTTCCTGGGCTGCCCGGAATGCGCGGTGGTATTCTTCCCGGGCTGGTGGGTGCGCAGAAATTTGAACGGGCCCTTCCGTCCGCTTTTCAGTGGCCGCCCAATCGCCGCTGTTGCTATCTCCTCTGAAGTCAAAAAACAACCCCCTGGAGGCGGCTTCATCCGGGTGGCAGAGGATGTATTGGGATTGATCGTAGCTGATGACAAAGACGAAATCCTCCCCTGCGCCTGCACGCCGGTTTATCTCCCTCTCCGCACTTTTCCTGTCTGTAATCATCAATCTCCAGCGGTTTTTTGCAAAGATAGAGGAAAATATGGTAGGTGTGGATGCGCACTGTCTTACGATTCGCCCGCAATTCCGGGTTTTGGGTTCCATGTGGGTTTTGTGTGTGGTTTTATTGGCGATAATTCTCACAAGTCGTTTGTTATTATTAGTTTAGTGGTGTTTCTTTGTTTTGGATATTGGTTTCTCGCAGAGCCGCGAAGGCGCAAAGGAAGGCGCAAAGAAACGTTTTTTACAGAAAAATCCTCCAAAATCAACAATCCCTCCGAATAGATATCCCGCCGGCAACATCGAGGTTACGCCGCAGGCAGCCATCGGCCATCAACCATCGGCCAATAACCCATGTGTTTCTCGCGAAGCCGCAGAGCCGCAAAGAAAGGCGCAAAGAAACCTTTTTTTTCAGAAAAATCCTCAGGAATCAACAACCCCTCCGAATGGATAAAAAACTGAATATAAAATACTTACGCCCTCCCCCCAAAGCTTTGGGGGCAAAGGAAGGCACAGAGAAACCTTTTTTAAAAAAAACCTAAAAAATCAACAATCCCCGCGAATAGATATCCTACCGGTTACATCGAGGTTACGCCGCAAACAGCCATCCGCCATCCGCCATCCGCCATCGACCATCAACCAATTAGGCCATCAACCAATACGGTTGCCCTTCAACCTATCCCACTTTTTGAAAAAAGAGTAAAACTAGCAGGCTGGAACAACCTGAAATCCATATATTTACCCCCCTGAACAAAAATCCAACCCTGTTATGAAGTACATCGACTGTCTGGTCTTTTTAGTTGCCGCAATGCTGTTTTCGGTGCCCATTTTGGCGCAATGTGATTTTGAACCTGAGATAGAAGGGGATTTGATACTGTGCCCGGAAAGTGAGGGTGAGTTGCGGACGGGCTCCTTCGATGCTTATCAGTGGTACCAAAGGTCGTTTTCAGGCTCGGATGTGGCCCAGCCCATTCCGGGAGCGACGGATAGTTTTCTGGTGGTCAATCACTTTGACTTCACGCCGTCCTGGATCAGTGTGGAGGTGGTGAAGGATACTTGTGTGGTCCGATCTGAAGAGGTGTTGTTGGACGGCTATGCATTTATCCCTCCTTTTGTGGAAACGGTGGGGGATTTCGCCGTAGGCCCGAATGGAGAGACCATCATCTGTCGCGGGGACAGTTTGCTGTATGTATTCTCGATGGACAAAAATATCCAGTGGTACCGCAATGGGGAGCCCATCGATGGAGCCACTGAGGCCGAGCTGATCGTGACGGAGGGTGGCTCTTATTTTGCTGAGGGAGCACCGGAGGAATGCCCGGAGTTTATAATGACGCTGGGGGTGACTTTGGAGGTGGATAAACGAGATGTGGATCCCACCGTTCCGGACTTAGAACTCGTTGGTTTTTCCTATGATACACTGAGGCTGCTGAACCCGGAGGAATTTATCGCCTGGGATTGGTATTGTGAATCTCTTTCGGAGCTGACTTTCCTGACTTCGGGTGATACCACCCTTGTGGGATTTGAGGATGCCCCGGATTGCTCTATTGGTCCGTTTTTTATACAAGGGCTGGACAGGAATGGATGCATCGAGTGGTCTGATCCGGTGTATACCATCGTTAATAATGTGGAGGAAAATGGCCTGGGGCTGGACCGGGTCTATCCCAATCCGGCAATTGATCGCTTGCTGCTGGAGTTTCCCGAAGATCCGGGTAGGGTGCAGTACCGCCTGTTGAATTCCGGTGGGCAGTTGGTTCAAAAGGGTGAATTGCCGGCCGGCCAATCGAAGCAATTGGACATCGGGAATTTGCCCACGGGTAATTATTTTGTCGAGCTGTTGGCGGATGGGCTGCGGTCAGTGGTGCAGATCCTCAAGGTTGAATAGATTCAATGGATTTTGCGCATTTTCGATTTAAAAAGCGACTCAATCACCTCTCATTCGAAAATCGGGGAGTGTATAATTCCCTTTTGTTTTTTCCGTGAAAAAAACTCTAAATCCAGCGTGATCAGTATAATGCAGTAAGCCCGTTTATTTATTCCTGAATTTCTTGATGGTTCTGACCAAAAACGGGGGCAGGACATCGTTGGCAAAATTGACGAAGCGGTTGTACCTCTTCATATCGGAGGAGTCCACGCCCTCTCTCTCTGAAAAAGTCGTGGTGATGCGGTTTCTGCTCGCCCTGTCCAATTCGCTGTCGGGTCGGCCGTTGCTGTAGTAGTAAAGCGCGAGTGACCTTCGGCTCCGATCGGGTGGGCAGGTGAGCGCGTCGGGATGTCCGTGCCAGGAATCTCCTGTGGTGGAAAAAAGCGCGAGGCGGTTGAACAGTGGGGCTATTTTTACTACCGAGGAGCTCATGTCGCGCTCCCACAATTCAAAGTGACCGCCGTAGGATTCTTCCCAGTTTTCATTCAGATAGATGAGGATATTGAGTCTCCTGTCGAGGTTCATCCTGCGGTGCTTGTGAAAATCCACGTGAATTTTCAAAAACCCCCCGGGTTTTATCTCGTGGAATCCACCTCCTTCCAGGTAGGGATCCGGTACGAGGGTTTCCTTTATGCCGGTCAGCTTTTGCAAAAATTCCAAAAAGATGTGCGAGTTGAGGAAGTGGACCAGTTCTTTGGTTTTGGGACCAAAACTCCGCTCTCCCTTGCTCGCGTGCTTGCGCTCATTGGGATTGTCGTAGTAGATTTTTTCCTTTTCCTTCTGCAAATCCGGAAACTCGGCTGCTACTTCCCGCAAAAATTCCGGATTGAAAAAGTTGTCGAAATAGCCGTTGGGAAAGGGATCTGCTTTTTGGTATTTCTCCCGGTGTTCCTCCGCGACCCTGTCAAGGTCTCTGAATTTTTCAGATAAAATCTCGCTCATTGTACTTTATTTGATTATTAAGTGCGCAAGGTAAGGAGAATCAAGGGCATGAGAAAGTGTCAAAGGATTTTTTTTGTTTCAAAAGTATGGCTTGCCCCCAATATTTTTTTGACATCAAAAATCCTATAAAATCAACAATCCCTCCGAATAGATATCCTGCCGGCTACATCGAGGACGCGGCCTGGCAAACAATTCACCAAATCACAACTGCCATTGGTCCACCACAGTGGAACGGAGATCACGGAGAATGGAGGACACGGAGATCTAACCTCCTTAGAAATCAAGTCTAAAGAAAAATCCGTGTAATCCGTCTAATCCATTAAAATCCGTGATTCAGACAATGTGCGGATCGGTTTCTCCCCCAAAGCTTTGGGGGCAGAGCCGCGAAGAAAGGCGCAAAGAAACCTTTTTCCCAGGAAAAATCCTCCAAAATCAACAACCTCCACGAATAGATATACTGCCGGCTACATCAAAGTCACACCCTCGCAAACAACTCAAAACTCAAAACTCAAAACTCGAACGAGCCATCAACCGCTTGTTCCACAGAAAGCAGCCAGGAGGGTATCCCGGTGTTAATTCAAGGATTCTATTCCTTCCAGTTCCTCTTTTAGATTCCGTTTTTCTTCTTCCAGGTCATAGTCGTTTTGCAGGCCGAGCCAAAACCTGGATGAGGTTCCAAAGAATTTTGACAGTCGGAGGGCTGTATCTGCGGTTATTCTTCTACGGCCTTTTAGGATTTGACTTGTTCGGGTTTGTGATACGCCTATTGCTTTGGAGAGTTTATAGGCTGTTATTCCCATTGGTTTTAGGAAGTCTTCTTTGAGGATTTCTCCCGGATGTATGTTCTTGAGTTTACTCATGATAATCTGTTATTTCTACATTTTCGGCTTTGTTGCCTTCCCAGTTAAAAACGATCCTCCATTGGTCGTTGATTCTAATGCTGTAGAAGTTCGGCAGGCCACCTTTGAGCTTTTTCAAGCGGTTTCCGGGTGGAACTCTAAGGTCATTTATGTTGGCTGCGTTGTTTATCATTCTGAGTTTTCTGCGCGCCACTTGTTGGATTTCGACAGGCAAAACTTTTGACCTTTCGCCTGCCCAAATCTTTTCGGTTTCCTTGTCTGCAAAACTTTCTATCAAATCTCGTTATTAGTAACGTCCAAAGTTAGTAATTCTTTCCGATAGTAGTTGGATTTTAGGTGGATTTATTTAATTACGAATTGGAGAATGAGCGAGAAATCTAACATCTCGATAAGTGTATCTAATCTAATGGTGATTCTATCGCTGGGAATAGGTTTCACGCAAAGGCTGCAGAAGAGGCAGAGGCCGCAGAGGGTTAGGGATTGAATATCAGGGAGGGGGAGTATCCAATACATATCCGTCAGGCACAAATATTCTCCAATATTTACAATTCCATGGAATAGATATTTTAACTGCTACATCAAGGTCACGCCCTCGCAAAAAACTCAAAACTCACAACTGAGATCCCCGTCCGCCCCCAAAGCTTTGGGGGTGGCATCCTATGCAAGATTTGAGGCACTATAATTCTCATATTTAACGGAACTCCAATGAATTACTGAATACAGCCTCTTTTACCTCTGCGTGAAACCTAATACCCCAAGGTCGGGCGTGAAAGATAGCCGCCAGGGGACCAACGGTGCATTATGCCCTGGACAAAAATCCTCCAAAATCAACAACCCCCACGAATAGATATCCTGCCTGCTACATCAAGGTCACGCCCTCGCAAAAAACTCACAAACTCACAGACTCACCAATTCACAACTGAAAAAGCAGACTCACCAATTCACAACTGAGACCGCCATCAGCCATCAACCAATAACCCATCGGTTTCACGTGAAGGCGTCTATCTGTAGATACGGACGGCCGTGCGTATTTGCTTCCCGAACCTTCCATCCCCGTTCACAACCCGTATCATGTCACCCCTACGGGGTTCTTTTTTATTTTGGATCGTTTTTCTATAATCAGTTCATCCCTACGGGATTCCTATTTATTTCATGTATTGAATCTTTGAGCAAAAGAAGAAATCCTCCAGATAAATAACCTCCTAAAATCGGTATGATGCAAGTTACTATGAATTTACGCCGCAAACAGCCATCGGCCATCAACCATCAACCCATTGGTTGCTCGCAGAGCCGCAGAGCCGCGAAGAAAGGCGCAAAGAAACTTTTTTCCCAGGAAAATCCTCCAAAGCCAACAACCCCTCCGAATTGATATCCTGCAGGCTACATCAAGGTCACGCCCTCGCAAACAACTCAAAACTCAAAACTCACAACTAAAAACTCAAACAGCCATCGGCCATCAACTATCAGCGAATAACCGCTCCGCAGACACTCCTTCAAAACTGAGTAAAAGTACTTCACAGCCTTGACCATCCAGAATTCCAAAATAAACCTAAATCAAGGAGCGACCTAACTGGAACAATTTCCAGCCTGTGGCATTGGTTTATTCATTGGCTTGATAAGCGCGAATGGGTTTTGGCCGGAATAATTTTCGGTGGGGCTGGTGTTCGCGTTCAAAAATATATATTTGTGGTTGTGAATGACAATCTCGATCTGATACTGGAGAAATTCAGGAAATCCCGTGCATACCGCGAACTGGCTGAGTATTCGGCCGGTGAATCAGTGCGTGTGATATCCACCGGAGGCCTTGCCGGGGGGATGAGTAGCTTTTTGGCTCTGTCGCTTAAAGCCGATCACAAAACCGTGGTGGCGGTGTTGCCGGACAAGGAAATGGCTTCCTATTTTTTCAGTAACCTGGACAGCCTGCAGCCAAAAGTTCCCAAGGGGTTTTTACCGGATTCGTTTAAAAAGCCCGGTGATTTCAGCCGCTTGAAAAAGACACAGCTCCAGGATAGAACCGAGGTGATCAACCGCCTCGTAACCCTGGATGGCAATTTCCTGCTGGTCACTTACCCCGAGGCCCTTTTTGAAAAAGTGCTCTCTCCCAAAACGCTGGAAGAAAAGCAGATCAGGATCGTCAAGGAAGAGGAAATCGATGTCGATTTTTTGATTGAGATTCTTTTGGAATACGGATTTTCGCGGGTTGATTTTGTGGCGGAACCCGGGGAATTCTCAATCCGCGGGGGGATCATTGACCTTTTTTCCTACGGAAACGACTGGCCGTACCGGATCGAACTTTTTGATACCATGGTGGAGAGCATCCGGCTTTTCAATCCCACCGATCAGCTATCTGTAAAAGAGGTGGAGCGTGTGTCCATCGTGCCCAATATCGAGAGCAAAGTGCCGGGCAGGGAACTGGTCTCGCTTTTTGAAATCCTGCCGGAAGATGCCCTTCTGGTGCTGGAAAGTGAGCAGGAGCTGGTGGACAGGGTGCAGTTCTGTTTTGACGAGGCCAGAGGGAGTCTGAAAAAAGTGGTTTCCACCGAGGAGGAAGAGCGCGCCCGGGATTATCTGGAACGCTCGCCCTGGGTGCTGACGAGAGAAGTGGTGGACGGTTTGCAGCGATTCAAACAAATCAGGCTGGAGGCCAATCCGATGGATGAGGCCCATCCGCGAGTGGTTTTTAACGGCAGCCCGCAACCCAATTTCAACAAGAATTTTAAACTGCTGATCGAGGACCTCGAATCCCATACTCAAAAAGGGTTTCAGGTGTTTTTGTTTACGGACAATCCGCGGCAGTACAACCGCATCCAAAATATTTTTGAAGACCTGGGCGCCAAAGTCAAACTGCATCCTGTGACTTCTTCCATCGACCGCGGTTTTATCGAGGAGGAAATGGGGCTGGTGTGCTATACCGACCACCAGATTTTTCGGCGATTCCACAAATACAGGGTGAAACGCGGCTTTTCACGGGACCAGGCCATCCAACTGAAAATGCTCAAGGAGCTCAAAGCCGGTGATTTTGTGACACATATGGATCACGGGGTGGGGCGGTACTCGGGACTGGAGAAAATCAACATAAACGGCAATGTGCAGGAGTCGGTCCGGCTGATTTACAAAAACAATGACATTCTGTATGTGAGCATTCACTCACTTCATAAAATTTCCCGCTACGTCGGCAAGGATGGCACCAATCCGAAACTCAATAAGCTAGGCAGCGACAGTTGGGCCAGGGTGAAGCGGAAGACCAAGAAAAAAGTCAAGGACATTGCGCGGGATTTGATCAAGCTCTACGCCATGCGAAAGGCGGCCGATGGATTTTCTTTTCCGGAAGACGGCTACCTGCAAAATGAACTGGAGGCCTCTTTTATTTACGAAGACACCCCCGACCAGTTGACGGCCACGCAGGATGTAAAGTACGACATGCAGCAACCACATCCGATGGACCGGTTGATTTGCGGGGATGTGGGATTTGGAAAAACGGAGGTGGCCATCCGGGCGGTTTTCAAGGCGGTGCTGGGTGGAAAACAGGTGGCGGTACTCGTGCCTACGACTATTTTGGCCCTCCAACACTACCGTACTTTCCAGGAGAGACTCAGTGAATTCGGACTGAGTATTGATTACCTGAACCGGTTTCGCACTGCAGCGGAGAAGCGCAAGGTGATGGAAAAAATGGAGGCCGGGGAGTTGGATGTGGTGATTGGTACGCACAGTTTGCTGAATAAAAATGTGAAATTCAAGGACCTGGGGCTACTGGTCATTGACGAGGAGCAAAAATTCGGTGTTGCAGCCAAGGAAAAACTCCGCAAACTCAAGGTGAATGTGGATACGCTCACGCTCACAGCCACTCCCATACCGAGGACGCTGCAGTTTTCGCTTATGGCCGCGAGAGACATGTCCGTCCTGCGCACTGCGCCGCCCAACAGACAGCCCATTCACACCGAGATGCGCTCCTTCAATGTGGAGGCCATCAAGGATGCGATTTACTACGAGGTGGACCGCGGTGGTCAGGTGTTTTTTGTACACAATCGCGTGAAAACCCTTCCCGAGATCCATCAGTTGTTGAAAAAACTGTGTCCCGATCTGGATTTTACGGTGGCCCACGGGCAGATGGAGTCCAATTCTCTGGAAAAAACGCTGGTGGGTTTTATCGAGGGCAAGGCGGATGTGTTGCTCTGCACCAATATCATCGAGACGGGACTCGACATCGCCAATGTGAACACCATCATCATCAACAATGCCCACCAATTCGGTCTGAGTGACTTGCATCAGCTCAGGGGTAGGGTGGGGCGCTCCAACCGGAAGGCGTTTTGCTACCTGATTACGCCGCCGCTTTCTGCCCTGACCACCGATGCCAGAAAACGGCTGAAGACCATTGAGGAATTCAGTGACCTGGGAGGCGGTTTTCACATCGCCATGCGCGATTTGGACATTCGCGGGGCGGGTAGTTTGCTTGGCGCAGAGCAGAGTGGATTTATCGCCGATATTGGATACGACGCCTACCAAAAGGTGCTCGAAGAGGCCATTGTGGAGCTGAAGGAAAACGAGTTTAAGGATGTCTTTAAAAAGGAGTTGGAGGAGACCGCACACAGTTTTGTTCGGGACGTCGATATCGAGATGGATGTGGAAATGCTCATTCCGGACGATTACGTGAGCAATGTGCAGGAGCGGCTGAATCTGTACAAGGAAATGGACGAGCTGAAGGACGAGAGCGAGTTGGAAAAATTTGCGGAGCAGCTCAAGGACCGTTTTGGTGAAATCCCCGGGCCGGTATTCAACCTTTTTGACGCATTCAGAATCAGGTGGTCGTGCAAGCGGCTGGGCATTGAGAGACTGACCCTCAAGGGAACCACCATGAAGTGTTTTTTCCCCTCCAATCCCGGATCGGCCTACTACCAGTCGCCGGTTTTCAACGGAATTATGCAGTTTGTCGCCGAACAGGGAAGATTGCTCGATTTTCAGTTGAAACAAAGCAGAGAAAAGTTAATTTTGACGAAGAAAAATGTGGGCGGCCTCGAGGGCTTGAAACGGGTCGTCGCCAAATTGGAAAACGCAGTTAAAGTGGAAGAGGTATGATGGACTTTGAAAACCAGCAGATCAATACGGAAGTGCTGCCCCGCATGGAGACGGTGGAGTACGAGCCGTTGAAAAAGAATTTCCTCTGGATGTCGCTCACGCAAAATGCCATATTCCTGGTTGTTTTGTTTGCCGTCGGCATGATTTTTACCCTGACGATGTTTCTCTCTACCTTTTTTGCCTCATTTTTAAAAATGATCGGCATTTGGGTGGTACTGGCCATCGGTTTGGTACTGCTGACCTGGTTTGGATTCAGGGTAAAGGGCTTTGCCGTGCGGGACAGAGACATCACCTACAAGACCGGACTTATTTTCAAATCCGTGATATCGGTACCATTCAACCGGGTACAGCACTGCGAGATACGAAAAGGGCCCTTCGAGGAGCTTTTTGACATAGCAAAACTAAAAGTCTATACGGCCGGGGGAGCGGCATCGGACCTGTCTATTCCCGGATTGGATCCGGCGCGGGCGGAGAGTTTGAAGGAATTTATACTCAAGAAAACGGAGGAGGAGGATGAAGAAGAGTGACACCAATCCCTATCCACAGCCTGTAAGACAGGACCCGGCGGCCATTTTTGTGCTGGTATTCGAGCGATTCTGGAGCCTTTTTGTCCAGTTTTTGCCCCTGTTGATCATTTTTTTCCTGGCCGGCAGGGGACAGGGAGAACTCATCTTTTTGGTTTTTGCCGTGGCTTCAGCGGTGATATCCGCCTTTTTGTCCATACTGCACTACTTTCGCTTTCACTTTCACATCAAAAGCGATTCCCTCGTCATCACCAGGGGTTTGCTAAACCGTACCCACTCCTCCGTGCCATTCGAGCGCATTCAGGTGGTGAATTTTGAGGCCAGTGTAATCCACCGTATGTTGAATGTGGTCAAGGTGGTGGTGGAAACTGCGGGATCGGGCAGCAGCGAAAGCGAGATTTCGGCCCTCAAAAAAAGCGATGCCATTGCCCTGCGCGATTACCTGCTCGCCATGCGGGACAGTGCTGTGGAGGAATCCGGGGAAGATACTGAACTGGAAACCGAAGAGTCCACAACCGGCTACATAGGGGAAAAGATTTTCAGCCTCAGCTTGTTGGATTTGATAAAACTGGGCGTGACCAACAACCACCTCAGGACCGCCTGGGCCATTGTGGCCATCGCATTTTACTGGTGGTCCCAGTACTGGGTGTATCTGGACGATCCGGGAGACATTCCCTATTTCCCCATACTGGAGGATTTATTCGATTCCCTGGTTGCGTCCTTTATCATAATGGCCATTTTTGGCTTACTGGCAGCCAGTGCGGTGCTATCGACCGGTATTGTCATCATCCGCTATTTCGGACTGCGGGTTTTGAAAGTGAGGGGCGGGCTCAAGGTGTCGGCCGGTCTTTTTGCCCAGCGAGAGTACTCAGCCCGAAACAACAAACTGCAGATTTTTTACTGGAGCACCAATCCACTGCGACGCCTCCTGGGCCTCTTTTCCGTAACCATGGCACAGGCATCCAGTGAGGACGGGCTGGGGAATCAATCCATCGGCATACCCGGTTGCTCCATCGATCAGGTGGGCATGCTGCGCAACCAGTTTTTCCGGGCCGGCACCCTCGAACCCAATATCGCCTACAAACCCGATAGGCGGATGATAGGCCGGTATTTTATCTTTTTCGGCCTCATTCCCGTAGCCCTGGCGCTGCTGGTAATCTACTTCTTCACCTCCCAGTGGATTTTTTGGGTCTTCCTCGTCCTGCCATTCATCCTGCTCGCCATAGTGGTCTATTACCGCAAACTCGAACTGCGCATCAACCACGAGGTCCTCTACCTCAAAAAGGGCATCATCGAAGACACCTGGAAGTTGATCTATCTGCACAAGGTCCAAAGCGTGGAGTTGACCCAAACCCCCTACATGCAACAAAGAGACCTCGTCAATTTCAGAATCTACACCGCCGCCGGCAGTATTTTGTTGCCCTACATCACTTTGGATCAGGCATATACGCTGAGGGATTTTATACTGTATAAGGTGGAGAGTAGTCGGAGGGGGTGGATATAGGGGTTTTGGGACAGCTTTAGTTTAGTGGGGCGAGTGAGTGGATTGTATGCTGAATTGGCTTGGATGGGTCAAAAAGGTTTACAGATTCTTTGTGGAATTGATGGAGAATTTGTAGCTTTGGGCGTGGATGAATAAAGTGACAAAATCAACTGCTGACATAGGAGGATTATACGCATGTTTTGGGGGTGGGGTGCGGATAGGTGGATGTTATCGCTCTGTGTAGTAAACCAACCGCACAGTCAAGCACATTTGGTTTTTCCCGAGACACAAAGCCAATAAACCCAAAGAACTTGCCTTTAGCATCGAACCCAAACAGAATGATTATTTAAATACTCATTTAGTGAGACAATAAATTTTTATGCTTACTTTTGAGAACTATAAACAAGTTCAAGAATGAACCGAATAAAAGACGTTTTAGAACAAAAGGGAATTAAGCAGAATTGGTTGGCGGACCAACTTGGTAAGAGTTACAATATGGTAAACTCCTATGCCCAAAACAGACGACAACCAAGTTTAGAGGACTTATACAAAATTGCCGAAATCCTTGATGTTGAGGTCAAAGAATTATTAACTGAGAGAAAAGAACAATAATTTATGGACGGGATAAGCCTGACACCAGAAAAAGAAAAACCCAACGCATTGCGACAGGTTTTTCCTCAAGCTTTCAGCGTACTGCAAATGATAGATACAGGGATTGAATTTAAAACGATATAGCTATGCTTCAAAATATAAAAATAGAGGGATTTAAGTCTATCAAAACATTGGATTTGAAACTAAATCCAATAAACCTTTTGATAGGTTCAAATGGGGTTGGTAAGTCCAACTTCATTTCCTTTTTCAAGTTGGTAAACAACATCTACGAACAAAGGCTTCAACAATACTCCTTGAAAAGTGGTGTTGACAATTTGCTTCATTATGGTCGAAAAAATACTAATGAAATAAAGGGCTATTTGAATTTTGGCCATAATGCTTATTCATTTCAATTGTCTCCAACGGAAAATGATACTTTGTTTATTTCAATTGAAAAAAGCTATTATTTCCCCGCAAAGAATAATCTGTACTTCGATAGAGATAATTTAAAGGAGAGTTTAATTAAGGGGTCTTCTACTACCCGTGATAAATACCTAAGTGAACATCTTGAAAGTTATAAAATATACCATTTTCACGATACCAGTAGTTCAGCCCCTTTAAGATCCAAAGCTAATACGAATGACAATAGAAGTTTAAAAGAGGATGGCGGTAATCTGCCTGCTTATTTGTATTACTTGCAAGAAATACATCCGTTGAATTTTAAACGAATAGAAAAAATTATTCAATCGGTTGTTCCTTTTTTTTTTTTTTTTTATTTATTTTTTGCTTTTTT
>SKLY01000238.1 GCA_007121335.1 Saprospiraceae bacterium | reverse complement strand
CAGGCGCCCAGCATTACGTACATTTCAAAATCAGGGTCCTCTTCTCTTAATTCGGTTATGGCCTTTAACAGATTGGAGGCTTCATCCAGGTGTACATTGTAGGTTCTGAGTAATTTTACGCCCATGGCGGCCAAAATTTTCATATCTTCCTTAAGTTCCGGAATGGTGGGCTGAATATCTCTTGTGATTTCTCCATAGCCTCCGTAACAAATGGCCTGAAACTCAGTATTACCTAAAATTTCAGCAGCGGTTATTTCCATAGTGGTAGAATTGGTATCACAGGAACCAAGAGTCAAAACAAAAGACAGGGACGCAATCAGTAAAGTGCCGATATAAAACTTTTCAACGCGCATGTTTTGACGGTTTTGATTTTTTAAAAAGTTCAATCACCTCCTTGGGCTGGCGGTCAACGGTAAAAAGGCCCCAGTGCTTTTCGGCTCCGTAGGGGTCATTGGGATCTCCCTTCCAGTCCTCATCAAAGGCCTCGAATACAAAAGTGGTGATGTTGTTTTCAGTGGTCCAGCTCAGGAGTTCATCGGTATATCGCTTTTGGTTGGCCTCACTGGCCCTCGGACCAAACTCCGTAGCTGTGGTGGCCCAACCTGCCTCGGCAATCACAATGGGCACCCCCGGCAGTGCATCCATAACCTCCTGAACATTATCAATGCTGTAACTCAATCCCTCATCGATGTCTTTCCCTTCCCAGACCGGGTATAAATGTATGGAGACAAAATCCACTACACGGGCGAGATTTTGGCCGTGATCGGCCCACCATTTGAAATTGTCAGCCACAGTAACCGGTTGGTCGATTGATTTTTGTACCCTTTGCACATAAGAAATCACCGAATCCACGGAAACCCGGTGTTCATTCCAATCGACCAGGGATTCATTACCCACATTTACCGCAGCTATGATTTCCGGATATTTATTGGCCAGGTTTATTCCCCGCTCAATTTCCCGTCGATTTCTTTTGGTGTTTTCTTTCAGTAGTTCTTCCGGGTAGGGTTCTGTCAACCATTCGCAGGTTCCGTAGGTGCAAACTTCAGCACGCAGCCAAATGCCCAGCATTACCTTGAAGTCCAGCTCGTGTTCCCGGATAACTTCCAACGTCATTTGTGTATTTTCACCACAGTCGTACATCCGTATCAACCTGAATGGCGTTTGTTCCTTCAAAATTTGAAGGTCCTCGAGAATCTCCTCCTTTGAGGGGTTTACTGCGCCCTGCCCTCTATCAGGGTGTTGACCGGTTCGGAATCCGGAGTAGCAAACGGCTTTTGCCATTCCTTCTAAAAGTAAATCGGTTGACTGTAATGGAGGTGACATGGTGAGTTTGTTGCAGAAATCACTCCCCTTCAATCCATCTGACCCCTTTGGGAGGCCCAACAACAAGACAGATAATAAGACAGTGAAAATGAGTTTCATAAGTTACTACTATTGAAAAATTGCAATCATCGAATAATTTTTAAATGTACCTCCAGGCGGTCAATTTTTCCGGTTCTCGCGAATATGGACCTGCTCAGTTCTTTGTTGAGTGCAGTTCCGGATACTTCCCCGGTTTTTCCATTGCTGAAATGGACGGTGATTCGCTCCTCAGAGGACATTGAGTAAACCGTCGGAACATTGCAGAAAGTAAAAGCGAGTTGCCCTTTGGAAAGCTGTATTTTCTTCTCTTCTCTGTTCAGGTCAAAATACCTGTAAGTCTTCTCTTCAGTAAGGAACTCAGACTTTCTCAACAGGTGATTGTTGAACTTCAGGCTGCCGTTTTCAACCTCGATGCCGAGTTCACCAAATCGCAGGATAATATCCTCTTTGACCTGCCCCGTCATACCGGGTTGTTGCGCACCTCTGTGCAGAGGAGTGTGTGAATACGGGTCCGTGGGAAATGCGCCGTAAAGTTCCGGCGATTTGTGAGACCCTATACCGGCCTCGATTTCGTAGTAGTGCTCCAGCAATTTACCCAGGGTTACCGAATCTGCTTTTTCTTTAACCGCCTTTATACAAACCTCCTGAATAGCCAGATGCAATTTGCTCACCATATGCCAGTAAATTGACCCCAGTCCCTCGTAGGCGAAAAAGGTCCCCGATCTACCGGTAAAATTAAGGTGGTTAAACACCTTTTCAAACAGGTCAAGCATCAGATCACGCTCACTTTCAACCAGTTCACTGTACCTACTTACTTCGGCAAGTTCATCCAGAGCCACTTCCAGGTCTTTGGCATTTCGGAAATTGCCATTGAAATAGAGTTGACCGTTCACATCTATTTCTACAATGGAGGTATCACCTTCAGCAATTAATTTTTCAATCAGTCGCGACTTCCCGGCTTCTTCTGATGGAATGGTATTTTTATCCAAAAAACCGGGCAGATCTTTGTCAGGATACAAGACATAGCTGTACTGGTCGTCTCTGAACAAAGCACTTTTCTTGAGGGCGTCCAATACCTCAAGTGCTTCAACGGAACTCAGGTGCCCCGAACTCAAAACTGCCACCTGCCCTTCCAACATTTCACTTAAATGTGAGAGCTTGAGTTTCTGATTGTCCACTTTTACCAGGTTGTAAGCGTGGTAAAGTTTATCCGCTCGCTGGTTAACAGCAATGGTTTGCCTGATAAAGTCCAGGCTGTGGCACGCAAAAGTCTTGAGCCCCTCCAGCGATGAACTTCTCTTTTTTCCCCAAAAACCGGTCTTGTATATATGCAAGCGGTAGTCCGATGCAGCCCGTCCCAGCTGGTCCAACAGTGCTTTTCTCTCACTGTCCGAAAATCCACTTTCCAATTTGTCCCGATGCTGACTTAGCACTTCTCTTACACTGTGATAAAACTCTATCAACTCGCTGGATATCTTGACATGCTCCAATTTGGATTCCTCCAAAATTCTCAGGAAGAAGTCAAAAAAGCGGTGGAGGTAATAAAGGGTTACCATCGAGACACCATTTCCCACCAGCGCATTGTTGGCGTCATTCCACTCAGGTCTTTGTGTATTCATCCAAATCCCTCCTTCGGGAATGAAATTTGAGAGTTTTGCAAGTACCGAGGCGAGTAATTTCTCGATGAAATTAACCCGGTAAATATTGCCCTTGTCTGTGGTGAGCAAACTACCGTCCGCTCCCAATTTCTTTCTCTTATTTCGAATCCTCTCATCCCAGTGGAGATCAAAATCAATGGTGTCCTTGGAGTTTTTCAGGATTTCATTGTAGGCCTTTATTTTATAGGGAACCGCCGCATAAACAAACCAATCTTTATCGAACCAGGATTGAAGTGTACCGGGATAAAAGCGGTCGGTGATTTCAAGAAACTTCAGCAGGTAAATAATCTGGTGGTCGCCCCAGTAACCGATGTACGACCAGGGATTGTCCGGTTCGATGGTTTCCCAGTCAAAACCATCTTTGGTCAATCGATAGGGATTGTAGCCATCAAAGGTGGATGCATTGAGAAACTTGAATATCATTCCGGCGATAAATTCGGGATAGGAGTAGGCCAAAGCCTCCCAGTTTTGGAAGATATCCCTCCAATTACCCTCGTAGTCCAGTATATCGGCACCGGTGTTTTCATCCTGGGTATTGATGGTGAAGTAATTCCAGGGCCGGCTGGGGTCGCCGTGCCTCCGACTGAATTTTAAGGGTAGATACTCTATCCCCAATCTGATCAAATCAGGATCACCGTCCTCGCGCACCAGTTTGTGAATTACTGACCGGTTGAGGTTATCCGGGAGGTTGTTCAGAAACTGATTTTTATTCCTGTACAGTCCCTTGTTTGCTTTTCGGATAAAGTCCAGGAAATCAGATTTGGGAATTTGATAATTCCAATCGAAAGTCCCACCCCGCATAATATTGAATAGCACATTGGAATAGTGTCGGCTGTCATTGAGTTTGTCATCCGTCAGTTGAAATCCATCGGATGCTGCAACCAAACGAATGAGGTTTGCTGTACCTGTTTGCACGTCCTTATCAATGCGCTCCTTCAGCGAATCCGGGTCGCTTTTTATTTCCTCGATTAGGTTGGTAATCTGGGCAGCGGACTGATTGACATTGGCAAGTATTTTCCACTCCTTTTTTTGTCCTTCGGACAAATGGATATCAGCGCTTACCAGATAGGCCCCTTTTTCACCCTTGATATCACTCTCTTCATGGATTCCGCCCTTTGAGCGAAAGGTATTTAGTTGTTGGGCCGAGAGCAGGAATTGGGGATTGTCCAGGCCGAGTGACCAGGCCACATTGGCTTTAAGTGCCTCACTGGGCTCTGCTCTGTCCACTATTATGGCGCTGAGAGAAAAAATTCCCAGTCCTGTATCAGCGTCCAGCTCACTCCTCTTGTACGCATCCACCAGATTGCTTGAGGCCTCCTGTAGATCACTTGGCACTCCGAAAGGCAGGATATTGAGCAATCCGTCCAATAAGGTGATTTTGTAAACACTGTCTGAATGGTTGACCAGTTCAGATTTTCTCACAAATCCGTAAATTCGGGAAAAGCTCCAACGGTATCGAAAGGTTAGCCCAAGATCATGATTGGTCTCCTCAAAAATTATCTGGTTGCCGTAAACACTCTTGTAGAGGTTTCGACTTATATCGTACCGGTGAGTAAACCGCTCAGAAAAAGGTGCCCAAACGATGGTCTCACTTTGAAGATGGATCTGAAAAATGGTTTTGGGACCAGTGTGGTCAGCCGATTCCATTATTTTATCCACCGTGTAGTAGGGGAAAAGTGCGTACTCTGGATTTTTTCTTCCCGCGCTGAGTCCTCCATTGCTGGCGATAAACATCCAGTGATTGGCATCGCTCACGACACTCATAAAGAATGGCCGCATCTTGTCGTAATTGGAAATCTTGAAAAAGAGTTCTCCATTTATATGAACCTCCTCAAGATTTACCTCCTTTTTCGATTT
>SKLY01000243.1 GCA_007121335.1 Saprospiraceae bacterium | reverse complement strand
CAACCACAGAGATGACGGGGGTTTCAGGGTCCTTTACATTCTCGAGTAATTCCCAAATTTCCTTTTCCGTTATGTCAATCGCCGTGTTACTCATAATAGTTTTACCATTTTTGTCCCGGATAGGTTCTTTGAACATGCTGCATTTCAGCCAAAATAAATCCGTGGTGTTCCGTGTGAATACCCTTTTTTCCACCACTGTACATAAATTCATCTTCGGGCACCTGAAGTCCGGCTCTTTCTAAAATCTGAGACCGGTACTCGTCAGAGAGAGATTTTATTTGATTCAAATCTACTCCAATACCATTATCTGCCATCGACTGGTCGAGTTCATCCACTAGAGTGAGTTCTCCACTGTAAGCCCACAGGCTGTCAATTGCTTTTTCCATTCTCTTCTTGCTTTCTTCCGTCCCGTCCCCCAGCCTGATGGTCCATTCCGAGCTAAATTTTCTGTGATAAGCAACTTCTTTAATCGATTTCTCGGCTATGTCGCGAAGGCGATTGTCTTTGGATCTGGTAAGCGCATCTACAAAGAAGAAGTGCCAGGAGTCGAAAATGAATTGGCGGAAGATGGTGTGGGCAAAATCGCCATTGGGGAGTTCTACCAATTGACAGTTTCTAAACTGCATTCCATCCCGGTGAAATGCCAGAGTATCTTCGGTTTCCTCACCCCCGATGAGTTCTGCTGCATACTGCAAGTACATGCGTGACTGTCCCAAAAGGTCTAGCGCCATATTGGTTATCGCTATATCTTGTTCCAAAACCGGCCCGTGACCGCAGAGTTCTGATAATCTGTGTCCGAGGATGAGCGTATTGTCAGCCGATCTAAGGACATATTCCGCTAGCGGTTCGTATTCCGTGTAGGATTTCATGACTTTCTGTATTAAAGGTTGTTTTCAGTTATCTTACATGTGCTTGACTTCATCGGGAAGGTCGTAAAATGTGGGGTGGCGATAAATTTTATTGTCAGCGGGTTCAAAAAGTGCCCCTTCATCTGCCGGATTGGAGGCTTTGACGTGTTTGGATTCTACTACCCAAATACTCACGCCCTCGTTACGCCGCGTATAAACATCCCTGGCGTTTTCGATAGCCATTTCTGCGTCCGCTGCATGTAAACTACCTACATGTTTGTGATTCAAGCCCGCTCTACTTCGAATAAATATTTCCCAAAGGGGCCAGTCCTTTTCTTTACTCATGACATATATAATTTAAGCTACTTTTTCTCCTTTTTTTCTGCTGGCTTGTTTTTCTGCAAATGCAGCAGCAGCTTCCCGAACCCAGGCTCCTTCAGAATGAGCTTTTCTCCTGGCTTCCAGGCGCTCTTTGTTGCATGGACCATTACCTTTAATCACATTCCAAAACTCTTCCCAGTCTATTTCTCCAAAATCGTAATGACCTTTTTCTTCATTCCACTTGAGTTCCGGATCGGGAATTTTCAGGTCAATTAAATCAGCTTGAGGAACAGTTGCGTCTACGAATGCCTGTCTTAGTTCATCATTGGATTTGCGCTTGATCTTCCAGGCCATGGATTGGGCGCTGTGTTTGGACTCGTGGTCTGGTGGGCCAAACATCATTAGGGATGGCCACCACCATCGATTGAGTGCATCCTGGGCCATTGCTTTTTGCTCTTCCGATCCGCGTGCTAAAGTCAGCATTATTTCATAACCCTGACGCTGGTGAAAGGACTCCTCCTTACAAATTCGAACCATTGCACGGGCGTAGGGTCCGTAGGAAGTACGACAGAGCATTACCTGGTTCATTATGGCAGCTCCGTCAACCAACCATCCAATTGCCCCAATATCTGCCCAGGTCAGAGATGGATAATTAAAGATAGAGCTGTATTTGGCTTTTCCCTCCAAGAGGTCATCTATCATTTCGCTGCGGGGCGTTCCAAGTGTTTCTGCTGCTGAGTAGAGGTAGAGTCCATGACCGGCTTCATCCTGAACTTTCGCCAAAAGAGCTACTTTTCTCCTCATGCTGGGAGCACGGGTAACCCAATTGCCCTCGGGTAACATGCCGACAATCTCAGAATGGGCGTGTTGAGAAATTTGACGCACTAACGTCTTGCGATATTTATCGGGCATCCAATCCCTTGGTTCAATTTTGACTTCCCGATCAATTTTTTCTTCAAACTTCTGTAATAAAGACTGATCATCCATTTTTGTGCTGTGTATTTAAGGTCAAAGTTAATAAATTCTGGTCAATTTTTTTAACGGAATTTGCAAGCCCAATGTTTCGAACTTCCGCGGTTGTTCATTATTCCGTCGATTTTATGACAGAGGTATTATTTTTTAATGGCTTGCACTGTCGGCTTTAAACTTTACAAATCATAGGTAGATCATCTGAGAGCCTTTCTGGAAAGGGATGCAATTGAAATTATCCTGGATTGCGGTTACAGGAGCCGGTTGTCATAGTTGTTTAAAAATATTAATTTTGGCGAATGATATTATTAGCAGATAGCGGTAGTACTCGATGTGATTGGCGGTGGATCGACCAGGATGGCTCGCTCTTGAGTGATTTTTCAACGCCTGGTTTCAATCCGGTGTCGCACTCAGGTGAGTATTTCAGAAAATTAATACTAAGATCCGGAATGGGTAAAACCATAACCGGAGAATCCCGTCTGGTTGGATTCTTTGGAGCTGGCCTGGGTTCAGAAAGCCGGATTGACCGCGCAAGAAAGATGTTGAAAGTTTTATTCCCAGCAGCATATGTTGTCGTAGGTTCCGATTTGGATGCTTCGGCCATTGCTTCGCTTGATGGAGAAACCGGCGTTTGTTGTATCCTTGGTACTGGTAGTAATGCAGGATTGTATAAAGGACCAAAATTACTGCGAAAATTGCCGTCCGGTGGTTATTTGGTTGGGGATGAGGGTAGTGGAAATTACTTTGGAAAAATTCTACTCAATCACATCATCTACGACAGTTTGCCCACACATATCCGGAATGAAGTCCAGGCAGAGCTGGGTTCAGATCCCGTTAAACTCATAGATGAGCTTTATTCAACTGAATCACCGGCCGCTTATTTGGGCGAGATTGGGAGCCTGATGGTTCAAATGAAGGACGATGAGTGGGTGGAAGACCAACTGTGTGATGGTTTATCTGCTTTTTTGATCAAACAGGTTAAACCACTTCTTAAGGAGGAAAAACATCCACTTTATGTAACCGGAAGCCTGGGAGTTGAACTGAGAGGCATCTTCGAGGGAGTAGCCCTGGAGTTGGGATATAATGTAGAGCGGTTTATACAAAGACCCGTGGAAGAATTGGACTGTTGGGCCATCAAACAACTTGAAATAAAGAAAGCGCAACAAGGGTGAACTCATTGCGCTGTAGAAAAGCTGTAAATCCGCTATGGGTTACAGGCTATTTATGTGCTTTGCCAGTTTGCTCTTGAGGTTAGCAGCTTTTTTGTGATGCCACTGGCGCTGTCTGGCCAGTTTGTCAATCATGCTGGAAACCTTGGGGAAAAACTTTTCAGCTTCTGCTTTATCCTCTATTTCCCTTAGCTTCGCTATTGCTGTTCTGGTCGTTTTCTTGTAGTAGCGATTGTGAATGCGTCTCTTTGCCTCCTGACGCGCTCGCTTCTTTGATGACTGATGGTTTGCCATGTCTTTTCTTTCGTCGTTTTTTATTTGGAGCGCAAATATACGAATACTTAAGTAATACTGGTCTGTTTTTTGAAAAAAAATTTAAACGACCCGGGATTTCTTTTGTCTAATATCTGTCCAAAAAAGGGGGCCACTACAATAATTATTGAGATATTTGCAGTATGGCACGGTCAGTTGGGGCTTTTCTCTTTTTGATAAGTGCTGATTCAAGTTTTTAATTCTTTGTTTGCGCCTTTGTTAGTGTGCAGACTTCTGAAAAAACTAAAGATAAATTTTGGTATGTCAGATTATTCTTATGTCTTCAATGCTCACCCGGAATACATTGATAATATGTACCGCAAGTACAAAGTCGATCCGGCTTCTGTGGATGAGGGCTGGAGAGTGTTCTTCGAGGGATTTGAGTTTGCACTAGGCTCAAATGGAGTGGCGAAATCCGATGGTGAGATTCGCAAAGAATTCGCCGTTTTTTCCATAATACACGGCTACAGAGCACGTGGACACCTGCTCTCAACTACCAACCCCATCAGGCAACGTCGCGACAGAAAACCCAATCTCAATCTGGCCGATTACGGACTGGATGAGAGCGATCTTGACCAAAAGTTTGATGCGGCCAGCGAAATGGGCATGAAAAACGCTACTTTGCGCGAGATTATTGATCGTCTCAATGCCCTGTACTGTGACAATATTGGCTTTGAGTTTCTTCATATAAAAGACAGAAAAGCCAGGTATTGGGTGCGGGAACAAATTGAAAAGCGGGATTTAAAAGAGGACTACGGCATTGCACCTGATGAGAAGCGTCGCATACTCGAAAAACTCAACGGTGCAGAGGTCTTTGAGCGCTTTCTGCATACCAAATATATAGGTCAAAAACGATTTTCACTGGAGGGCGGAGAAGCTGCTATCCCTGGTATGGACCTTATTATAAACGAGGGAAGTAAGCACGGCGTGGAAGAGTTTGTTATAGGAATGGCACACAGGGGGAGGTTGAATATACTGGCCAACATCCTCGGCAAGACCTATGAGCAAATTTTCACCGAGTTTGAGGGCACGGCAGTTCCTGATCTCAGTTTTGGTGATGGAGACGTTAAATACCACCTCGGGTTTTCTTCCCAGATAGAAACCCCGGCCGGAAAGACGGTCCATTTAAAACTTGCTCCCAATCCGTCCCACCTGGAATCTGTCAATCCGGTAGTCATAGGCTTTTCACGCGCAAAAGCTGAAATACTTTACGAGTCCGATTTTTCCAGAATATGCCCTATCTTAATTCATGGTGACGCTGCAATCGCGGGGCAGGGTGTGGTTTATGAAACGGCTCAAATGAGTCAGCTTTCAGGTTATTTCACAGGGGGAACTGTTCATCTGGTTATCAATAACCAGATTGGATTTACGACTGATTTTGATGATGCACGCTCTTCCGTATATTCCACCGGGGTGGGGAATATGATCCAGGCTCCCATTTTTCATGTAAATGGTGATGATCCGGAGGCCATTGCATATTGCGTTAAACTCGCTATGGAATACCGCCAAAAATTTGAGACCGATGTTTTTATCGATATGGTCTGCTACCGGAAACACGGGCACAACGAGGGAGACGATCCCAAGTTCACCCAACCGGAAATGTATGAAATAGTCAAATCTCATCCCAGTCCGCGAAAGGTTTACATTGACAAGTTGGTTAAAAGGGGCGATGTGGACAGTAACCTGGCAAAAGAAATGGAGAAGGAATTCTGGGATAAACTCCAGGAGCGACTCGATATGGTAAAAGAAAAGCCTTTGCCTTACGAGTATCAGGAACCTGAACTTGCCTGGAAACAATTGAAGAGAAAGGCAGATCTCAGTGATTTCCAGCGGTCTCCAGTGACTGGAATTGCCCGGAATAAAATTACTGAGATTCTGAGGAAACTAATAAATACACCCGATGGATTCACCCCACTCGGTAAAGTCAACCGTTTACTTAAGGCGGTTGAGCGCTTGAAAAAGGATAATACCCTGGATTGGGGGATGGCTGAATTGCTGGCTTACGGCTCCATTCTCAATGAAGGCAAGGACATTAGAATGAGTGGTCAGGATGTGAAACGCGGTACTTTTTCTCACAGGCACTCCATTTTTTACGATAAAAACACCTACGAAGAGTACAATAGACTGGAAAATGTGTCGGAAGACCAGGGCAAATTCAGGATATACAATTCTCTACTTTCAGAATTTGCGGTACTCGGCTTTGAATACGGGTATTCTATGGCTACTCCTGATTCACTGGTCATTTGGGAGGCGCAGTTCGGTGATTTTTTCAACGGCGCTCAGGTTATTGTTGATCAGTTTATCACAGCTGCTGAGAGTAAGTGGCAGAGACAAAGTGGTCTGGTGATGCTGCTTCCCCACGGTTATGAAGGCCAGGGGCCGGAGCACAGTTCAGCCCGGCTGGAGCGCTTTATTCAAGCTTGTGCCGAACTCAATATGGTAGTGGTGAATATTACAAAACCCTCCAACCTCTTCCATGCATTGAGACGGCAACTGACATGGGATTTCAGAAAACCGCTGGTGGTCATGTCACCCAAATCGCTTCTCCGCCATCCGGCTTGCGTAAGCGACATGAGTGAATTTCTCAGTAATAAACGCTTTATCGAACTTGTGGACGACTCAAACTTCGCAGATAAAAAGTCCCCGAAGGTAAAGAGGCTTATTC
This sequence comes from Saprospiraceae bacterium, assembly GCA_007121335.1. GTDB lineage: Bacteria > Bacteroidota > Bacteroidia > Chitinophagales > Saprospiraceae > PWJY01. The sequence goes on along the minus strand of SKLY01000243.1, from coordinate 9,890 downwards.
TTTGCACAGGAAAAATATACTTTGAACTAGATGAGTATCGGAAGGAAAAAGAAATTGACGATGTGGCTATTGTGCGTGTAGAACAACTCTATCCTTTTCCTCAGAACCAATTGGAAGAATTGCTCGCCAAATACAACAAGGCCGAATTGATGTGGGTACAGGAAGAACCTGAGAATATGGGTGCATGGTGGTATATTGCGATGTTGTTCAGAGGAAAGGGTATTCGCGCCGTAAGTCGAAAGGCGAGTGCATCTCCGGCGACCGGATTTAAAAAGATACACGACCGCCAACAGCAGGAAATTATAGAGCGGTCCTTTGAATTCTAATCCGGTGACATTCTCTGGGATTGCAGGTGTTGAGTTGCCAAAAATGACTAATATCAAGGTGGGTTGTAAGTAATTGCATCCCCATTCACCTTTGGTAAAACCTTTGAGATGAAAAAAAAGCCCGGGAAAGGGGGAAAGCGAGTAGCTAAGCGTAAGAAAGTGGTAAAAAAGACGTGGGAGCGCCTTACGATGCCCGGTTTTTGGAGAGATTCCGGAAGGATTAAGGCCGGTGCCTTAATATTTGCAGTTGCTTTTGCTCTCTATTTGCCGGTTATCAATTACGACTACATTCTGGACGACAAAATCGTCATTTCTGAAAATGATTTTGTCCAGGAGGGGATTGGTGGAATATGGGATATATTGAGTACTGAGTCCTTTGAAGGATACTTTGGCGAGCATCAAAGTCTGGTTGTGGGTTCCCGATACCGGCCGCTTTCGATTGCTACCTTTGCTATTGAATACGAGCTATTTGGCCTCAATCCTGTGACGGGCCACATTGGCAATGGTTTGCTTTACGGATTGAGTTGCCTGTTGATATTCCGGCTGATGTTTTTCTTTTTCCGAAAAAAGGAGCCCGCAGATACCCGGTGGTTTCTGTCCATTCCGTTTATCGCCTCCCTGCTGTTTGCCCTGCATCCATTGCATACCGAAGTGGTCGCCAATATCAAGGGACGGGATGAAATAATGGCCTTGATGGGAGCTCTGGCAGCCCTGTATTTATCCATTCGATATTTTGACCGGTTTCAAATAAAATGGCTGATTGCAGCTACTGTGGTCTTTTTTCTCGGCTTGATGGCAAAGGAAAATGTGATTACCTTTCTCGCTGTAATCCCACTGGCTCTCTATTTTTTTACAGACAGACCCATTTGGCGACAACTGCCCCTGATGGGTGGTTTGTTGTTGGCTACAGCCGGGTACTTATTTATTAGATATCAGGTGGTAGGTTATCTCCTTTCCAGCGGAGTGGAGGTGACCCAGTTGATGAACAATCCCTTTGTGGAGATGAACACAGCTCAGCAATACGCCACCATAACCCTGACACTCGGCAAGTACATACAATTGTTGTTTGTGCCCTGGCCGCTGTCCCACGATTATTATCCATATGCCATCGCCATTCAGGAATGGATAAATCCCGCTGTTCTTCTGAGTGCTTTGCTATATATAGGGATGGCATTTTACGCTATTTACGGATTGAGGAAAAAAGACCTGGTCGCATTTTGGTTTTGGTATTATTTGGCGACCATTTCCATAGTTTCCAATGTACTTTTCCCAGTGGGTACTTTTATGAATGAGCGCTTCGTGTATATGTCTTCCCTTGCGTTTTGTGCCTTGCTCCCCTGGATGTTGCTTCGCAAAATACCCAATTACTTTGAGCAAGTAGGGAAAGTCCGGAATATATCGATCGGCGTGTTGGCTTTGGTGATGGTATCATATACAGTTATTGTGCTGGATCGTCTCCCGGACTGGAAGAGTCCCATGGCGCTCAATGCGAGTGCTGTAAAGACCAACCCCAACAGTGCCCGGGCCAATCTCTTTTACGGAACTGCCAATTTTAATAAATACCGGGAAGAGACCGACAGAGAAAAGAGGAACATGTATCTGAATGTGGCAGAACACCATTTTAAAAGGGCTCTGGAAATTCACCCCACCTACAGCAGTGCTTTAAATATGCGTGCCGGAGTAGCAGCAGAGCGTTATCGAATGCACCGCGACCTTGACAGGTTATTGCAGGAGTTTACAGAGGTGATGAAGGTCAATCCGAGGTTGTCTTACATCAGGGAGTATATGGAATACCTGAATCGTACCCACTCTGACCGTCAAAAGCTGTTAGACTTTTACTACGAGGTCACTTTTGAGCTGTTTGTGGAGATGGGCCATATCTCCGAATCTCATTTTTATATGAATTTGGCCCACGAATTTGAGCCGGACGATGCCCGGATTAACTATGCTCTCGGCAGGGTGCTGGAGATGCGGGGTATGCATGAACAGGCGCAATTTCATATCGACCGCGCATTTGAACTGGACCCCTCTTTTTTGGACGAGTAAATTTATGACCAACTTTGCTATGAAAGAACAGGAAATAATCAATCACATCGCAATCAGCCGGCTTCATGGAATGGGAACCAAGAATTTCCGGCGTCTAATCAATGAATTTAACACCACCGAAAACCTCGTAAAGGCCCCTGCTTCAGAAATTTCCAAACTGCCCAAAATAAGAGAGGACTTAGTGCGGGGCTTGAAAAAGGAGCTGGATTTCAAAGAAGCAGAGGAAATTTACCGCAAGGAAACCGATCAGAACACTCAGGTTCTCGCTTATTTGGACCCGGCATATCCCTCACGCTTGAGAAGAATGGCGGATGGTCCCATTGTGCTGTACTACCGCGGGAGTGCAGATTTGAATGCCGGGCGGACAGTGGGTATTGTCGGTACGCGTACGCCCACTCCGGACGGCTTGTTGCTCACTGAGCAATTGATAAGTCAGCTCTTACCTTATAAGGTTTTGACCATTAGTGGATTGGCGATGGGCATAGACGGTGCTTCGCACAAGCAATCGCTGGAACAGGGTATTCCCACTGTCGGGGTCCTTGGTGGAGGTCACGATTTTATTTATCCTGCCAACCACAAAGGGCTTGCTAACCAAATGCTGGAAAATGGAGGGCTGCTTACCGAGTTTGTTCACGATCAAAAGGTAGTGCGCGAGCACTTTCCCATGCGAAACCGTATTATAGCCGGCTTGTCAGATGCCCTTGTCGTGGTGGAGTCCAAACAAAAGGGAGGTTCGATGATAACCGCACAGCTCGCCTTTGATTACAACCGATACGTTTTTGCTTTTCCCGGAAAACCATTTGACGAAAAGTCGAGGGGGTGTAATAAGTTGATAAAAACCCATGTGGCCTCACTGATGGAAACTGCGGATGACATCGCAGAGCAGTTGAACTGGGATGTGGAAAGCGGTCAGCCCGCTGCCGCCCAGGGCTTGTTGTTTAGTGAAATAACTGAAGATGAAATGCTGATAGTGGATATTCTTCGTGAGGAGGGTAGGGTACATGTGGACAAACTCTCACTACTGGCCAAATGCCGGCCCGGCAAACTCGCCAACTTGTTGCTAGAACTTGAACTAAAGGGAATGGTGCAGTCGCTTCCCGGCAAGTTGTACAGGCTCAAGAATCGAATAAATTAACCGAATTCTCTCATTGACAGGGGCAAAAAATAAAGCCCGAAAGAGGGGATCTCCCGGGCTTTAATAACCTAAATCCAACTACTTGCTACTTGCCTGGTATTTATGAAATCTCGATAGTTTTTGCAGGCTTTTTCTTAGCCTCTTCCCTCTTGGGGATTTCCAACATAAGCATGCCATCCTTGTAATTGGCATTGATTTTTTCAGAGTTACAAGTCTCGGGTAGATGGAATGATCTGCTGAATGAAGTGTAGTTAAACTCCCTTCTTGTGAATGTACCGGACTTGTCTTCTGACTCATCCTTGCGCTCAGCAGAAATGGTCAAAATGTCGTCTTCAACGGTGACATTGAAATCCTTTTTGTCAAGTCCTGGAGCTGCAACCTCTACCATAAAATTATCCTCATTTTCGACAATGTTTACGGAAGGTTTTGTTGCCATAAGGCTGTTTTCGTGCATATCTCCAAATCCGTTGAAAAAATCATCCATCATTCTGGACAGCGTGCTTTGAACCGGCGTTTTATTGATCTTCATTAACATGGCTGAAAATTTTTTAGGGTTAAACAATTTAAATTTCACCCCTATACGATCAAACCATATGCCATTGCATTCATTCGGCCAAAAAGGCAGAATTTGAGTTTGTGTTTGTCAAAATGACACTTTAGCAGGAGTAAAAGCTGCATATTCATTAATATAGGGGTGAAAAAATGGCAGTTAGTGTGTGATGATTGTTGGCCAAATTGCAGCAATAGCACAATCGATAAATTTTCATTGGTCTTCAGGCTACTTCCAGTTTTTCCTAAGGAAAGAATATTTCTTCCGACCAAAAGGTGGATTGATATCATTCCGGGTGGCTGTCAATGACGGTTATTCAGGGCGTGTTTGTGGTTTAAACGGCTGAACAACCATGCAACTGCTCCTCCGGTAAAAAACATGATAATGGAATACACCGCTGGGGCAATTGCCATTTCTGGGCTGTTTAAGAGGGTACTGCTGGCTGCAATGGCAATGGCCAAGGTTCCATTTTGAATGCCGGTTTCAATTGAAATGGATGACTTTTGTGGCATAGGCAAGCCCATTAGCCTGCCTGTGAGAAATCCGGTTGCCATGGTGACTACATTGAGGATCAATGCCCACAATCCGGTATCTTTGAATGCCGGCAGTACCATTTCCCGGTCATTAAACACCACCGCCACTATCACCAAAATTATAAATAGGGTAGAGGCCAGCTTCACCGGGCGAATGGCTCTCTCGGCCAGTACCGGAATTTTTGACCTGGTGAACATCCCAAAACCAACGGGTATGACTGTGATAACCATGATTTGGAGAATTGTACGTAATACAGGAAGTCTGATAATCTGACCTGAGTCGTAGAATAGCTCCAGTCCGAGATTTACGATAATGGGGATGGTAAAAATAGTGATCAAACTCGACAGTGCTGTCAACGAGATGGAAAGGGCTGTGTCGCATTTGCCCAAAAAGGCGATTAGGTTGGAGGTGGGGCCTCCGGGACAAGCCGCAATCAAAATCAGCCCCACTGCATACTCGGGTTTCACATCAATGGAATATACCAGGGCAAATGCAATGGCCGGCAACAAAAGTAATTGGGAGACCAGCCCGGTGAATACCGCTTTGGGATAGATCAAAATTCGCTTGAAATCATTCAATCGCAGGGTGAGACCCATGCCATACATAATGGTGGCCAGGGAAAGTGGAAGCAGGATTTCAATGAGTAAATTGGTCTCCAATTCAACAATTTTCGGTCAAATATACACTGATTTGAATATCTGAATAGCCCTGGTGTAAAGCTTCAATCCAATATGCATTGATGTGCGGGGAATTCATCTCAGCCGGAAAGTTTTTTCCGATATGATGACAACCGCCAGGATTCAACAGAATGAGCTAAAGAAATCTCTATGCACAGATATGTGTAGTGCGGCTTAAAATAATAAGCAAAAGGCCGGCTAAACCATTGGCATTTCTTCATCCCAGTTAGTACTAAAGTGCGTCATTATTTCAGCAACTCCATCAACTCTTCAAAGCCTACCTCCCTCTGTTCCCCGGTTTTCTGATCCTTAAGACCCACCACATTTGAAGTGCGTTCTTTTTCTCCTACCAGTGCCACTTTGGGGACCTGGATTTGTTCGGCATACCTGAATTGCTTTTTGAGTTTGTCAGGGCTGGGGTAAACCTCGGATGGGATGCCCGCATTCCTGAGTTGGGTACACCATTTGTAACTGTACAGCAGACTTTCCTCGTCAAAAGGCATAAAGAGGACTCGCGAAGAGCTGAGTGAGAATTCGGGAAATCCGTTTTGCGCTTCCAGGGTTTCAAAAATGCGCTCGGCTCCAAAGGAAATACCCACTCCGCTGATATCGGGGTAGTCAAATATGCCGGTTAGATCGTCGTATCTGCCGCCACCGCCCAGGCTACCGAGGCCTGTGTTTTTTCCCTCCACCTCAAATACAAATCCGGTGTAATAGGTCAAGCCCCGGGCGAGTGTCAGGTCGATTTTAGCATTGTTGGCCAATCCGTCAAATCCGCCCAGTTTATTGAGTTGGTTAATTTCCTTTACGGCTTCCGCACCGGCTGAAGTGGATTCCAACACTTGCTTTACTTCATCGTTTTCGTAACCTTTTGTGATGACATCCAGTGTTTTTTCAATGGCTCCGTCATCGCAGCCGAGTCTTTTTAACTCTCCGGCAAAGCCCTCTTTGCCAATTTTATCCCATTTGTCAAGGGCGGTGGTAAAGGAGATAAATTGGTCTCCCAGGCCGGCTAATTCTGCGATGGCTGCCAATATTTTCCGGTGGTTAACCCTGATGGTCACCTCGATGCCGAGTTTGTCAAATACCCTGTCGTAAATCTCCATCAATTCGGCCTCATAAACGAGTGAATCTGATCCGGCCACGTCTGCATCGCATTGATAAAACTCCTGGAACCTGCCTTTTTGTGGACGGTCGGCGCGCCAAACCGGTTGAATTTGATAGCGCTTGAAAATCCTCGGTAAGTCATTGCGGTTCATGGACAAAAACCTGGCAAAGGGTACAGTCAGGTCATATCTAAGCCCACGTTTTGAAATGGAGGGGAGCAATTTGTTACTGTCTTTTGCACTCAGTGCATCCTGGTCTGCTTTTGACAAAAAGTCGCCGTTGTTCAAAACCTTGAATAGCAATTGGTCGCCCTCGTCTCCGTACTTTCCCATAAGTGTCTCCAGCTTTTCCATGGCCGGTGTTTCGATGGGCTGGTAACCGTAGGTTTCAAAGGTGTTTTTGATGATATCGAATATGTAGTTCCGCTTTCTGATCTGAAGTGGACCAAAATCCCTGGTTCCCTTTGGTAGTGATGGCTTCATCTTGAGTGGTTTTTGACAGTTTGGATTTTTTGTCTCGCTGAATAATGATATGTTTTACGTCCGGCGATCGGCTAAAAGAGCCCCTTTCCCAATTGGATACCCCTAATAAAAAAGGGATCGACCTTAAGATTTTCCTCAATTTCCCTTCGAGGGTTTTACAATCAAATGGCCGGGTGAAATTGCTTCAGAAACCTGATGTCGTTTTCAAACAACCACCTGATATCCTCAATCCGGTATTGCAGCAGTGCCTGCCGCTCAATCCCCATTCCAAAGGCGAAGCCGCTGTATTCATTAGGGTCGATTCCGCAATTTTCCAATACCTGGGGGTCCACCATGCCACAGCCCATGATTTCCAACCACCCGGTACCTTTTGTGATTCGCCTGTCGGTTTCACTCTCCAGTCCCCAATATACATCTACCTCTGCACTGGGTTCTGTAAATGGGAAGTAGGAGGGCCGGAGTCTGATTTTTGCATCCGGGCCATACATCTCTCTTGCGTAGTGTAGCAGGGTTTGTTTCAGATCGGAAAAAGAGACATCCCGGTCTATGTACAGGCCCTCTACCTGATGAAACTGGCAGTGGGATCTGGCGGAAATGGTTTCGTTCCGGTAAACTCTTCCAGGAGCAATAATGCGAATCGGTGGTTTATTACTCGTCATAACCCTGGCCTGCACGCTCGAAGTATGGGTCCTCAGCAAAAGTCCCTCGAGGTCCCTGAGGTAATAAGTATCCTGCATGTCTCGAGCGGGGTGATCTTCCGGGGTGTTCATGGCAGTAAAATTGTGCCAATCGTCCTCAATTTCCCGATCCTCTGCAAGCAGGAAACCCATCTTTTGGAAAATAGATATGACCCGGTTCATCACAATATCCACCGGATGGCGCGCCCCATGCTTAATGGGTGCAGGTGGTGCGGTCAGGTCAATATCCCGGTATTCAGCCTGTTTTTCTCGCTGTTCCAGTGCGGGTTTTAGCGTATTGTAGCGCTCTTCGGCCGTGTTTTTCAACTTGTTTAATAACTGGCCGTAGGCCTTTCGGTCCTCCGGTTTCAGACTGCCCATTTTAGAAAATAGGGGCTTAATCTCATTTTTCGAGCCTAGATATTTGATTCTGAAACTTTCCAGTTCTTCGCTGTTCTTCGGTTCAGCGGTATTAATTTGCTCCAGCAGTTGCTCCGCTGTATTGAATTCTTCGTTCATCCTTGGTTCTGCTTTTCGGGGCAAAGGTAGGGGATATTTTAAAAAAGTTCCATCTTTGGGGGAGTAAGCGGTGTAATGCCGGAAAAAAGCTGTCAAAATAATGTGGATCAGTAGCACGGGTGGGAATTCAATATTTAAGCGGGTAGTTTGCGGACTCCTTGTTTTGTTGCCCTTTCTGATGTCATTTTTCAAGCCCGCCGTGTCAATCGGGATGGGCCTTTTGGTTGCGGCCGGTCTGATTCGACTTTATGTGGACGCCCCTCACAGGCAATTTTTGTCCGGGGAGTTCAGGAGGGAAAAATGGGTGATTTTGACGCTGATCTTGTTTCTGGGATGGATGGCTCTGGGGGTGTTGTGGAGTCCTGCCTCCGATGCTTTTCGACGATTGCTAAGTTTTGATGAGTTGCTGTTGGTGCCGTTTATTACCTGGGCACTGAGGGACTGGTTGGTTGAAAATGCCGGTCGGATGTTTAGGTCTCTGCTGGCCGGATCCGTGATTGCATCATTGGTGACCTTGTATTTCCACTTTTTCCCCGAACAAATCCCGATTGGGGATGGATATTGGTACATACTTCAAAGGGAGCCCGAAATGCAGGACTTCGCCCGTTTTGGTGCATACAGCCCGTTTCTCGACAGGCTCTATTTCGCTTATTTATTGGGCTTTTCATTGCTGGTAATTTGGATCAGTCACTTCAGAGGGGGAATTCAGGCCGGTTACCTCCTTTCTGCTCTAATTATTACACCTGCATTTGTAGCACTTGGAGGTCGCGGCGCATTGATCGCCCTGGTTTTTGGTTTGATCCTGTCAACTGCTTACGGATTTTTTAGCAGATCAAAGGATTGGGCTCCAGGTCGCTGGCAAATAATTCTTCTCGCTGCCCTGATATTATTGCCGGGGATACTTTTTTTGACAGGAACCGACAGTAAATTGACCTACCGGTTTGATCAGTTGAAATGGGAATTGAATAACTACATGCAGGAGGATGTGGACCTGAATGAGCTTGAACATCAGACCGTGGCGTTGAGATTGGTCTCCTGGGAGTACAACCTAAAACTCATTTCTGAGAATCCGGTATTGGGAACCGGAACCGGGGGGTACCGGCAGGCCATGAGTTCGGCTTATGAAAGCGATGGTATTGAACTTCGCGCCCATACCAATCAGCAGTTCCTATTCTTCGGCGTAGAAGGTGGCATTCCGTCCATGTTGCTATTTCTGCTCCTTTTCTTCTTGACCTTTTTCGCTGTTATGAAATACCGCAATACGGTTTTCAGGTCATTTGCAGTGGGGTGGTGGGCCTATATGGCTGTGGTCATGGCCTTTGATTCTCCACTCAATTACCAAATGCCCGCCTTCTTATTTTTGCTGATTTGGTGGGGTGTGTACTTTGCTTCGGACTTCCGATTGAGTGGGGATAGAGGAAATTAGACGATGCCTTCCCGCAGCAGGTCGTGAAGGTGGATTACTCCGTGGTATTCGCGATTTTCTGAGACGATCAACTGGGTAATGCTGTGCTCTTTCATGAGATTGAGTGCCTTGATCGCCATGGTTTCAGGAGCAGTAGTTCTGGGATTGATGGTCATAATATCGGCGGCACTTATATTTTCCAGGGGATTGTCGGAAGAGAGCATGCGCCTCAGGTCACCATCTGTGATTATACCGATCAATTTGTCAGTTTCTCTTTCCAGCACTGCAGTCATTCCCAGCCTTTTTGAAGAGATTTCCAGAATGAGTTCAGGCAGTGAGCTGTCGCTATAAACGGCCGGTTTTAGATTGGACTGAGCGACATCTTTTACCCGGAGGTAGAGTTGTTTGCCCAGTGCACCTCCCGGGTGATAT
>SKLY01000198.1 GCA_007121335.1 Saprospiraceae bacterium | reverse complement strand
TAAGTAGCATTTAGTGATTTACGTGATTTGAGGAGGATCAATCCTTCATATCCACCATTCCATAGTTTCACATAGATAGTTTCACATAGATAACTCAACCGCCACTAAGAAATTCAATCTTTACAAATATGGATGAACCCCATTTTTCCCGGCCCCACCAAAGCTTTGGGGGTGGATCAAGACAAAAAGTATGGGAGATTTTTTTGGAATCTCTAGCAATTAAACCGGGGACAAGATATGTATAGCAAAAGACGAACATTTGCATGGGGCATTCATTATGGGTTTTAAATCCTTAATTTAATCCACTAAACAATACATTATTTTTTGATGATTAGACGGATACCAACTGCGGAACTTAGGTCATGTATGATATACCGGTTCACCCTTCTGAGCTAAAGGAATAGGTCAATACCTTCCCGGTCGATAGCGGGATTGCATCAAAAATTCGTGACCATCCCTTTTATCCAGTAAGTCGGTAAGGGTTTTGTCGGGATTGTTTCTGACCCAGGCCCGGATGATTTGGTAACCCAGCCAGTTGACAACCTGCCCGGGCGCTTCCGGAGGCATGCCCGGAGAGTGTGGGCTCGGACTGACCAGTCGCGAGTATTTTACCAGGTCGGTGGTGTACAGCAGGTCGTTTTCAATCAGGTGGTTGTATATCTGCGCTTCGTTGTCCCGCACCCACTGCATCTGTTCGGGGGTGTACTCAAAAATCACTGTGTCGGGGGCATGGGGTAGAACAAGCTTGTTGAGATGGTGTTTTTTCCCGTGATAGAGCATGATATCTATCATTCGACCGCGGGGTTCCGGGCCCAGTAGTCCATCCCACTTTGCATCAAAAGTCTTTTTGATCACGTGATCGGCATTGAGGGTGCGCACATTGTAGGCAGAGAACATGGTGTTGAAGTAGGAAAGCACCGTGTAGTCAAAGTGCCCGTGACAAAACATATCTATGCCAATTCCCAGTGCACTTCCTCCATTTTCATCCTGAAAAATGATATTGGCAAAAGTGAATTCCGAGATAAAGAGGTACACCGGCGGCACGTTTTTGTGGGGGAAGTAATAGTGGTAGTAGTGAAGGGCCTGTTCGTACTCGCGCTTTATGGGGCCAAAATCCGGAATCGCTGCATGGATGGTGTCCTGGATGTCCAGGTAAAAATCGCTGGCCATAAACTCATCCATTCTGTTGTACAAACTGTCCAGTGGTTCTTCAGGATCCCATATTTCCAATATTCGGTGGAAGTAAATGTCGCTGAAGGCCGGATATTTTTCCATGAGATCCTCCAGTCCCTCCACTCCTTTTTTCATATGATCCCTGAGCAGGCTGTCATAATGAATGAACTCTGCTTCAATCTCAATATGCGAAACATCGGGTATGGGGTCTTTGTACTCCCGCTGGCAGGAAGCCAACAGCAGACAAGCCAGGAGACCTGCCATTATGAGTTTCAAAACCTTTTGCCCCTTTATTGGTGTTATATCGTTGCTTTGGGCGTTCAAAATATGCATTGGACGTTTTATTACATTTGGACCGCTCCGCCTTTTTTGTGAACTTTTCTACAGGCGGTTCGGTGCGATTACATTAATTTTGACCCGTTTATTGATCGATTAATTTAATGCAACAAAGATGAGAATTATTTTAACCACATGCCTAATATTCATTTTCCAAAATGCCTACTCGCAGGCTACGGTCTCTGACTTCACCTTCGGATTTGAGGTCTCACCCGTGATCTCCTGGATGAGTACCGACGACAATTTGATCAACGGGAATGGCGCCAACCTCGGGGTTAAGCTGGGAACGACAGGAGAGTATATGTTGTCTGAGAATTACAGCATCACTGCTGCCATCCACTTTTCTTTCAATCAGGGAGGACAGCTATTTTATGAATCGGGTGGAAATCTGTTGCCCAGGACGAATCTCTCCGATCCGGATTTTGACGAGGACCTGCCGGACAATGTAGATATTCGCTACAAGCTGCAATTCCTGGAAATCCCCTTTGGCTTTAAGATGAGAACCAACCAAATGGGCAACATCAGATACTTCGCTCATTTTCCCGAATTCGGCTTTTTCCTGAATACCCAATCCAGGGCCAATGTAGAAGGTGGATCTCCCGGGAATACCGTGAACACCAAAGATGAAAACATCAACGACGAAGTGCCCTTTTTAAGGTTCCGATGGGGTGTGACTGCAGGCCTCGAGTACAATATCGGGGGCGATACCTTCCTGGTCGGTGGAATCGGATACCAGGGTACTTTTGGAGATATTCTCAAGGGCAGGGGCATGCGGAACAACGGACAGCGCGACAATTCCACTGCGAAAATTCGCGGACTTGTTGTAAAACTCGGTGTGTTATTCTAAAAACCACCCCCATTTCAACCTACAGCTCCCGGCATTAGAAAAATAACATATGGATTTTGACTTGTTGAATGATTTTATAGATCGCGCATTGCAGGAGGATATTGGTGGAGGAGACCACACTTCCAATGCCTGTATCCCCAAAGACCAGCGATCCAGGGCCGTGTTGCTAATTAAGGATATCGGCGTTTTGGCCGGCGTGGACCTGGCAGAGAAAGTCTTTAGTAAACTGGACCCCCGGTTGAAGTTTAAAAAGCTGATTGCCGACGGGGAGGATATCAAGTCGGGGGATGTAGCCTTTGAAATCGACTGCAATACCCGCGCACTACTAAAAGGGGAGCGCCTCACCCTCAATTTGCTCCAGCGCATGTCCGGCATTGCAACCACGAGCAGCAGGTTTGCTGTGGAAGTGGAGGACCTTTCGGTGAAATTGCTCGATACGAGAAAGACCACCCCGCTGATGAGGTTTTTGGAAAAATGGGCGGTGAGAATAGGGGGGTGCCACAATTACCGCCACGGTCTCTACGACCGAATTATGCTTAAGGACAATCACATTGATGCTTCCGGCGGAATTCAGGCCGCCATTTACGATGTTCACCGGTATTTGGAAGAAAATGACCTGGACCTGGCACTGACCATCGAGGTGCGAAATCTCGTGGAGCTTCACGAAGTCATGGACACGGGAGGAGTACACCGCATAATGATGGACAATTTTGAACTGCCACTGCTCAAAGAAGCGGTTAAGATCATCGATGGAAAGTTTGAAACAGAAGCCTCTGGCGGTATCAATCTCTACAATGTCAGAGAATACGGCCTCACGGGAGTGGATTTCATTTCAGTGGGCGCACTTACCCACAGCGCCGGTTCACTGGATATGAGCCTCAAAATCAGTGAGCGTAAGATATAAGGTCCTGTAAATTATGTTTCTTGGTGTCACAACACACCCCGGCATCACCCCTCCCCTCAGGGGTAATTCACCAGCAAATATATCAGGAATACCAGGATAAAAACCATGGCTACCCAGAATCGCTTGTCTTTGGTTATCTCATTTTCTTTCTCTATCATCTTCCTCTTTTTTTCATGGTGTACTGCATGTGCGTCACCCCATTTAAGACAAAAAAGATGCCATAGCAAAAAGCGATAATATATTATGGGCAGAATTCCGGCAAATAGGAAAAAGGAAGATGTAAATTGCGGTGTTTTTCAATCTTTTACGGTTTCGTAGCCCTTCTCATATCGCCCCTGAAAAAAATCTTGTATATTTTTATCTTCAATGGGTGATATTTTGGATGTCTAAAAATGAGCCATTTAAACATGATAATTAAATAACATATGATAATATTTCTCTTTGATGGTGACCAGGAGCTTTTTTCGGTTGTAAGGATTGAGGGAAATTTGAGAAAAAAGGGCATGCAAAACCTGTTTGGTAAAGGATTTCGGAGTGGACTCATTTATAGGAGTCTTGCCCTGAATTCTGACTGTGCCGGGAAGAATTGCGGTCGGTCGTGTGAGACCTGTCTCCGTATCAAAATGGATAGCCGATGGCGAGGTTCCAAATTAAGTTGTCCTGCCTCCAGCTTTTTTTCAAGGGTCGCCATGAGCTGGTCCAGCGTTCTCCATCCTCAAGCCAGGGTTTTCGGAGGGGGGTGGCCAGGTCGAGCCTCACAACAAAGAAATCTATGTCCAGTCGCATTCCAAAACCCACACCCAGGGCGAGTTCGTCTGTCCAGGAGCTGGAGAATTTCCCTCCCGGGAGGCTCGCGTTTTCGTTGTACAGCCAGACATTGCCGGCATCTGCAAAAACAGCTCCTTTGAGGTAGCTGAAAAGGGGGAATCGGTATTCGAGATTGGCCTCGATGCGTATATCACCCGCCTGGTCAAAAAAGGCGCTTTGGTCATCGGCGGCCGGGGCGTATGAACCGGGCCCCAGGGACCGTATCCTAAATGCCCGCACACTGTTAGGACCTCCCGAGAAATACTGTTTTATGTACGGCAGAGAAAGCGAATTGCCCAATGGGATACCGATTCCCCCGAAAATTCTGGCGATCAGTCTCCGGTCTTCTCCCATTCTAATATACTTCCTGGCATCCAGGTCAAATCTCAGGTAACGGGCATATTCACGACCGAAAATCTTGTTTTTTGGTTCTTCATTGAATATCTCATCGGTCAGTGCAGCCAGGTTTCCGGCTATGTCGGTGCGGAATTGTATGAGGTAAGGTCTGGCTCTGCGTCGATCCACCAATTGGTTGAAGGTGAAAGTGTACTCCGCCCCGGGAATAAACTGCTGCTCAAAACTTCGCTGCAAAAAGATGTTTCGCTCCAATACCTCCAAAAAATCATCCGAAGTTCGTGTCAGTCTGGTGAAAGTCAGCGCTACGGGATTGATGGAGTGATAGACAAAGCGGTTTGCGTGCCAGTTGTAGCCAAAAGAAAGATTCGCAGATTGCAACTGGTAGTTGCTGACGCGGTCGAGTATGGAGTAGCTGACTTTGATCTGTGTCCTGGGTACTCTGTACTGGATGTTGTCTTTCCAGTTTATGG
>SKLY01000071.1 GCA_007121335.1 Saprospiraceae bacterium | reverse complement strand
CCGCATAATTTTTCACTCCCTATGTGCCTTTTAACATGTCTGTAATTATTGGCGGATCCGGCAGTACGGGCAGTTCTCTCCTTAAAAACCTGCTCAACAACCACCCAATGCTCTTTTCCGGTATTGAAACCAACCTCTTTGTCAAAAAGGCGCTTTACAACAACTGGAATTCCAATAAAAGTCGCCTGCTGAAGCGGGGCTGGAGAGGGCTCCCCAACTATTCCTGGCACTATCTGCGCGGAGTTGATTTGTTGCATGCCGATTTTGGTTGGGAGCGCAAGGAGCTAGAGGAGGTAGCGGTTTCATCCAGCTCTTTTCCTGAGTTCGCCGATGCCTTTTTTCAAAAACCACTTAAATTGACCGGGGCACATCAATGGATAGAAAAGACCCCTGCCAATTCAGCCTGCTTCCGGTTTTTCCTACGGGAATTTAAAGGTGGAAAAATTATACACATGACCCGCAATCCCTACGATACAGTGCGATCGTTGACGGGACGCGGTTATACCCTTTACTACGCCGTGGGGATTTATCTACTCAACACCTCGGCTGCTATCGCACTGAAGGACCATCCTCAATCTCTTACCGTGAAGTACGAAGATCTAGTCAGTGACCCCGAAACCGAATTGAGAAAGGTATGCCGGTTTTTGGAAGTTCGCTACAATGACCAAATGCTGAAACCACCCGGGGCAGAGGCGAATTTTGAAACACGTCTAAAAGGCTGGAAGTACGATGAAATGGAGGAGGTGAAAAAGGGCAGTGTAGGGAGGTTTTTTGAATTGCCCGTTGAAGAGCAGTACGCAATTTCCTCCGCACTGGACATGACCCTGATCAACGACCATGGAAAAAAGCTCTGCAACAATCAAATTGAGAATATCCGTCAAATTTGCCGAAGACTTGATTATGACTACCTGAAGCCCCCAAAAGGCGATGCCCGCGCCCTTCACAACCTCCTGTCGCAACAGCGACGGAAAAACCGGATTTTCAGAATGAGTAAGGCCTGTAGCAAGGCCATCTGGCACCCGCTTTCACTCGTTAAGCCGGTGTAGAAATCCATTGTTAACATCATCCCTTTACATTAAATCCCTACGGGGGCATGTATCACTTAGGTAGAAACCAACCGACTCGCCCTAATCAACTACCACACTGGTTTATACATACGCCTCGCAGAGTATTTTTAGAAAACAGTATATTTGATTCTACAATGTAGAGAAAATGGAGCCAGACCAAATGGGGAAGCAATGCCAAAACTGCGGCCGGCAGGCTGAAGGACAGGCGAAATATTGCTCCAACTGCGGGCAAAAATTCACCAGTGTTCGCGTGGGGGTGGTGGAGATGTTGCGCATTTTTTTCTACAGCCTAATCAGCGCAGATTCTACAATTTGGCAATCTATTCGCGATTTTTGGAAGCCCGGTTCCCTGACCACGGCCTTTTTTTCCGGTAGGAGAAAGAGCTACCTGCATCCCGTGCGCTTTTTCCTCTTTTCCTGGGTCCTCTTTTTTGCTATTTTTACGCTGAGTGGGGGTATAGATCTGGAGGAACAAGAGACAAATCCCATAGAAAGTAAAACACAAGAACTTCTGGATCGGCAACTTATCGAGGGATTGTTGCAAAAACGCGACAGTCTTAAAAAAGCCAATGTGTCGGATACGGCAGAAATAGACCATTTTATCCTTCAATATATAGCAACGGAGAAATCAGCCTGGCAAGCCTCATCCCTGGACAGTCTCAGGTTGAATATTTTAGAAAGGCGGGATAGCATTACACTGGGAACTTTCGAAGGGACACCGGTCAGGGTTGCCTGGGACGACATCTTACTGATGGATGATGAGGAGCTCATGGAGTTTTATGGGCTATATGAATACAATACCTGGACCAGATTGATGATTAAACAACTGTTGAAATTGGTCTCAGAAACTTATTCCATGGCAGAATACTTGTTGATGGGAGTCAGTTGGATGGTGTTTTTACTCATTCCCTCCATGGCACTGGTCTTGCTTTTGTTGTACTACCACCGTGGTTTCTATTATATCGAGCACATCGTTTTCTCCATGCATTGCCACATTTTTCTGTTCATAAGTTTTTCCGGTATATGGGTGTTGGACCGTCTGGTAAATTTCTATCCCGGACTCTCAGGTGAGCAGTGGATTAATTTAAATTGGCTGTATGTAATCGCCGGGATATGCAGTTTGCTTTACCTCCTCTTAGGTTTGCGGTATTTTTACAAAAGCTCCACTTTGGGGATTGTTATAAAGGGCTTTGTGACTTTGGTGACCTACTTATTCCTTGCCGCAGTGAGTCTGAGTTTGGTGCTTTTGCTGAGGTTTGTATTGTTTTAGAAAGGGAGCTGGACAAACAATAAGCAGGTTACAGACGACCTGCTACATAAACTACCCCCGGAATTTTATAGAAAATGTGAAGAGAATACCTTGTACTACAGTGAACTTTGCATAACTTGAGGCCCAAATCCTGCCTAATGGATGAGTCAAAGGATTATAAGGTTTGCCGGAATTGTGAAAGTCAATCGGAATTAGAAGCCGAATTTTGTGCTGTTTGTGGACAGAAATATACGGATGAAAGAGTTCGGTTCACCAGCTTGATTTACACCTTTTTGTACAGCGTTTTCAATGCTGATTCTTCCCTGTGGAAGTCTCTGAAACATATTTGGATTCCCGGCAAACTCACTACCGCTTATTTTTCCGGTAGACGAAAATCCTACCTTCACCCTGCCCGATTGTTCTTTTTCTCCTGGGTATTGTTTTTTGCAATATTTTCCTACTCCAATCAAGACGGTATCAACCTTGGTACCTCCGGAAGCAGCATGATTGAAAACAGGAAGCAGGATTTGAACGAACGCCGCTTATTCCTGCATTTACTGGAATTTCGGGACAGCCTGGCCAATTCTGACACATTTGAGATGTCCTCTGTTGATTTTTTTCTCACCCACTCTCTTACTGAATTGAGGCAAAATTGGGAGACAGGTGATATCGATAGCCTTAAGTATTTAGTTGGAGCCCAAAAGGACACTTTTAGAATGGTTTTAGGGGTGAGAAATGTCGATATTGCCTGGGAGGATATTATTACCATGGAGGACGATGAATTGCTGGAAAAGTACGAGATTACCGGCTCTTTTGAAAAACTATTGAGCAGGCAGGTACTGAAAATGACCCGGGAAACCACTACTATGACCAATTACCTGATCGGGGGTATCAGTTGGATGGTCTTTATTCTCATTCCCGGAATTTCCCTCCTGCTCTATTTGATGTATTTTTACAGGGGCTTTTACTACGTTGAACACCTGGTTTTTTCCATGCATTGTCACGTTTTTCTCTTCCTGTCTTTTCTTGCTGTCTGGCTACTTGATAAAATCATAAATTTTTATCCGGAGCTTTCTGGAGAAAGTTGGGTGAGTCTAACCTGGCTGTATGTTATCGCCGGCCTGGCCAGTATGATTTACCCCATTATCGGTTTGAGGACCTTTTACAAAAGCAGGATAATTGGTGTTATCGTAAAGGGCTACATCGCCTTTAATGTTTACGGGATGCTTACAGGTTTGAGTATCTTGCTGGCAGTGGTATTGAGGTTTATGGTGTTTTGACAGACCGGATAAATGAGTCAGCTGCAAATAATTCTATTGCAAAAGATTGAGAGCACTCAGGCAGTCTCTGATTTACTTTAGTGCCTTAAACTTCATCGGATAATCGGGTCGCATCTTGCCCTTCTTGATTTTTTCCAGTCTGCGCTTGAGCAACCTCTTTTTCAGTGCACTGATGTGGTCCGTAAAAAGAACCCCCTCTATGTGGTCGTATTCGTGCTGAATGACCCTGGCGTTAATGCCGGTAAACTCCTCAGTGAATTCCTCAAAATTTCGGTCCTGATACCGGATGACTATTTGCTCCGGACGCTCGACTTTTGCCCTGACTTCGGGTATGCTCAGACAACCCTCTTCGTAAGACCAGGGTTTTCCATCTCTTTCGAGTATTTCCGCATTGATAAATACTTCGCAGATGCCCTTGTCCATTTCGTCTTCTGGATAGGTCTGTTCGGTATCTACCAAAAAAAGCCGGAGTGACACGCCAACTTGCGGTGCTGCAAGGCCCACTCCTTTGGCATTGTACATCGTGTCCCACATGTTTTCAATCAGGTCGTGCAGACCCGGATAATCGGGCGTCAATTCCCTGGTCTCTCTTCTAAGCACAGGATGTCCAAGTCCATAAACAGGTAAAACCATTGTCTTAATCTCTTTAAATGTGTTTTAAATAACGCTGTAGTATGATGACTGCAGCTATTTTATCAACCAATTCTTTGTCTCGTCGCTTTTTTCGGCCGGCACCGCTTTTGATGATGGCTTCTTTTGCATCCCTGCTGCTAAAGCTCTCATCAACGAATTCCACCTCGATGGCACTAAACTTTTCGGCAATTTTTTTGGCTATTTTTTCTATGAAGGGTGAATTGGAAGAAGGCGTGCCATCTGGGTGCCTCGGAAATCCGACCAAAATTCGCTCCACTGTTTCATCCTTTTTATAAGTACTTATAAAGTCGATTAGTTCAGAAGTGGGCAGGGTAGTTAGGCCGTGCGCCGCTATTTTTAAGGTGTCTGTCACCGCAATGCCGGTTTTTTTATACCCGATATCGAGGGCCATAATCCTACCCATAGTTTTTTTGCAAAGATGGTAAAATTACAGGATTTCTTACCTTTGAGCAACCTAATGTCAACCGAGGTTGTTGGCAGAGAAAGATCATTTAAATATTTTTCTGAAAATTAGTTGATTATGAAGTTCGACCTGATTTATTTGATACCAGTACTGTTTTTTTTGGGAGCCTGCGGATCCCCGGAAACGGAATCGGAAGAGCAGGAGGAGCAAATTTCTATCGAGCAAAATTACGAAGAGGGGGTTCCT
>SKLY01000176.1 GCA_007121335.1 Saprospiraceae bacterium | reverse complement strand
GGGCGAGAAGATGATGTAAACGAAGAATTGATTGCCTGAAGAGCACATAATATGGGGCATAAAAAAAGGGATGCAAGTTGCATCCCTTTAAAATTTGGCGGTCCGGACGGGACTCGAACCCGCGACCCCCTGCGTGACAGGCAGGTATTCTAACCAACTGAACTACCGGACCAAAATCTCTTCTCCTTCGAAGCGACTGCAAAAGTAATACAGGTAGAATTAACCACCAATATTTTCCCCAAAATTTTTTCAATAATTTTTTCAGCGCACACCATAAGGCTAATAATTAGTACCTTAGCAGTTGAAAATTGTTTTGCTGGCTGGAAAAATATTTGCGTATGGTATTTCTGGACTTTGAAAAACCGCTGGAAAGTCTCCACGAACAACTGGATAAGATCAAGCAGGTGGGTGAAAAGGGTGATGTGGATGTGAGCCCCATGCTGAATGAGTTGGAGAAGAAAATCAATGACAAGCGAAAGGAGATTTACAACAATCTCACTGGTTGGCAGCGGGTGCAGTTGTCCAGGCACCCCGAGCGACCTTACACCTACTATTATATAAAGAGTCTCACCTCATCCTTTATTGAACTCCACGGAGACCGCTACTTTAAAGATGACAAGGCTATTGTCGGTGGACTGGGTGTTATTGATGGCCGCACAGTGGTGATCATCGGCCATCAAAAAGGGGTGAATACAAAGATGCGGCAGTACCGAAATTTCGGAATGGCCAATCCCGAGGGTTACCGGAAGGCGCTGCGACTTATGAAACTGGCCGAGCGCTTTGGTTTTCCGGTTTTGTCGCTCATCGATACTCCTGGTGCATATCCTGGACTGGAAGCTGAACAGCGTGGACAGGCAGAGGCCATTGCCAGAAACCTGTTCGAAATGGCCAAACTGAAGGTGCCCATTCTTTGCTATGTGATTGGTGAAGGGGCTTCCGGAGGGGCCATTGGAATAGGTCTGGGTGACCGTGTGTTTATGTTGGAAAATACCTGGTACTCCGTAATATCTCCCGAGTCCTGCTCTTCCATTCTCTGGAGGAGTTGGGATTACAAAGAGCAGGCCGCAGACCAACTTCGCCTGACCGCCGAACACATGTTTGAGTTTGGCTTAATAGACGGCATTGTGTACGAACCACTTGGTGGCGCTCACGCCAACAGGGAGGAAATGGTGACCATCCTCAGAAAGCACATCAATAAGGAACTCGCGATGCTCACCGAAATGGAACTTGATGAACTGTTGCCCAAGCGAATTGAGAAATACGAGCAAATGGGCCGCTTTAAAGTAGAAGAAGACCCTGCAGCCGGTGAATTGGCGCCGGAAGATGAGTCCTCAAACGAAACGGCTGATGTTGAAAAGGAGAATCCTCGAGTGGCAGACTGATAGAAAGATCAAAAGACGGAAAGCCTTTAGCGGTTTCAATCGACTGCACTCCGTTGCTTTGCTGGGACTCCTGACTGACAAAACCGAGCTAAAAAGTCTATTGACTTTTTTGAAAAAAGTGAATAGGGCCGGTGTCAATGCCGACTTCTATGCCTTTTTTCCGGGAAACAAAAAAGCTTACCTCGACCAGTTTCCCGACAGTGATTTTCCCATCATAAGCCGATCCGATATCAACTGGTTTGGACTGCCCAAAGGCGAGGAAGTGAATGCACTTTTTGAAAAAGAATACGACCTGCTTTTCAATGCGGATCTGCGTTCCGATGAGGTGGTACACTATCTGGCAGCAGGATGTCCGGCCAGATTCAAACTGGGTTTTGATCTGGAGCGCGCGGAGATTTACGACTTCATGGTCGAATTGCCCGAAAAAGCCAATCTCATCGACGCCCTGGAGCAATCAAACATGGCTCTGCGGAATGTTTTTGGAAAAGAATTGCTGCCGGCCAATTGATCCAGTGTCGTTACTACTCACCAGTATTCTCTCCCCGAATCCGCTGAATAAAAGAACCAAATATCTCCCCCGGGTCACCTCTGAAATCAGGTCTTGAGCGCTTAGCCTTCCAGTTCCCATCAGTCTGCTTCACAAGTTTGAAGGAAAAAGGACTCTCTGCCTCAATTTCAGCACTTGTAAAGTCTATGTTCCCAAACCTGAGATCGTACCATTTTAGTTTGTCATTTTCCACACTATCCACCAGGTGAAAACCCCGGGAAAACCACTTGAGAATTTCAATGTCGGGATGAGGAAGAATGGGGCCTAGCAATTCGTGTTTTTTGGGAATGTACGTCAGATTTGAAAACTTTCTTTGATCGTCAAAAATGGAATAGTACCCCTTGATAAAATGATCTTCGGTCTCTGCAATTCCATACCACAGAGCATTGTTGAAAAGCGTGGGGGTAGTTTTGAATTGGATAACCTGCTCGGACTGGTCTTCCATGGTTGCCTTGAAAACCCGATCGACATTCAGTTTATTTACCAGGGTCAAAGCCAGATAGAAAGTGCTGATTCCAATGCCAATTCGATTAAGCAGTGTTCTCTTCTTGTCTTTTCTCGAGAAAAAAGAGGCTGCTGTGACAAATCCCAATAAAGGAATAGTGAATAAAGGATCCACCACGTTGATGAAATCGAATGCAAAAGGGTAGTCTGTAAAGGGCCACAGAATTTGAGTGCCATAGGTGGTAAAAACATCCATGGCTATGTGTGTCATGAACACCCAAAATAGGAACCAGTACCAGTTCTTAAAGGAAGGTTGCTCAATATCTCCACTGACCAATGGCGTTCTTTGCCAGGCCATCACCGATATAAAAACCGGTATGCCCGTGAGCAAAAGAAGTACAAATAGATTCAGGGAGCCCCAGCCCGCATACAAAATGAGTGCTGCGGCCACTGCGGGTAGTACGGTAAAGACCCATTTCCAGATTCGCCGCCATTTCTTGTTGTGGTAAAAATCCGATCCAAAATACTTTTGAAGGAGGTAGGCAAAAAGCGCTGATGCAATCGCTGCGAAAAACAACGAATGGGTTGGACCCCTGTGAAATTTCACAGATTGGGCTTCGGACAAAAAGGGATTGGCCAGGACATCCAAATCGGGCAGAGTCCCCGCAACAGCGCCCCAAAACATGGCTTTATTGCCGATTTTTCTGCCGAGTGTCAATTCGCCAATTGCAGCGCCCAATGCTATATGTGTCAGTGAATCCATGGTGTTTTTGTGCTCAGATCGAAAAAGCTACTGTATTAAAGCCGGCCGTTGAAAAAATGTTTAGTAGAGCAGGAAAACCTTTGGTAATTCAAGCGCTGACGGGTCAGAAAAAGCAGCCGGAAAATGGCCTAAGGAAGTGTTTCTTTTTAGACACATGATTGAATCTCTGTCCTGCTATATCAGAAGCCACATTACAATCCCGTCAATGCCATTAGGTCGATATAGGCCATAGCCCGGTTTCTTCGGATGGTGGCTACAGCCTCTTCAGCTCGCACCAATTGCTGCTGCACCTCCCGCAGTTCAAAGTTGTCGATTCGGCCCGCTTGAAACATCTCCTCCGCCAGTTCCAGGTTCTGCCTTACGAGTTCCAGGTTTTCTCTTTCTATTTCAAGCATTTTGTCGGAGTTTTTGAACTCCAGGTAGCGCTTTTGCAACTCCGTCTCCAGTTCACTTCTCAGATCTGCCAGTTGCAGGGACCCCATTTCCAAACGGAGTTGATTAACTTCAATATTCTTACGGCTTCTATGACCATCAAAAATATTCATCCGCAATGTAGCACCGACAAAAGGCCCGTAGTTTCTATTGCTTTCAAGGAGTCCCACCTCACTGAGCGTAAGGCTGTAGTCCACTCCTGCACTCACATCGAGGGTGGGATACTGTTCGGCCCTGCTGATGTCCAGTTCGCTTTCTAAAACAAACTGTTGCATGGTTTCCAGTACGAGCTCGGGGTTGTTGGTGAGTACTTCTGCCAAAAGCGCATCTGGATCGACCTCTGCCTGATCGTAGTAATCTTCCTCTTCCAGTTCCAATTCGTCATCGGGTTCGGTATTCATTATTCTAAAGAGGTCCTGCATGGCCACCTGCCTCCAGGATATAACTTGCTCCAGCCTGGCTTTTTCCCTGTTTAGTTCAGACTGGGTTTGAAGTAAGCTGAGTCTTGTGCCACGACCGATATCCAGCCTTTCTCTCTCTAAGTTTTCCAGGTCTTCAAAAAAGGCAATACTCTCTTCGATCAGACGCCTGGTATCGTCGTAGTACAAAATGGTGTAGTAGGTTCTACTCAATCTTGTGAGCAACTCCCGGGCCATTACTTCCACCTGCTGCTCACTGAGCTCTTCCAATCTCTCCAGTCGCTGTTTGCGGTTTCTCGCTGCCCCTCCATCGTAAAGGCGATAATCTGCCTGCACTCCCGTATTGAAGGTGAAATTTCCCGCCCAGTCAGCCGAACGGTCTGTACCGTCAAAAAAGGTTTGCTTAGAATTGTTGGAGGCGTAATTCACTCCTGAGATTAGGGAAACCTGTGGTAGCAAGCCTGCATTACCGGGATGGTTTTCCGTTCGGCTTATCTCGAGGCTTTTTCTCGACATTTCAATTCCGTAATTCTGCTGAAGGGCCACTTGAAAAGCGCGCTCCAAACTCAGTTTTTCCTGAGCTGTCAGGAAGCCGCCGCTGGTAATTGTAATTAGAAAAGCCAAAATTGCATATCGCATCATCCAGTCCGTATTTTCCTTTTGTTTTTCCCGGTATCAATAATTTTCCCGGTATTCCATATGAGTTTTTTTTGCTCAGCTTTTGCCTGCGCAGAATTTTATTCATTATTTGTGACAAGTTGCTTATTCAGTTGGTTCTTCTTTCGGGACAAAAGCGCGTACATAGCAGGTATAATGTAAAGTGTCAGTATTAGTGAAAACAGGAGACCTCCAATCACTACTATACCCATTGGAATCCTGTTGGTTGTTGCAGCTCCGAGTGCCAGTGCAATGGGGAGGGTGGCCAATGAAG
>SKLY01000262.1 GCA_007121335.1 Saprospiraceae bacterium | reverse complement strand
ATTTTTGGCGATTTTGATGTGATTATCAATATCGATTCCAGTTATACATTAGCGGCAGGGGGTGTTCTTCAGAACCCCGGGGAGATCGGCCACGGCTACACAGATGAGTATGAAGCCAAAGTCGATGAGGACGGAAAGTTGTCCTGGTATTTTCGAGCGGAAAATGTACACGATTTTGCCTGGGCGGCAGATATGGGCTACACTCACACTACCCATATGAGCGAGCACGGTACTCTGTTCCGTTTTTTTTACCTCTCCAATGAGCGAACCGATCACAACTGGGGATTGCTTCCCGGAATTATAGACTCGGCACTAACCTACATGGTTGAGCGATGCGGGGATTACCCCTATCCCGAATTTTCGGTTATTCAGGGAGGAGACGGTGGAATGGAGTACCCCATGGCGACGCTAATCACCGGAGAGAGGCCGCTTTTGAGTTTGGTTGGAGTCACCGTCCACGAATTGGCACACATGTGGTATTATTTAATCCTGGCTACCAATGAGAGTATTTATCCCTACATGGATGAGGGCTTCACCACCTACATTACCGAAGAGACCCTGAATTATCTGGCGGGTAAGGATTTGCTTCCCAGAAGAGATTACACTTCCAATCCCCATGCATCCCGAATTGCCGGTTATGTCAACTTCGCCAGGGAGGGTAGGGAAGAACCCATGAGTACTTTTGCCGACCACTATATCACCAATGAAGCTTACTGGATGGCCACTTATACCAAAGCGTCTATAATGCTGGTGCAGTTGTCCTACATAATTGGACAGGAGGCATTTGACCAAACCCTTCTGGAATTTTACGATACCTGGAAATTCAAGCACCCGAGACCGGATGATTTTTTCAGGATTGCAGAGCGGGTTTCAGGCATTGACCTGAAATGGTACCAAAACCAATGGATTCACACCACCAACACCATCGATTATGGAGTTGATACCATCATAGGTAACCCCGATGGATCCTCTTCGCTGATCCTGGTCAACAACGGAACCATGCCAATGCCTATCGACCTGACCGTCTATGTGGAGGGCTCGCCGTACTACCTGCACATACCACTGGTAATCATGCACGGCCGGAAGCAAATAGACGATGGGCTGGAGTTTATGCAAATGGAACCCTGGCCCTGGACCAATCCGATGTACGAATTGCATCTGCCCTTCCCCGTGGAGGAGATATCGCGTGTGGTCATCGACGAAACAGGCAGGCTGGCCGATGTCAACCCCGTGGACAATGTCTATCCCAGGGAGAGAGAGATGGATTGAGGTGTAATCGTTTTCCGGAGGTTTAAATCATTCAACGAAATGTTGATGGTTGATAATGGAGTAGCGGTTTTTGACATGGGTGAAAAAATTTAATTGTTTGGCTGAACCGGATTAAAATCAATCACCCATTGTCAATTTTCAAACCCTCTGTGGTTAATGGATTCCCCGGGCTTTGCCGGGTACCAGATTGCTGAAGGCATTATGGAGTTGTATCCATTCAGGATTCGTCTGTCAAAGAACTTCAGAATTTAATTTCCTAAAAATTAGATATACTAATGGGAAAATGGGGTGAAGTTATCCGAATGTTTCAATTAAGACCCTTGGGTTTTGGTAGTTTGATGGCTGCGGCTTATCTTTATTAATGACGGTTCTGCATACTGCTCAAATGTAGCCAAAAGGTGTAGTATCCTGGCCTAGACGGTGCAGATTGGGATTCTTGAGGAAGTTTTATCCAAAAAAAACCTGTCGTGTCATCAGTTTATGACTGCAGTTATTTTCTAAAATATATTAGTCATGAGATTCTATTTGTCGAGTTTATTTATAGGTGGATTGATGGTGTTTTGTGCCTTTGCTCCTGAATTAGTTAAAGCCCAGGAGTTGCCGCCGGTCGATGACTTTCCCGGGAAGATCCCCATTGAGCTGGACTTTTGGGATATTGTCCTGCAGCCGGATGAGCACAGTTGGGAAGACCTGGATGAATACTTCAGGAATGAACTTCCAAAGTATGAAGGGAAACACTTTTACGACAACCTGGAATCGGTCATCTTTTCTCACCTCATAGATCAATTTGAATTGGATAAAAAAGCGGACACTGAAACAGTCGAATTTTATGTCCAGAGACTACATAAAAGGAACTTCCTGTCCCACCCTGAGGGATACGTGCGTTGTTTGAAAAGATTGTATGATGAGGGTTACACACCCCGGCAACTCGCTCCCTATACTATTGGAGTTTACGACAGGTGGATGGAGAATATTGCCTACATGGACAATCTCAACGAATACTTACTGAATCACGGACACAAGTTCAACCCTCTAAAGGAATTTGAGGAGAAATTGAAAGATAGACTCAATATTCAGGAACACTGATTTTTTTCTCCCGGAATGTCCGGCAAAACTTTATTTCTCCGATTCGCAGTCTGATTTGTGTTGATTTCTGTCTGTTAGGCTTAAATTTGCGACATGAGACTGATATTCTTTGGTACTTCCCCCTTTGCTGTTCCCTCACTTGAAAAACTCAAGTCCGGTGGTTTTGATGTGGCTGCAGTGGTTACCGCCCCGGATAAGAGAGGGGGGCGGGGCCGTAAGCAATTACTGGCATCAAGTGTAAAAAAATCCGCCCTTAAACTCGGGCTTAAATGCCTGCAACCGACCAATCTAAAAGCAGCGGAATTCCTTGAGGAGTTGGAAAATCTGAATGCGGAGATATTCGTCGTTGTGGCTTTTCGGATGTTGCCAAAGGCAGTTTGGGACATGCCGGAGATGGGTACGGTAAACCTGCACGCATCGCTTCTTCCGGCTTACCGCGGCGCCGCTCCTATCCATCACGCAATTATGAATGGAGAAAAAGAAACCGGACTGACTGTCTTCCAACTTCGTCATGAAATTGATACCGGGGACATACTGGCTCAGAAAAAAATTGGAATCCTGCCGGATGAGACCACGGGTGAATTGCACGACCGAATGGCCCTGGCCGGGGCAGATTTGCTGGTCAATACAATGAGACTGCTGAAAGCCGGTGAGGTAAAACCCGTCGCTCAGGACCCTGAAAAAGTGAGTTCAGCGCCAAAGATATCCCGGGAAACAGGGAAAATCGATTTTTCTAAAGGCAAGACCGATGTTTATAACCTCATCCGAGGCCTCAATCCATTTCCGGGGGCATACACGGCGCTAGATGGAAAAAAACTGAAGATTTGGAGGGCTGCTCTGCCACAGAAAGATGATCGACCCATCAGTGAAGGAGAGATAGTTTCCGATGGAAAAAATTACTTGAAAATAGGCACCGGTGACAGCTTTATCAACTGCACAGAAGTACAGCCTGAGGGGAAGAAGCAAATGAAAATTGAGGAATTTCTAAACGGCTACGGGAGCAACCTGCCCAAGAGAGTGGGTTAATTGTCGCGCACTACGCTGGCAAACAGATCGGATAATTTCTCTGCCAAAAACTCTATAATACGCGTCTCCGGGAGCAGTTTCTGACTTTGGGTTTCATTGAGGTCGTAGTCGGTTACTTCCACAGTGGTTTGATTCATAGAGAATTCACGGCTCTGAACGATGTCCGTGTGCACATACACATATGACCCCACGCTCAAGGCGAGAATGAAACAAACAGCAATTATTTTGACAAATTTTTTCATCGAAAAATTATTACGGCAAATATAACAATAAATAGTATTCAAGCTGCCTATCAACCACGCTTTTAACATATTGATAACACTTCGGGCCGCATACTTCTCTTAGGTAACTTTACTGGATTAAGACGTATTCTCGATCACCTGGGTTTGCCAAAAGGGTGATTTTTTTCGTAAATTTAGATAATGGTCGAAAGCATAGGGATATCGGCCACTGGTCCTTTCGGATAGCCTCTTGCTGCCTTACCCTTTCAGGGCGTTTTCTGATGCCCTAATAATGCACTGAGTTGAACTATTGGTCTCTCAGATTGATTTTACCGCTTTCCAAGAGACCCCAACTGGATCAGGCAGCACAACGATAGCTTGCCCCCAAAGCTTTGACGGTGCATCGCCCAACATGCACAACATTTCCCATCCAAACCGGGTTTTTTAGGAGACCCAAACCGAATCACCAGATATATGAACTACCTCGGTCATGCGGTTTTTTCAGAAAAAAACGATGCTGTGATGCTCGGCAATCTGGCCGGAGACTTCCTCAAAAACCAATACCATCATCTCCTCGACAGAGAGGTGCTGCAAGGGGTTAGGTTGCACCGGCAAATCGATGTGATTACCGATAACAATCCCTATTTTAAGGAGATGGTAGTGCCTTTGCGCGCGAGTTTTGGTAAGTACAGCGGTGTGGTGCTGGATGTGTTATTGGACTATATAATTGCATCGAAATGGGAGCGGTTGTTCGATGTGGAATTCGATGTCTATACCGATTCTGTGTACAGTGGTATTCTCAGTGAATGTGACCGCTTGCCAAATGGGCAGTCCGAAATAATTGAGCGAATGGCGAGGTCATCCTGGCTGGATGTCTATAGATCGGAAGAGGGGCTTCGGAGGGTGTTCCATCGACTGTCACAAAAGGCATCCAGGCAAGTAGATGGGGGAGAGGTGATGGAACTCTACAAAACGGAGCGCAACATTTACCGGGAAAATCTTCCCCGCTTCCTCGACTACAATCAAAAGCAAATTTTGAAAACCAGGCTGTTGATTAACCCTCGAATAGAATGGAAAAACTAATGGTTCTGGACAGTATTTTTTCCATCAGAGAAGCCTCCTTGAGTGTTTTATTCGCAATCAAAATATTGCTGAGTCCGTGAGAAAAGGTGATTTGCGGAGACAGGATAAAGTACGGCATGAATATCTGCACACCAAAACCGATTTCTGCCTGATAATCGTGTGGTGAGATTTTTATGAGATTTTCCGCCTGGCGGGTGCGTGAATTGTTTTGGAGATCGTAGCTGTATTTAACACCGGCCGATACAAACAAACGCATGTCGTTATATGGAGCGGACTTGAACCGGAGTATGAAGGGTATTTCGACAAATACAGATTCGAGGGTTTCCCTGTGCGGTGTCTGGGTCTCACCCACGTGGGTGTATTCGATTGTGCGCTCTGTAAACAAAAAGTTGGGTATCAGTCGAAAGTCGAAGTACTCCCCAAACTTGAGGTTGCCGACTACTCCGATGTGAAAACCCGGCCCACTAATTGCTTCGGTGAGCGAGTAGGTATCGTTTTGAATGAAATCATTGGAGTGTCTTATCTTGAAGTTAGAGGAACTGTATCCCAGCGATATCCCAAAATAATAGGGACGGTGTTTGAAGTCGCCGTAGTTATAGCTGTTGTGATTGTTCCTTATTTGGCTTTCTGCGTCAGTTGTAAAGAGCGTCAGTGCAAAGACCTGAACCAAAAATATACAAATTATTTTTCCCCCTCGTAAATGCAACATATACCCGCGGTTAAACTTTTGTAGTTGGTGTTTTTGAATCCACATTTTTGTAAAACATGCTCAAAACGTTCATAGTCTGGAAAAACTTGCACAGATTCGTACAAATATTTATACGCTTTCGGGTCTTTGGAGGTGATCCTCCCGATAAAGGGCAGTATGTATCTGAAGTACAGGTTGAATCCCTGCTTGAGTGGAAACATCCTGGGTTTTGAAAATTCCAGTATCACAACCTTACCTCCGGGTTTTAAAACGCGGTAAATTTCATCCAGGCCCTTTTCCAGGTTTTCAAAATTGCGCACTCCAAATGCTACAGTAGCTGCATCGTATGTGTTGTCCGCAGCCTCCAAAGCCTCGGAGTCTCCGTAAAGGAGGGCTACCCGGTCGTCCAGCTCTCTTTTTAGGAGCTTTTTCCGGCCTATTTCAAGCATTTTGTTGGCGATATCCACCCCGGTCACCTTCGCATCCGGCAGTTGCTTCGCTATCTCAATGGCAACATCGCCCGTCCCGGTAGCCACGTCAATTACTTCCGAGGGGCGGTCTTTGGCGAGCAGCCGAATGGCTCTTTTTCTCCACCGCCTGTCAATTCCCAGACTGAGAAATCTGTTGAGGAAGTCGTACTTCCAGGCGATGTTGTCAAACATTTTGGCAACCTGCTTCTTCTTTCCCTCCTCGTCCTCATATGGCTTAATTTCGCTCATTTCTTTCTTTTTCGTTACTGTTTATTAAAGCCTGATTTGCAGTAGCTAAAGATAAATCCACTTTTTTGCCTATCGGATACCTTTATCCTGTTTTGTGGCCACCACGGAATTAGAAATCGGTCTTTGCGGGTATTTGTTCTTAGGGAGTCCATTTATTTCTGCATCTGAAAATCAGACCAGGTCCCGCTCGTCCCAGTCTTTGCGCTTTTCTTTGGTCTTTTCACGGAGTTCGTCCAAATCCAGCTCATCGATTTCATCCTCTTTTTCTTCCTCACCCGACAATCGTTTCAGGCGCCTCAACTCCTCCTGGTAGGCCCGGTACTCCCAGTCGCCACCCCGGTTGAGAAAACCGAATGTTTTGAAGTAGCTCACCACCAGATCAATTCCCAGTACGGCTATCGGGATAAGGCTCCACCACAGACCGGGGGTAAACAGGTAATTGACGATAAAAACCACTGCGATGGCAGTGAGATTTCCTCCGAGTTTGTCGTAGAACTTCTTCTGCTTTTTGACCTTTTGTTCGGCTATCTCCTCTGGTGTCATGGCTGCTCCTTTTGTGTCAATTCCCTGACTGAACTGCCCGTTGCAAATGCGAGCCCCCCTCCGAGTCCACCCAGAGATCCCGAGATAAAGAGGAGTCCCATCAGACTGACCCCGTCAAAAATATTGCCCAAGCGACCACTGAGTATGCCCTCGTTGAGCATGTCGATGTAATAGGCCTGAAGTATCCAGGCAGCAAAAACACAGAAAAACCCCGTGGAAAACGCCTTGACAGGCACCAGGCCGGAAATATATCCCATTGCAATACAAAGCGGGACAAAGGACCACCAGGGGAACCAGGCCCCCAGCACCATCGTCAAAAATATGGTGGCGAGACTGATGACAACGAGCTTAAGTTTATCCTTTAGCATCCGGGCCGTTTTTGCAGTGGGTAAAAGTAATGATTTTTTGCAACCTCACCAACCATTCCCCGGATATTGTCTTCAAGCCGCGCCTATCTCCATACCGGCTTTCCGGATTATTTGTGCATATCCGTTCCTGCAAAGTGGAAGGATGCTTCAATTTTGGCGTTTTCGTCACTGTCCGCTCCGTGGACTGCATTTTCACCTATGCTTTTTGCGTAAAGAGCGCGAATGGTCCCCTCTGCTGCTTCAGCAGGGTTGGTGGCACCTATCAGTTTTCTGAAATCAGCCACTGCATTGTCCTTTTCTAAAACGGCAGCTACGATAGGTCCAGAAGACATAAAATCCACCAACTCTCCGTAAAATGGTCTCTCTTTGTGGACAGCGTAAAATTCACCCGCTTTCTCAGCAGATAATTTGGTGTACTTCATGGCGATGATCTTGAATCCCGCATAGTTGATCCTGGCGCGGATATCTCCAATGTGGCCGGCTTTTACAGCGTCCGGCTTGATCATGGTAAATGTGATGTTTCCTGACATAATTGGTCTTTTTTAAATGAAGCTGCAAAAGTAATCAATGAGACCGCATCGAAAACCCTTTTGTCACGAAAATAAGCGAAAAATTGTTGACAGTTGAAAGTATGGAAATTACACAGTTCAAAATAGCCCAAAGGATTTGAACGAAATCCTTTGTAGAGACGCAATGCCTTGCGTTTTTAACACCTTTAGGAGCGGACCAATAAATGGCGGAAAATTTACATCAGGCCCGTCAATAATATTTTAGTTGAGCAAATCTTACTAATTTCGCGCCACAATTATGAAAGACGATATTTCTGAAATTAAACCGGTCCTGAGCCATCCCCGCGATGTGGTGATTCTGTCTCACAGAAATCCCGATGGTGATGCCATTGGGTCCTCCCTGGCTATGAAGATGTACCTCGAATCCAGAGGGCATTTCGTAAAGTGTATTCTCCCGAGTGAGTACCCCGATAATTTTGAGTGGCTGCCGGGTGTGAAGGATTTTATGATACACGACCTGCAACCGGATGAATGCAATAAGGTGGTCAAAAAAGCTGATTTGTTTCTCTGCCTGGATTTCAATTCGCTAGATCGCGTTGATAAGTTGGGAATGGCGGTGGCCGAGAATAAAACGGCCTTTAAATGGCTTATGGATCACCATTTAGACCCGGAGCCCTTTGCGGATTATTACTACTGCGACGACAGCGCGAGTTCCACCTGTGAACTGGTGTACCGGTTTATGGATGAGATGGGGGAGAAGGATAAAATTAAAGGGGTTTTGGCAGATTGTATATACACCGGAATCATTACGGATACCGGTTCTTTTCACCACGCCACCAACCCGGATTTATTCCGCATGATAGCGGAGATGAAAGAAAAAGGCCTTGATGACACACGCCTCCAAAACAATATTTTCAACAACCAGTCCGAAAAACAAATGCGCCTGCTGGGATACTGCCTCGGGAAGCGGTTGGTTGTCGATGAAGAAAAATCCATTGGCCTGGTGTTCCTCAGCAGGAAGGACTATCAAAATTTCAACATACAACGTGGAGATACGGAGGGCATCATCAATCATATTTTGAAGATTAGAACCGTTAAATTAGCGGCCTTTATCACTGCACAACCACGGATCGTTAAACTTTCCCTGCGTTCAAAGGGGGATATTTCCGTTCAGGCGCTCGCAAGGGACCACTTCAATGGAGGCGGTCACTTTAACGCATCCGGAGGGTACATGCACGCGCCACTCAGTAAGGTGATAGACAAATTTTGGGAACACGCGGGAGATTACATTAAATGATATTTATTTAACATATATAACCTATTAATTATGAAATGGATAAACTGGACCATCATCGTTTTTGCAACAATCATGATAACAGCTTGTGGTGAACTGCCCGATAGGGGTGGTGCCGAGGTAATTGAGACCGAAGGTGGTTTTGAGATGGTATGGCACAAGCAGGGTGAAGGTGCTGCACCCAATCCCGGCGATTACGTTTACTTTCACCGCGTGGTGACCATTGGTGATTCTGTAGTACACGATTCCAGGAGATCGGGAGATATGCCGGTCATTGAAATGCCTCCACAAGACGATGAGGAAGCCCAAAGCCAACCCGAACTCAACGCACTTCGTCTGATGGGTGAAGGCGACAGCGCCACAGTTATGATGCCCAGCAATGAAATGCTCATGGAGGGATTTGGCCTTGCTGAGGATGAGACCCTGGATTTCAATATTAAAGTGCATGACATCGTGAGTCCTGCAGCTTTCCAGGAGCGCATGTTGGAGCAGCAGAAAGAGCAGGAGCAACAGAGATTGAAACTCGCTGAGCGAGAAGGAGAAGTGGCTGAACTAGCCGCTGAGATTCTCAGTGATTATAAGGCAGGCAATCTGCAGGATCAGATAGTTAAAACGGAATCGGGTCTTAGGTACATTGTGCATGAAGAGGGTAGCGGTGATCAATTTGAGCGGGGAGATGTAGCTGATGTACATTACTACGGATTGTTGGTTGAAGATGGCTCCATGTTTGACAATTCCTTCGGAAGGGGTGCACCATTTAATTTAAATGTGGGCGTCGGCATGGTTATTCCGGGTTGGGATGAATCCCTGATGAACCTGAGAAAGGGAGCTGTTGCCACGCTTTTTATCCCGCATCAACTCGCCTATGGTGAGGCCGGACAGCCACCTGTTATTCCAGAGCGCGCTGAACTCATGTTTTACATCGAGGTACAGGAGTGATCCCATTTGCAGTGAATTTTTGATAAAAATATTTTGTTTTACTTTTAAAAAACAGCCATGACCGCTGATCAATTGAATGAACTGCGCGAAAAATTGCTGCTCTTAAGGAGGTATCTTTAAGGTAGATGAGCGCAAACAACAGATAGAAGACAAGGAAATGACGGCTTCGGATCCCAAATTTTGGGACAATCCCCAACAAGCCGAGGAATTGCTTCGAGACCTGAAGAGCCTGAAAAACTGGATCAAGGGCTACCTCGAAGCCGAAGAGGCCGTGGAGGATGTCGAAGTGCTGTACGAATTCTTCAAGGAAGGGGAGGGCAATGAGGATGACCTCGAAGCCCGGTACCAAAAGGCATTGGATAAACTCGAAGACCTGGAGTTTAAGGCCACCCTGAGCCGCCCTGAGGACGAACTCGGATGTATTTTGGAGATCAATGCCGGAGCGGGTGGTACGGAGGCCTGCGACTGGGCGGCCATGTTGCAGAGAATGTACACCATGTACGCCGAGAAAAACGGCTTTAAGGTCAGTGAGCTCAACTTTGTGGCCGGGGATGTAGCCGGTACCAAAAGCGTTGAGTTGGAGATTACCGGTGATTACGCCTACGGAATGCTGAAAGGAGAAAACGGCGTCCACAGACTGGTGCGGGTCAGTCCCTACAATGCCCAGGGTAAGCGGATGACCTCCTTCGCTAGTGTTTTTGTCCATCCCCTTGTTGATGACAGGATAGAAGTGGAAGTCGATCCCTCTGATATAGAGTGGGATACCTTCAGGTCGAGCGGTGCCGGTGGCCAGCACGTCAACAAGACAGAGTCGGCCGTTCGGTTGAGGCACCTTCCATCGGGAATTGTGGTGGAGTGCCAGCAGGAGCGCTCCCAGCACATCAACCGGGAAAAGGCCTTGCAGATGCTCAAGTCTAGGCTTTTTGAAAAAGAACTGGAGCGACAGTTGCAAGAGAAGAGTAAGATCGAGGCGGAAAAGATGAAAAACGAATGGGGCTCCCAAATCCGCTCTTATGTGCTGGATGACCGACGGGTAAAAGACCACCGGACAAACCACCAGACTTCCGATACAGACGGTGTTTTAGACGGCGATATTTATCCTTTCCTCAAGACCTATTTGCTGAAAACCGAGGCGGCCGGGGTTTGATGTTTTTAAGTGAAGAAATCCGAAGAGCCTGATAAGGGGAAAAGTCCCAAATTTTTCTCTGCGGGTTTGGATAATTGTGAATTTAGGGGAACCTTTGCGGCCCCTAATACATTGTAATAGTAGTTCTTTGAAAGACTGGGGCTGAACTGGAATCGACAGGAAAGATCATTGAGTAGTAAGCATGTCGGAGCATGTTGGATCACTCCGCAACAAATGTCCTTCAACCAACTTTAAATGGCAAGTCTAACTTCGCCATGGCTGCCTGATCAAACTAGATCACAAAGCCTTTGTGCCGCAGCATCTGATGCCTGATACACGATCTGCCGCACATCATCAAAACTTCAGGCTGGCTGAAATGGAGCTCTGACATTTTAGCGAGAACTTAAGAGCTAAGGAATTGGCACGAGTACGTTGACGCACTTACCCAATTCCCGACAATTTGAAGCGACAACTAAGCATGTAGAAAGCTGCTGAATACTTTGTCTGGACCGGGGTTCGACTCCCCGCAGCTCCACTATTTTTATCCCTCCACCGGGAATATTTCCCCCTTTCTCAGTTGTTAGCATTCTCAGGATAAATTTTATTGCATTGGAGTTCAGCGCGGTACCTTTTTTTGAGAACTACATCTATTCCAACCTCCTGAGTATTTGTCCTCTATTTTGAGAATATTATATTGTTTGAAATTATAATACGCAGTAATCTGATTTTAATTTGTTTATGTAGTTTCACTCCTTTTTTCAAATTGCATCGAACCCCAATTCCATTCATTTCATCAAGAACAAAGGCCTGATTTAGTGAACCATTAACAAAAAAATCTTATATTTGTGATTGAACTAATTATAAATCATTAAAACCTTTTATCATGAAATCACCTTACCTCACCCTACCTTACTACTACTTAGTATCCTGTTGATTATTGCCGCTATAGTGACCACGGGCTGTGGCGAGGAAACCGTCTTGCCAACTGAACAGATTGCAGAAACGGAAGCAGAGACATCCATGAGAAGTACATGTAATGGGCATTGTGACAGCGAATGCTTTTTATTTGATTATTGTTGTTGTGAATTCACTATCACATTTCAGGGTGATCCGGAAGATATTATTTTTTGTAAGGCCTGGGATGCGTTAATTCCCAATTGCTTCATTGACTCACTCACAAATGTTCCCTCCCCTTGTAGTTATCATTGGAGGGGTACCGATGAAGACCAATTATTTTCTGGAGTAAATCCGGTTTGTGTTGTGCCGGGTTTGGATTT
Organism: Saprospiraceae bacterium; assembly: GCA_007121335.1. GTDB lineage: Bacteria > Bacteroidota > Bacteroidia > Chitinophagales > Saprospiraceae > PWJY01. The sequence continues at coordinate 4,151 of SKLY01000262.1, read as the reverse complement.
TCGGGTCGAAAACTCTTCAGGAAATGATACACTGACGATTAGAATTTCTTGTGCAATAGGATGTGTTGATGCAGCGCTATATACCATTAATCCTGGCCAGGACTTCTATTTTGCTGTTGATTCACTTTGTAATCACAGTTTTTGTGGCGTGATGTAAATTATTGACATGATCTTTGCTCCCGATAGTTTATTGTTTTGCTCCCCAAATGGTTGAAATTTATTCCTGATGCTATTATTGAAAGAGGTTAAAACTGTAGTATTCTTGAAAGTATATATTTGTAGTACTTTCTTATTGTTCTTTTTTTCTACCATTAATGCTCAGAGCCCGTTTATTACCGTCTGGCAGACTGACATGCCCGGAATTTCGGAGGACAACCAGATACTCATTCCCGGGACCGGTTCAGGATACACCATCGAATGGGAGGAGGAAAACAATCCTTCCAATTCGGGTGCCCTTACGGGTGAAAATGCTGCTGTGGTATCCTTCCCTCATCCCGGCGTTTATCGAGTTAGTATTGCAGGTGATTTTACCAGAATTCAGATGAATGCAGGCAATGACAGTGACAAGTTATTGGTAGTTGAACAGTGGGGTGATATAGAATGGGAGAACATGAGTGGGGCATTTTCAACTTGTGTGAATTTAGAAATAGATGCTTCCGACACCCCTAACTTGTCCAAAGTCAAAGATATGGGGCATATGTTTGCATTTTGCACGAATTTCAATAGCCCTATTGGTCATTGGGACCTTTCAAATGTTGAAAATTTGGAGGGAATGTTTATTTCAGCTTCTTCTTTTGATCAACCCATTGGAACCTGGGATGTGAGCAATGTGAGTTCCATGAGATCTTTGTTTCACCGGGCGGAAAGCTTTAATCAGGACATTTCCATGTGGGATGTTTCCAATGTCCGTGACATGACATCTTTGTTCCAAAGTGCCACGAGTTTTAATCAACCCCTGAACAATTGGAATGTATCCAATGTAGAAGTTATGATTGAGATGTTTCACGGCGCCCAAAGTTTTAATCAGCCACTTGATAAATGGGATGTATCCAGTGTTTTGTTTATGGGAAATATGTTGAGTTTTGCACGCAGTTTTGATCAATCTATCGGCAATTGGAATCTCAATAGCCTTATTTCCTTATCTAACGCTTTGTCCCTAAGTGGATTGAGTTGTTCGACGTACGATACCACCCTGATGGGTTGGTATTCCAATCCCAACACACCTAACAATATAAATTTGGGTGCATCGGGTCTTCAATACAGAGAGAGTCTCGCAGTGAGAGACAGTTTGATCCACGCAAAAGGCTGGGAGATAACAGGAGATGAATTTGCTCCATGTGACTGTGCCCTTTTCTTTGGACCTGAGATTGGACTGGACGGTCCCGAATTCCTCTGCGATGGAGACAGTACGCTTTTGTTTTCGGTATTCAATTCAGAGGAGTACAGATGGTTTAGAGACGGTGAGTTGCTTGCAGAAGAAACCGACCCTGAGCTTTGGGTGACAGAGGCCGGAGAATACACTTTGCAGTATTTGGACGAATACACCTGTGAAAGTGGATTGAGCCAAGCCCTGGTGGTGGGTACCGGTGGTGCAAACCACCCTCCTGTGATGACCAATTCCGGAGAGCAAAAAATAAATTCACTTGTCGGGAATTGCGAGGGCTACGCCTATTTTGAGGCAGAAATCCAATCTTGCGGCCCGCGCAGTGAAATTGAAAAGCGATCGGAATGGAAGATAGACTTGTTTAAGACGGGCCGGTACGAAGTATTTAGCAGTGAGGTGGCTGATGGTGACAATTTGATTATTGACCTCCCGCTGCCCCTGGGCCAACATCGTGTACACTGGTTGCTCGTGAATGAATACGGCGAGGAATCACAGCACGAAGTTCTGCTTAGACTGGTGGATAGATACCCACCTGAGCCCATCTGCTATCACGGACTGTCTACCAGTCTTGCATCCGGTGGGGAAGTGCAGCTCAGCGCCTGGATGTTTGATGCCGGCAGCCGGGACGATTGTACGGAGCAGTCGAATCTGTCTCTCTCGTTTTCAAGTGATCCGGCGCATGGTAGTGCCAAGTGGACCTGTGACGATCTGAATGGTGAGCCCGAGGCTTTTGTACCGGTGGAGTTGTGGGTGACCAATGAGTACGGAAACCAGAATTACTGCACTACCTATCTTCTTCTGAAGGACTCGAGAGAATCCTGTGCTACTGCGGGAAGTATCACCCCCTCGGTTTCGGGTCAGGTGTCGAATGCGAAGGGAATGGCTGTTGAGGATGTGACCATGGAGTTGAGCGGAAATTCCGGCATGCCTTTACTCCAAAGAAGTACGAACCAGTTAGGAACCTATGATTTCGGTACGGTTGAGGGAGATTACACTTCCCTGAGTGCTAAAAAGGAGGGAGAAATACACAGTGGATTAAGTACACTGGATGTACTTCTGATTCAAAAGCACATACTTGGAGTTCAGCCCCTTGAATCGCCCTACGATCTAATTGCAGCAGACGTCAATCGGGATGGCGGCATTGATGTACTGGATGTGCAGGAAATAAGACGGGTGCTTTTGGGAAATGCCACTGGCTTTTCTCAAAGTAAAAACTGGATTTTTCTACCGGATCATACCTTTGAAAGGAGTGGTGAAGTACCGGACTACAGTGAGTTGCTGACCATTGATCCCGCATCAACTGAACAGGGGAAGTACTACTGGACAGCAGTGAAGACAGGAGATGTAAACCACTCCCACAAATTTAATGGAGTTGAGAACCGAAGTGTGGAGGAGGTAATTGAGATGGTTGTAAAAGAGGTAAATGCAGGAGAAAGAACTACAATTGAACTTGCCTTTTTACTGGAAGAGGAGATTGATCTGGAAGGGGTGCAGTTGAGCTTTCAATTTGATCAAGCATATTTGGGTTTTAGAGGCTTTGAAAGCGGTGAAATGATATTGAAAGAAGGAAATTTTGGTTTTGGAGAACTTTCCGAAGGCAAGCTTTCAATGAGTTGGAGTGCACCCAGTGGTATCAAAATAGAAAGTGGATCGCCGCTGTTTGTGCTGAAGTTCCACCCAATAAAAGAAGACCGGAATTGGAGTAGCCTGCAAATAGACCGCAGCGGACTAAAACCCGAAGTCTATACAGCTGGCTACAAACAACCTTTGAGGCCTGAACTTAAAATTCCTGGAAAGCCTGAACTATCAAACCTGATCACTCATGTTTACCCCAATCCATTCAGCACAAGCCTTTCGGTGGAAATTGAACTGGAGCAACCATCAGAGGTGCAACTCAGAGTAGTTGCTATGAGCGGAGCAGTGCTATGGACGCAAAACAAATGGTTGGAGCCTGGCAGCCATCAGGTGAAAATAGATGGCAGCCGAATTCCTTCATCCGGGATGTATTTGTTCAGTCTTTCCACCGGAGAGAACAAATATTATAGAAGGGTGATGTTTGTGGAATAGACTCTTAAGGTGACAAAACATCCGATTTGTTGTTTCATTAACAAAAAAACTTACATTTATATTGAACTTATTTATTATTAAAACCTTTGGTGGGCCTGCCCCCTATGCTTTGGGGGTCGGATCAAGACAAAAAGTAAGGAGAATTGATTGTCAACCTGTAACAATTAAACCAGGGGCAGGATATGTCTGGAATAAGACGAACATTTTCATGGGTCATTCATTACGGGGATTTATCGCTTTAGCATATACCAACTGCGAAATTGGGGGGGCAATATAATAATCCTTGAGTCCACTCCGAAAACCCTTTTGTGCATGAAAATGAGCGAAAAATTCAAGATCGAGGAAGAAGAGAAAATATTCCGCAGGCGTAGCCATAGCTACGTTGAGGAAAAATTTTTTCAAATGACGAAGATATTGGATTTTGCAGCCATTTGTAATAAAAAGAGGTTTTCGGAGTGGACTCATTTATAATCATGATAAAATATGCTGTCTTCCAGCATGATTTTGATGAGCTTTTAATTGAGGATGGCTTTTTTCAAGTATAATCAAGCTTGTAGGAGATTTTGAGGCTTTCATTTATTTAAAAATAATCACTGTCGGGCCATGTTTTTTTGAATCTTTTTCATGATTTATTTTGGTATTTTAAAATTTTGCCATTACATTTGCATCAAACGATGCTATGAAAAATTTACAATCATAT
>SKLY01000001.1 GCA_007121335.1 Saprospiraceae bacterium | reverse complement strand
TTATGGACTATGGAATTATCTGCGTTTTCTACTAACCGGCTTCTTGTAAACCGGGACATTTGAACAGGCTTCTCCGTACATTAGTGATTTAACCACAGGCCGCAATTTTTCTGTGACCAGCATATAAATGCCCTGTAGTATTTTTTTTTTTTATCATCCCTTTACCAGAATCCGCTTATCCTCGAACTCCCCGGGATTCAAATTTTGTTCCAAATTTCTCGCCATCGTTTTATCAATGGCTTCCTCTTTGGAGCCAAAAGCATGGACTGCGCCGGCCTCCAGTAGGTTTTTCGATATCAACATGTAGGCCCAGGGCGGAACAATGGCATCGGTCGAGCAAAGGACGTGGACGTTTTTATCCGCGTACCTGTCCCAATCCTCCTCGCTCACTTTTTGACGAAATTCTTTTTCCTTCAAAATGAGCCCCTTGAAGAGGAAGTCAGCCATATCGATCTCGACCCACTCTTCCCCGGGATGAAAATCTTCCAGTTCCAGTGTTATGAGCCCACTTTGAGCTACTTTATTTACCAGCGGTGCTTCTTGTGTTTTCATGTAAAAATGATTTTACGCTATTTATTTTTCAGGGGTGCCTTGAACTACCAACCTGGCTTATTCAAGGGTGTTCCCCGGGTTTTGATTCTTTTTCAACATCAGCTTCCACAGGGGCGGGTTCTCCAATACTTCCGCCCTCTTTTTCGGGCATCATCTCCCTCAATTTGGGGAGGTCTTTTATATTCCTTAAACCGAAGTATTCCAGAAAGCGTTCAGAGGTTTTGTACAAAAGTGGTCTCCCCACATCTTCGGACCTACCTGCTATGGCGATTAGCTCTTTTTCGAGCAGCTTTTGAATGATGTAGTCCGAGCTGACCCCCCTGATGCTACTGATATCTGCTCTGGTAACCGGCTGCTTGTAGGCCACAATGGCAAGGGTTTCCAGTGCCGTTTTGGTGAGTTTTTTCCTGCTGCTCAGTTTCAGGTGCTCGGAAATAATGTGGTGGTACTCCGGCTTGCTCATAAAAAGGTAGCCGTTGTTCATCTCCACTATGCCGAAAGCGTAGTCCCCGTTTTCGTACTTCTCCATCAACCGGTCCAGCGCCGCTTCCAACTGTTCCGTGGGAATATCGGTTTTAAACTCACTGCTGAATAACTTCCTCAAATGATCGAATCCAACCGGCTCCTCCGAGGAAAATATCACACTCTCTATGTATAAATCCAGTTTGTCCACTGTTCAGTTTTTTTGTGACCAAAAGAGGCTTATCATCCCGCACCTGCGAAAATCCCTCCTTTTCAGCAGTGGCAAAATACCAACTGCCAGGACCACTTTTATCAATTGAAAAAACATATTGGAATCCGCCCCTCCGATCCACCTAATTCCGGCAGATGAAAAAGACATCTTCCCACTTAACTTCTGCAAATAACGCGAAGGTATTAAGCATGATACAGAAATGGAAGATTTAACGCAACGGATGTTTCCCCCATCCATAATTTTTAATGCCGAAACTGTGCCTCACCCCTCCAGGGTCAAAGATAATTCATGGCTTTTGGGGCAGGCGACGCTTTGGTGGGATCCCATCGCTAAGAAAATATCCTATAAAAGCACCCTGAAGGGGTGCAGCAGATTTTTTCTCAGATTTTGAACAACCTCATAAAATCGATATGATGCAAGATACCTTGAAATAGCGCCGCAAGCAGCCATCGGCCATCAGCCATCAACCATCAACCGCCCCGACTCACCAATTCACAACTGGAACAGGTTGCCCCCAAAGCTTTGATTGGCTATCCACAATCGATAATCAACCAATTATTTTTTCTAAATACCTCAGAAGATGCGAAGGCTGCTTAGATTAATATTATCTTCCAAAATTGATGTAAGTCTTTTTAATTCGGCCTTTATGAATTTGGCGTTAAGAAAAATTGGTTTCTCACCGTTAAGAAAGTTGTCAGTGTTTGAAGGTCATAGGAATTCGACAAAATGATTCAAGGGATCAATAACAACAAACCTTTTTTACCCTGATTCTTCCCGTAGTATTGGTGCTTTGCAAATTCCTATGAACAAGTTTGACAACTTTTAGGTGAGGGGCCGATTTTTTAGTCAAATTCATACGTGGCCTTGATTTTTTTGTTACTTTTTGTATAAAGACAAAAAGTAATACCAATCAGATAAACGTCCTTCAACAGATATTTTAGTAATCAACAAACAGTACACCAAGAGAACTTTTATAAGTTGTTTTCAACCTGGTTTTGTGGGTAGACTCGGTACATTGTTTTAACCAGTTGTTGCTAATAATAAGAAAACCCGGTGGGGTGATATCACAATCCGGGTGGTTCAAGTCAACACCAAGTACAAAATAACCCCAACAAACAAAAAGAACAACGCCAGAAGAACAATAGTATAAAACATATACCGTACCTCCCTGGCAGACCGCTTTTTATTCAGTGGAGTATCCACCCGCTTATTGATTCTGAATTCATAGGTAAACTTATCGTCCTCTTCCTTGTGGAGTTTCACCTCACAAAACTCTTCGTTGATGAAAAAGGAGTAGGTTTTGGGCTTTTTTACCAAAAAATCGACCAGTAGAATTTTGGCATTGCAGTAAATCATCAGGTTTCCCGAGGTGGGACCGTGGTATATACCCACCTTGTGTCTGCCACCCTCTTCATCGAGAAAAATCCAATTGTGATGGTTCAATCCTATGCTTTTAATGTACAACCCACCGGCTTATGCCACCGGTCGAATCAAATCATGGTTTACGCTCAATATTTTAACGCCCCACAACCCCAAAATGTTAATAACTATCTGTTTTGCCCATATTGCTCCGACCGATGCAACACCAGGGTGTAATTGAAACTGTGATAGAGATGCGTATTGAGTGCTTTTTTCTTAAAAAGGAAAATCAAAATACGACATAAAGCACAGAAGGTCATACATATATATAGTTACCTCCTTTATTTCGAAACAAATTTTATAAAGTTTTCAAGCATAATTAAAAAAATCCTTATAACTTTACGTCTGACATAACCAATACCAAACCAAAAAAAATGATAATGATGAGACATCTACTTGTAACCACCCTTTTAAGCATAATGACCATGCCCCTCAGCGGGCAAGACCCATTTAGTCCCATTCAATTTGAGGGCATTGACCATCAATGGACCCATATGTTTGTGGACAGCAGCAGAATAGATACCGATTTGAGTGAGGGAACTCAGTATCTCGGAGACACTGAGGTATATCCGGTTGGAGACAGCATCGCTTATTTTATCTTCCGGGACCGCGCAGACAGGTATAGTGGAGTGTTTATTGAGAAATTGGATTTGAATACAGGAGAATCCCTGTGGAAGTCCAAGTTTGATAAGCGCGAAACCGGCTTTCGCGAACTGCCCACTTATTTTGGGATAACAGAGGATGGCAGACTGGAATTGGTGAGTTATAAAGAAGCAGGTGACCCTGGCCCCTTTGGGACATGGAACAACGGGCACTTTTTGAGACGGGAATTGGACCCCGGTACTGGAGAGGAACTGGAAATTTTTTACAACCCTGATTACCAGGAAGAGGAGGAAATGTTCATTTTTGGTACAGTCAGTATGCTTAAACACGGGGACAACTTTCTCTATTTCAGGCAATACTACAAAGATAATGAGGATAGTGCGGATGAAATAATCCATAATTTCAAGCAATTTTCTGAAAATTCAAGCCTGCTGTCCGATGATTCTGTGGCATTGCCACTGCCCAATCCAGGTTATTTATGGAGTTCACTTCATACCATTTCAGAAGAGCTTGTAAATTTGATGCATACCAGTCCCGGCTTATCCGAAATGGAAGACCTCAGAGAGATAGACCCCGATGATTTTGACGTTGTACTGAATTTTTTTGACAATGACCTGCAACATACCTCTTCTGTGAATACTACCGATGATTTGCCGGCAAAATGGCATTCAGTGATTTGGAAAACATACGACGACCTGATTCTGATCAGAAGTCTCGACTCTGCTTACTTGCAACCTTACAACATTGACCCCGATGTCTATTTCTCGGTATTTGATAAATCGGGCACTCATTTGTCTGATATCCATTTTGGGAAACAAATCACTTTGTCCGGTATAATAACTCCGGTCCGCATCCCCAATACAAATGATTTTGTTTTCTTTCAGTTGGTCAGGGATTTTCCGACCGCAAATAAATCTATTGAGGTTTGGCTGCTTGAAGAAGGGGGAGAGGCATCGCTTACAAATACACTGGAATTTGAGGACGAAAGGGATATTCGCCTTACTTATCGCATACAGATTTTAGAAAACAGAGATGCACTGTTTTATTATACCGGTCAAACCAGAGGGCCCGGCGGTGCCAGCGAGAATTATCACAATATGGTAATGAGATTGTCCGCGGATGATCTGGGGCTGGGCACCTCCTCTGTCACGGACTATTCCAGAGAAGAGCTTCCCATCCATGTGTTTCCCAATCCCTTCAGCGATGAGGTGTTTGCCCAATTTGAGGAGTCCATTTCCGGCCAGTACGCGGTTTATGATATTCTCGGCAATTTAGTGGCAGACGGCAGCTTAAATGGAGAGAGCGAACTCAGGCTGGATGCATCGTCATGGCCGGTAGGCACCTATGTACTAAGCATAAACTCCGAATCCCGGGGCTGGACCGGTAAAATTATAAAAATGCAATAAGCAGAGTAGAAGCGACTGTTTCGAACCAAAGACCCCTCCCGGAGGTTCTAAATAATGTACCAAACAAAAGAAAATGGTCGCTTTTACCTTTTCCCGGGCAGTATTTCTATTTGTAATCGCCGGTCTGATGATTGCCGGATTTCAGTCGTGCAGCAGTGATGTGGACGAGGGCCATCAGATTGTCATAGAAACCGATGATGCATTTGCGGATAAGTGGTATGCCGGAACTGCTGAGATTACCACCTATAAAATGACCCAGGGACATTACGGAGACCAGTACCCGGCTGTGGCCACCCTGATTTTTGTCACCG
>SKLY01000155.1 GCA_007121335.1 Saprospiraceae bacterium | reverse complement strand
GAAAACCCTCCTGTTGCAGGAAAATATCCCTTTCACTGTCCGTGGGGAAAAACATATTCTCGACAATATCCCGCCATTTTTCCGTCTCCTTTTTTTCGTCAAAAGAGGTCTTTTTCACCAACCTGGAAAATGCACTGTGGTCCTCTTTTTTGAGCTTCTCGAGATTCTGAAGGGTATAGCGCAAACACCAAACCGCTGCGTAATTGGTGTACCAGTTGTTGTTGATGTTGTTCTCGTATTCGTTGGGACCGGTCACACCCAGCATGACGTATTTCTGCTTGGGTTTGGAAAAATTCACACGCTGGGCCCAAAAGCGACAAATGGCAATCAGCACTTCGAGTCCATATTCCACGATGTAGTCCTCGTCCCCGGTGTATCTGGTGTAGTCAAAAATGGCGTATGCGATTGCGGCATTGCGGTGTATTTCCTCAAATGTGATCTCCCACTCGTTGTGGCACTCCTCTCCGTTCATGGTGACCATGGGATAGAGGGCCGCCCCCGATGAAAACCCGAGTTTTTCCGCATTTTCAATGGCTTTACCCAGGTGGTTAAAACGGTATTTCAGCAGGTTGCGGGCCACGTTTTTATCGGCGCTGCTCAGGTAAAATGGGAGGCAATAGGCCTCGGTGTCCCAGTAGGTGGACCCCCCGTACTTTTCACCCGTGAATCCCTTTGGCCCAATGTTTAATCGCGGATCTTCACCTGTGTAAGTTTGATTGAGGTGAAAAATATTGAATCGGATACCTTGTTGGGCTGCGACATCCCCTTCGATGACAATGTCGTGCTTTTTCCATTTCTCCTCCCAGACCAGACAGTGCTTTTCGAGCATTTTCTCAAACCCCAGTTCCAGAGATTTATCCAGTTGGTCGTGGCTCACCTTTTCAAAGTCACCGGTATCATAGTAGTAATTGGAAACTATGCAGACGTGTTTGTGGATACTCAGCACCTGGCCCTGCTTTGCATCGACTTCCAGGCTGTGCTCCACATAGCTTTCTTTATCTTTGGGGCTGAAGGACTCTGTGATTTTTTCACCCCCTGCAAACAGTCTGCAGGCCATGGTCGCCCTCGCCTCAAAATCCAGCTTTTTGGTTTTGGCCTGTACAAAAGGCCGGTCGATATCCGCTTTCCGGCCCGTCCCTTGCCAAAACTGTTCTCCGTAATTAGAATCCTCATTGTAGATGTCGAAATCCAGATAGGGAATGATGGTGATTTTTCCACTGAAATTGAGTGGTTCAAGGGTGTAGTCAATCAAGCCGAGGTCTTTGTGAGTCATTGAGTAAAACCTCCGGGTCCGCACTTTTACTTCTTCACCACCCGGCAATTTTGCAGTAAAGGATCTGGTTAGTAGTCCCCTTTTCATATCAAGTTCACGCACAAAATCACTGACATCGCAATTTTTCAGGTCGAGTTCTTCTCCATTGATCACCCATCTGATACCTATCCAATTGACAGAGTTGATAACCTTGGCGAAATACTCGGGATACCCCACTTTCCACCAGCCCACCCTGGTTTTATCCGGGTAGTAGATCCCGGCGAGATAAGAGCCCTGGAGCTTGTCACCTGAGTATGATTCTTCAAAATTCGCACGCTGGCCCATCCTACCGTTTCCAATACTGCAAATGGACTCAGATGCTTTGTTGAATCGCGGATCAAAACCCTTTTCAATTATTTTCCACGGGTCCTTTTCAAAGTAGTTTTTCATAGAAGTTGATATTTGCGGTCCTTAATTTATTTCGGCAACAAGCGCCCTTATTTCATCCAGCGAAGTCTTCTCCCAACTGTCGATCACAAAATGAGCGTGGTCACTAAGATTGGCGTCAGTACCAAAGCCCACGGCAATAAATCCACCTTTCCGGGCAGCAATCAAACCAGCGACTGAATCCTCAAAAACAATAGTATTGGCAATTTCACAGTCCATCAAACTGGCAGCTTTTAAAAAGACCTCCGGGTCGGGTTTACCCTTTTGGACATCCGTGCCATCCACCACCCAGTTAAACCGGTGGGCAAGGCCGATTTTTTTTACAATAGTTCTGGCATTTTTACTGCCGGAGCCGAGACCGTAGGGTATGTTATTTCTGTCCAGTTGATCTAAAAATGCAGCAGCTCCGGGAAGTTGGTCTTTTTCTCCCAGATTCTCAATTTCACTCAGATACCACTGATTTTTCCGGTCCATGAGCCGCTGTTTTTCACCGTCATCCAATTCCCTGCCTGCCCATTTTAAGATGAGGTCCAGAGAACCGGCTCTGCTGACACCTTTTAACTCTCTGTTCTTTTCGGAACTGAGTTCATAACCCAATTCCCTTCCCAGTCGTCTCCAGGATTTAAAATGGAGGTCCGCGGTATCTGTCAACACCCCGTCCAGGTCAAAAATACAGGCATCAAGTCCTCTTGACATCACATTGGATTTTACGCTAACAAGAGGTAAATTTAATAGCTTATTGTAAAAAATACACTAAGTATGGAGGAAAAATTATAGAAATGAATTAGAAATACTCACTTACAGAATTCTATACATTAAATTTATTTTAAATATATTTTCAAAACGGCAATAGTTCCAGGCAAAACCTCAGGAAGTAATCTTCTCCCAGGCTTCTTCTGCCATTCGTGTAGCTTGCGTTTCGAAAAAGTGGCTACCGGCTAGTGGGTCAGCGACTTTATTAAAGTGGGATTCCAGGCGTAGGATGTGGGAGATGTTAAGGGTCATTCTCCGGGAAAAGGCCACCGGATCTCTCAGTTTTTCAGATTTCTCAAGTGGAATGTGCGGGAAGTAAATACGCCCGGCTCCGGAAGTTATGGCTCCAATCGCCAAAGAGGTTGCTGCAATCAAATTATTGTAGGGGTCTTTGCCAAAAGCGGATGGGCTGATCCCCACTTCGAGGTTGGGTTTAATGGCGCCAGTTCCGGTCTCATCGGTTATCAAAGCCCAAATAAGGTTAAAAGCCCTGATCTTAACCATGTCGGCAAGGAGATCGTTGTCGAGGTAAAGGCGAAAATGGGAGCGCTTTAAAAACACCGCATCATCTTCTTTCGAACGCTCCATGGCACTGAGCAGTGACCGGAATACTTCAGTCAATTGAAAAGACCGTTTCTTTTCAACACCGGTATGTGGTGCAGAGAAAAACAGCGTGGATATGCCGGGAAATTGAGCGGCGAGGCCAGTGTCAATGAGTCCTGTCGGACTACTTGTGTTAGATCTTACCGTACCAGTGAATTCTCCGGGAGTAATCTTCCGCTTTTTGCAGAATTTCATAAGATCACTAAGGGCTTTTGCAGCCTGTTCGGGACGCTGGAGCGCAAAATGAATTTCAATGAATTTCGGATGAACCCCTTCCAACAATTTGAGTAGATCGGCGTAAAAGTTTTCCGTGTATTCAACTTCAATAGCTTGCAGACCGGTGGAAAGGGAATTGAGCAGGGCCTGATTTTCGTCCATGCGAAAAGGCATTACAAATTTCCAGTCACTCTCAGGCTCCTGAAAAGCCAGTGATTTTTCCGGGCTTTTTTCGGGGTCGATCTGATGCAAAGGGTGGGTTTCCAGCCCTTCGGACAACATCCATTTCAGGTTTTCATCTTTTAATGCCGGGTGGTCATATATTTTTTCCATGGTCTGTATTTTTTCTATTACCTGAGAATGGAAACCTGGCCGGTTTTCAAATAAATTTCTCCATCGCAGCGGTATTCCACTTTGTAGAGATAGACACCCGGTGCCACGGGTTCACCTCTGAAGTTGCCGTCCCAGGCATCGCCAATATTGACCGTTCTGAACATGGTAGCCCCATTGCGGTCAAAAATTTCGAAAGATTTCAACTCCTCGACGATGAAGGGGTTGGAGATAAAAAACTGATCATTCAGCCCATCGCTGTTGGGCGAAAAGGCATTGGGCAGAGCGAGGTCTTCACAAGTTACCACATCCGGGTCAGCGACCACTATCCTCACGCTGTCGGTGACTGTGCAATTTCCCTCAGCAAATTCTAGAAAGTAGATGGTAGTTTCCTCAGGCTCTATTCTGGTATTTCCTTCAGTAATGCTCTCCACTCCCCTGGTCGGATTCCAAAAGTAACTGTCGGTGCAGTCGTCCGTCACTCTGATATTTACTCCCGCACCCAGTAGAATAACCGTATCCTGGGTAGCTATGCGGTTGGTAGCTCGCTGGAGATTGAATTTTTCCTGTTGGTTGAGAATTCTGTCATAGATTCTGAATTCATCAATTTTTCCCCTCATGCCGGATTGGAAGTTAGGCACACAAGGCCCTCCACCAATCACGATAGGAGCTTCATTGGCAAACTCTATCAGGCCACCTGAATTGACCTCTGCCACATCCTCTCCATCCACAAAAACAGTATGCCTGCTACCCGACCGCTCAATAATGATGTGGTGCCAACACTGGTTTTCCGGCAGATCGACATTCATGACGACACGACGGCCAAGGTCGCGGGTGAATTCAAGTTCGAGGGAATGGTCGGCGTCCCGGTAGAGCACATTGAAACCGATGAGCGTATTGCACTCCTCCTGATGGGTCAGCACAGTAAAATCTCCTTCTCCCCTCTCCGGAAAGAAGAAAAAGGAGATAGAAAAAGTGAGCAGGTCGAAAGCCGCTGTATCTTCAATGGCAATGGCATCCTCGCCCCCGTTAAAAGAAAACGACTGACCGGAAAGCCCGCAAACACAGTCGGGATTGCCAAAAATCTCGCCATCCGGGCTTTGAGGGCCGGTATTGGTAGCATCGCAATCGTTAAACGAAAGATTTACAATCGGAGCCTGCGCAACAATATGACCTACACTAAGCGCAAGTGCCAAAATGATGGTTGATAAATATCGCATGTGTGAATTTATGAAAAAAACGAGGTTCAATCAGCCCAACAAACCCTTAAAACCCTCAAGTCCTCCGGGCATTATGTCGGCCGATATTTTGTCCATGATTTCTTTTTCTTTGATGGCGACTTCGACCAGGGCTTCGTTGATTACATTGGCGACCACATCAGCAGTCAATTCCGGTTCGCCT
>SKLY01000265.1 GCA_007121335.1 Saprospiraceae bacterium | reverse complement strand
TTCATGCTGCCAATGATGAAAAGCGGAATGAGATCATGGCCATCAATGAACAAAACGATCTCGAAAGCCTGATGGAAGCACTCACCTATTTTCACCGGAAAACGGGCAACCGGATTAGCTACGAGTACATTGCATTCCACGAATTCAACGATTCAGAAGAAGATGCTAAACAACTCTCAAAACTCTGCACCAATTTTCCTGTAAGGGTGAACATCATTGAATACAATCCAGTGGAAGGGCTAGATTTTGTAAAATCAGATGAAGACAGGTTGGACAGATTTGCCGGTATACTGGTGGACCGGGGCGTCAGAGTGACCGTGAGGCGAAGTCGGGGAAAGGATATCGATGCCGCCTGCGGCCAATTGGCAAACAAGAATTGATTGGGGAAGTGGGGAAACCGTATTAGAGCTCGAAATGCACCAGTTTTACAAATTCATCCAGGCGATCTTCAATGTCCTCCTGGCTCAATTCTTTCAATCGGTCAATACTGAATTTTTCCACACAAAATGAAGCCATGGCCGAACCTGTTATGATAGCCCGCTTCAGGTTTTCAAAGTGAATTTCCCCTGCTCCGGCAAGATAACCCATCATACCCCCGGCAAAGGTATCTCCTGCGCCTGTTGGGTCAAAAACTTCGTACAGCGGAAGGGCGGGTGCAAAAAAGACATTGTTGTTGTCAAAAAGTAAGGCCCCATGCTCTCCCTTTTTTATAATCAGGTATCTGGGACCCATCCGCAAAATAGCTCTGGCTGCTTTGGCGAGTGAATGTTCACCGGAGAGCTGTCTGGCCTCTTCATCATTGATGGTGAGCAGGTCCACCCTCGATATCACCTCTTTTAGCTCATCCATGGCCGTATCCATCCAGAAATTCATCGTATCCATAGCAATGATTTCAGGGCGCGTTTTCATTTGATCGAGGACGGCTTTTTGTACTGAGGGCGTTAGGTTTCCGAGCATCAGGTACTTGCTCTTTTTATACTCATCCGGGATTACCGGGTCAAAATCACCGAGTACGTTGAGTTGGGTTTCCAGCGTGTCACGCGTGTTTAGGTCCTGATGGTATTTCCCGGCCCAAAAAAAAGATTTTCCACCTTTCACCAAATGGATACCCGTGGTGTCCACGCCGCGTTTTTTGAGCAGTTCCAACTCACTCTGGGGAAAATCTTCCCCAATGATGGAGACTATGCGTATATCTTTTGTGAAATACGATGCTCCCCATGCAATGTAAGTGGCAGCTCCTCCCACCACTCTGTCAACTTTTCCCTGAGGAGTTTCTATCGTATCAATTGCAACCGTACCAACAGCCAGAAGTGACATAAAAATAATTTAGATCGCCAGTGTAATGGCATGAATGAAAAAAGGGCAGGATTTCTCCTGCCCGTTCGTATTATTTTTACCAGATTCCATAACCTAAATAGGTTTATGGGAAAGTAAATTAGTCTTTGTAAACCTCATAAACCCCTCCCATATTTGGGATAAGGATAAACTCGGTTCTTCTGTTTTCTGCTCTGGTAGCAGCTGAACCGGGGTTTTCTGTGGCGAAAGGCTGGAATTCCGCAACACCGGCTGCAGTCAATTGAGATGGATCAACTCCCAGTCGAACCAATTGTCTAATAACGCGGGTTGATCTTGCGACACTGAGATCCCAGTTGTCTCTAAATACCTCGGTGCTAATGGGCACATCGTCAGTATGACCCTCTACAATCAGGTGCATGTCCTCGTTATTTTTGAGGAGCTCGGCCATGGCCTCTACCACATTCATGTCTCTGCGACTAAGAGCTGTTGAAGCTGAGCGGTACTTGATAGGATCGTCAACTACCAGGTAGAATTTTCCGTTGCGCTCATGCACTTCCATGCCACTTTTTTCAAAGACTACGAAAGCTTTCGCCAATTCTTCATTGAGGCGATTTAGGCGCTCTTCATTGGCTTGCATGGCGGCCTGCGCTTCCTGAGCTTCTCTGTTGGCTCTTTCAAAATCAGAGGTTAATCTGTCTCTTTCACTTTGCAGATCATCCGTTCTGCTTCTGAGGTCATCCATTTCACTTTGCATTTGAGAAATGCGGTCATTGGCATCTTGCAACTGGGATTGAATGGCATCTTTTTCATCCATCATCTCATTAAACTTTCTGTTGGACACACATGAGGTGAGCAACAAGGCAGCAGCAAGACCGAATACTAATGATAGTCTTTGAAAAGTCATATTACGTAGTTTTTAATATTTCGTAACTGTAATTAATTAATTGATTTCGGGACGCAAATATATGGCTTTCAACAAAATTTTCTTCAGCCGGTGATTAGGTTTTTTACATAATTTTTATTGTAATGTGGTCACCGATTGCTTCAAAAACACTGTTGAAATAAAAGCGTTTTGTACATTATTACGTCAATACGGTCCTTTAACGTTTTAAAAAACAACATGTTTTGAGTGATTAAAAAAATATTTACTGAACATCCTTTACTTGTAATTCAGAGAGATACAGATGGGGTTAATCGACCATGGGTATAGAAGTGTATTCCAGCAAAAACTACTGTTTTATTGTAAAGTAATGGCAGTTACAAGAAAAAGGAGAAAGGCAGGTTCACCTGGAGTGTGTAGTTCCGTCCCTGCTCGGGAATGCCGATTTGACGGTACCGACTGAGGTGATTGAAATACTTTTCATCAGCCAGGTTGTGCACCTGAAAGCGTATTTGCAATCCATCTAAAATACCTGGTAATACAGCTTGAATTCCGGCATTGACGAGGTGATAGCCCGGAGTCTTCAGCTCGTTGCGATCCACCCGGTTTTGGGGAAATGAATACCGGTGGGAAATATAAGGGGTCAGGCGAATCCAACTGCCACCAAGCCCATTTTGCCACTTCAACTCGCTGCGAATTGATGCCGGTGGCGTAAAGGGTAGGGGAAGTCCGGTATCGAGATTGTGGTTCCAAACGGCTTCAAAACCTTGATTCAGGGTCAATCCTCTCACCAAAAGCACCTCCCATTCTATTTCAAAGCCGGCGTATATGACATCGTGCTGCTCATATTCGTAGAGTTGCCCGGCATCAGGTAAGGGTGAAAAGGATGCTCCTGGTCTGAGATAGATGTAATTATTGAAATAATAGAAGTAGGGAGAAAGAGCAATAAAAAAGCCGGGGCGAAACAAATTCACTCCGAGGTCAAGTTGATAGCCGTGTTCAGATTTTAAACCCGGCAATCCCTTCTCGTGACGAAATGTGCCGTGATGAACTCCATTGGCTGAAGTTTCAACGGGGTAGGGTATCCTGAAACTCTTACCCAATTGTGCCGAAAACTCCAATCCCTCCATTGACTCCAGGCGATGCACAAGCCCTGTGGAAGCGGCAAAGTTAAAAAATTGGCGGTCCTCCTCAGGAGAAATCAATGAGTCGATCACACCACCGCTGGTATCCCAAACTTTCCTCCCGGCCCGCTCCCCTTTATTTCTCCCGTAGTCCAAACGGAGTCCTGCGCTTAAATCTGTGCTCTCATTAAGGTCGAACTTTCGAGTGGCAAAACCGCCCAACCGCAGGGTTTCAAAAGGTGGCAAAAAGTAGTCAAAGCCGCCTATTTCATTTTTTTGGTGCTGGAAATTTACCCCCGCTGACCAACTTTCTCCATTCCTGTAAACCGCATCCAAACTGACCGTAGTAAGATCGAGCAGAAGTGCGAGCCTTTCATTGCTACCTCTGTCAGGGATGGCGTGAAATTCGGGAAAGGAAAATTCCCTCCGCTTGTTCCGCTGCAAACCCGCTGTCAACTCAAACCTCTCCTCCCCACTGAATATGCGGGTGTAGTTAACTGCCAATTGACGGTGATTCGCTTCCTGTTTGGGGAGGTCGATGAGGCGGTCATCACCTGTATCTGCCAGTGAGTAGGCGTTTGGCAGACCGAAAGCCCCCGGAAATATCCCGCTTTCCAATTGGTATTCGGAAAAAGAGATGCGAAACAGGTGATTGTTGTCCCGGTAGCCGGTGGTGAAACTCAGTGCCGACTCCCTGCCGGCGGTGTTTTTTAAGCGCTCGTTGTGAATGGGCAATTCAAAGGTGTTGTACACAAAATTTTCGGCGGGCACCCTGTAGTCCGCATAGGACTGCCGGTTTAGATTTACCGAGCCAAAGAAATTTTCCCCGGATGCAGATAAATTCGCCCCAACACCGTAGTGGTTGTTGTTGGATTTCCCAATCCCGCTTATTCGTCCTTTCAGGCTGTTTTTTTCAGCAATTGGATCGGGTCTTATTCTCAGCGTTCCACCCAGTCCATCCGAACCGTGTTCCAGCGAAGTCGGTCCTTTAACCACCTCTACCACACTCGGTCTGAACTGATCAATTTCCAGCCCGTGATCGGTGCCCCATTGGTGACTTTCTTGTTTTACACCGTGGTCTGTGACAACAACGCGATTGGAATAAAGTCCTCTAATCACGGGTTTGCCCACACCCACTCCCATACTTATGCTGTTCAATCCGGGTAGGCGGGACAGGGCTTCTGAAAAATTACCAGCCGCTTCGGTTTCAAAAAGCTCGCGACCTATTACCTGAACAGGTTGAAATACACTTCTGGCAATTCGATCTTCACCAATGAGGACCTCGTCCAGGTATTTATCTGCGGGTTTCATTCTCACGTGAAAGTGGTCGGGTGGATCTAATATGGCAATTTCAATCTCTTTGGTTTCAAATCCCACATATCGCACTTCCATCTTTCTGGCGGGAGTGCGCCTCCTGATCTCAAAAACCCCGTTGATATCTGCACTGGTGCAGATGGTATCGGGGTAAGTGCATACGGTTGCCCCGGGCAGGGGACGCCTCGTCTCATCTACAACCACCCCACGCACAAAGTGCTGTGCACTAACCTCCTGAAAAAAGAGGGTGAACAGAAAAAACCACATTGCTCTTCCAATACTCAAAACAACCTCATTTCTTGATAATTACATTGCGCCTGCGGACAGTATGACCGTTTCTGTCAAAAGGTAAAAAAACGCAATAGGTGCAACATAGTTGCAAAAGTAGTG
>SKLY01000022.1 GCA_007121335.1 Saprospiraceae bacterium | reverse complement strand
TTGAGAATGGACCCCGAACAACTCCCACAGGACACTTTTAAAATCATAGCCGGAAATATGAACTTGCGGGACCGGGTGGCCAATCCGACAGTCAAAAAAGCGACGGCTTCCCACCGGGTGGTCAATGACTCCATTTCGCGCTACGAATTGAGAATCTCTGAACCCAACCGCAGGCTCAGAATTGATTACCGGAGCGATTTTCCCCACGAGATCACAGGATGGGAAGAGGAGTTTTTCCGGCACAATGAAAAGGTGGTGCACCGGGCTGAAAAATACCGATCCATGGACATTGCATACTGGGAGCACAACGCACTGCCGGATAGTGTCCTCTTTAAAGAACTTATGCCCCACGGATTTGTTAACTAATCCCCCGCCAAATGGGACAGCAATCGGAAATCACGGTTCATTGAGCAGCTTTTTCCAGAGTGTATCCCGGTGATTTTTATTGCCGATAATTGCGGGTAGAAAACATTGGAATATGAAGATGCGATTTTTGTGGATGTTGTTGATTTTTGGACTGCCCCTCAGTCAGGCGTGTGGGCAAGACCAGCGCATTTTGGAGATTGTCGAACAAGAGAAAGAATTTTTGCAAAAAACCGAATCCATGGATGATTACGAGCAGATAACCCTCGGCGCCGGTTGTTTCTGGTGCGTGGAGGCCGTTTTTCAGGAGTTAAAAGGAGTGAAGGCCGCAGTTTCCGGTTATGCCGGAGGCCATATCAAAAACCCCACCTACCGGGAAGTGGTCAGCGGTAGAACCGGACATGCAGAAGTGGTGAAGGTGACCTTCGACCCGGATATAATCCCCCTGCAAACCGTACTGGAGGTCTTTTGGAGCACCCACGATCCCACCACCCTCAATCGCCAGGGAGCCGATGTGGGCACACAGTACCGCTCTGCCGTTTTTTACAATAGCGAAGAGCAACGCAAAATAGCCCAACAGTCCAAAGACGAAGTAGCCACCCAACTTTGGGACGATCCCATAGTAACGGAAATCACCCCCCTGGAAAAATTCTACCAGGCCGAAGAATATCATCAAAATTACTACGCAAACAACCCCGAGCAGGGATATTGCCGGGTGGTTATCAACCCAAAACTCAATAAATTCAGGGAGCGCTTCAAAGATTGGCTGAAATAAGACCATTAATTGGCAGTCATTGTTATCTTTGTAGGTCAGGCTGCCTTTTTAAGTGGTCAACGAAGGCCGCCCGCTTGCCAATTTCATGAGTTTTTTACCAAAACTTCGCTATTGGAAAATAAAGTGATTAGGAAACAACAAGATATATAAATTATGGAAGATCCCACAAAAGTATTTGCATCCAATGACCCGGTCAAGACCAAATTGATTCAGGGACTGTTAGAGAGAAACGGAATAGAATCCAGTCTTCTGGACCGAAAGGACAGTGCCTACGTCATGCTAGGTGAGGTGGCTGTTTTTGTAGATAAAAAGGACGAGGAAAAAGCAAAGGACCTGATCGAAAAAACCGACTTCGACGAGGGAGAAGAGGATTGATTTAAATCCAATGGACCTGGGATAATTATCCGTTCCTACTCAAAGCCAAAACATTCAAGTTTTTTGGCTACCTGGCTTTTTTATCATGCCTACACCCAAAGACCCCAACGGGGTCATACAACAGAGCGATGGGTATGACCCATCGCGGATGGACCACACAAGAACAGCACCCTGAAGGGGTGCGACAAAAAAACGCCGAACATGAGCCCGATGGCTAAGGTACAACCTCCCGCACCAGACACAAAGCCAAACTAAGTTATTATTGTACCTTTGCAAAAGGCCCCAACGGGCTCATACAAACCTGTTGAAGGGGTACAACTAAAGCATCACCCCTCAATAAAAAAACCCATCCAATGCACCAAAAAACCACCGGAGTAATCACCTCCATCACCCTACGACCTGTAAAAGGAGGAGCCCTCAACCGGGTTTCTGTAGCTGAGCTCACCACCGATGAGGGTCTCCTGGGTGATCACTATTCGGGAAAAAGTGGCAACCGGCAGGTGACTCTGATTCTCACAGAACAGTTGGAGACCATAGCGCGGAATTTGAATATAGATTCCATCGACCACGATCAAAGCCGGAGAAACCTCCTCGTTTCCGGCCTGAACAGCAGCAGCATTTCCAAAGGAGTGAAAATTGCCATCGGTAGCGATGCGGTAGTTGAAATCACCGGAGACTGCAGGCCCTGTGACAGAATGAACGAAACCATCGGCCCCGGTGCCCTTGACGCCATGAAAGGACTGGGCGGGTACACAGCCAGAGTGCTCAAAGGCGGCACCTTCCGAACCGGAGATTCTGTCCGGCCGGCCTGATAGTTGGCTTTTTTCCAAAAAACTCACCCTAATTCCCGATTGCATCCCGACAAGATCTTCTTTTCCCGGAGATCGGTCGAATAATCCGTCCCTTCCCAATATTTCACTAAATTTGCCCCCACAATCAATCATCTAAAGAGTTAGAGCGAAATGCAGGACCAACTGAAGATTTTTAACACCATAAGCGGAAAAAAGGAACTATTCAAGCCTATCAATGAGGGCAGGATCGGAATGTACGTCTGTGGTCCTACGGTTTACAGCGATGTACACCTCGGCAACTGCCGGACCTTTGTCAGCTTTGATTTTATCTACCGCTACCTCTTGCACAAGGGCTACAAGATCAGGTATGTGAGAAATATTACCGATGTGGGGCACCTGGAGGGAGATTCCGATACGGATGCGGAGGATAAAATTTCCAAAAAGGCGCGCCTGGAGCAGTTGGAACCCATGGAAATTGCCCAGAAATACACCATCGGCTTCCACAAAATGATGGATATTTTCAATACCCTGCCACCCTCTATTGAACCCCGGGCCACGGGACACATTCTCGAGCAAATCGAGATGGTAAAAGACATAATTGACAACGGCTACGGATATGTGGTCAATGGATCCGTTTATTTCGACACGGTGAAATTTGTGAAAGATAAGAAGGTGTACGGTCAGCTCAGCGGGAGAAAAGTGGAGGACTTGCTCTCCGAGACCAGGGATTTGAAAAAACAGGACGAAAAGAGACATCCATCAGACTTTGCCATTTGGATAAAAGCCGACCCCAGTCACCTGATGCGATGGAACTCCCCCTGGAGTGTGGGATTTCCCGGCTGGCACCTCGAGTGCTCGGCCATGAGCACCAAATACCTGGGCAAGACTTTTGATATCCACGGAGGTGGAGGAGATCTCAAATTTCCCCATCACGAAAATGAGGTCGCACAAAATTACGGAGCCTGCAATTGTGCGCCCGCCAACTACTGGATGCACGGCAATATGCTGCTGCTCAACGGCAAGAAAATGTCCAAAAGCGATGGGAATACGGTGACTCCCGAGCAGTTGTTCACCGGAGACAGCCCCCACCTTACCAAGGGTTATTCGCCCATGGCAGTTCGCTTTTTTATGCTGCAATCTCACTATCGCAGCACACTCGACCTCACCGACGATGCGCTCAAAGCCGCGGAGAAGGGTTTTCGCCGCCTGATGGAGGGTTACAAAAACCTCCAGGAGATTTCCACTTCGGGTTCCAAAGCAGATGCAGCACTTAATGAAAAAATCGAGAAAAACATCAACGGACTTTACGAAAACCTGGACGATGATTTTAACAGCCCGAGGGCACTGGCCAATCTTTTTGAGATGGTGACCGTAATCAATGCCATAGCCAATGACCGAACTGATGCAGAAAATCTCCGACCCGAAGTCCTGGAAAAAATGAAAGAGACCTTTGAGTCCGTGATTTTTGAGGTCTTTGGTCTAACCGATGAAACCGCGGGTGGAGACGGTCAAAGTGACGACCTGGCCGATGGCCTGATGGAGCTGATATTGGATTTGCGTCAGCGCGCCAGAGAGGAAAAAAACTGGGGTATGGCCGACACCATTCGCGATACCCTGAAAGAGCTTGGTGTAGAGGTAAAGGACAGCAAAGATGGCAGTACCTGGACGGTCAATACTTAGGTGAATTATGAAGTTTAAACACGAATTTCACTGGGCCCTGTATTTGACGCTGGCATCCGCGGTTTGGCTTTTGATCGCCAATTTCAGCGGACTACACAGCGACTGGATCGAAATTCATCTGTTGACGGGAGACCTCTGGTTTTTGCCCGCTCTTCCTGTAATTTGGCTGTCTGTAAAAAAGCTTCGTGACGGGGAGAACGAAGGCCTTCTTTCGTTTTGGCAGGGGGTGCAAAGTGGTACTTTGGTAGTCGTCATGGCATTGCCTTTGATCCTCATCCTCCACGTGATTTATTACTACACACTGGGCGACATGTATTTTGACACAGCCATTGTACTGAGTGTGGATCGGGGAATGGACCCCACCGAGGCGCAAATGTATTTTAACCTACCCGTTCAGTTAATAAGGCAAACTTTTAGCATAGTTGCCACCGGATTTATACTTTCGATGTTTGTTTCCATGTTTTTAAAAAAACAAGACGATGATGATGAAATTTAATTCAATCGCCCCCCAATTGACTATCCTGGCTTTTCTCCTCCTTGCCGGATTTTTTCTCACCGGTTGTGGATCGGAAGAGCGAACTGCCGATCGCGATCGCAGTCCCGCAGAAACGGAAGAGAAAGTAGAAATTAATACACCCGATTTCAATGCAGATTCCGCCTTTCAATTTATCGCGGATCAGTTGGCTTTTGGCCCGCGTGTTCCCGGTACAGAGAGTCAACTAAAATGCAGGGATTATTTTGTAGAGCAGATGACCCGCTTCGGCGCTGAGGTTGAAGTCCAGGAGTTCACCGCACGCCTTTTTGAAAGTCAGCGCTCGGTGCGTTGTTTCAATATCATCTCGAGATTTAACCCGGAAAGTAGAAACCGGATTTTGCTTGCAGCCCATTGGGATTCGCGCTACAAAGCCGATTACGATCCGGACGAGAATATGCGAGATCAGCCCGTACCAGGAGCCGATGATGGAGCCAGTGGAGTGGGGGTTTTAATGGAAGTTGCCAGGCAATTGGGAAAAAACACTC
>SKLY01000204.1 GCA_007121335.1 Saprospiraceae bacterium | reverse complement strand
TCAATCAAGTTGCCCGGAGAACCACTGGATACCTATGTGCCACTAAGAAAATACGGGCTAATTTGTTGGGTTCCAGAACTATTTTTGGCCCAAAATGATCAATTTTCCAACATCGCAAAACTTTCCTGAACATAATCTGGAGAATCAAGCCCAATTTTTTGGAGAAAATCTTACGGACACCCACCCTTTATCCGGTAATTTGATAGACTTGCGAATTTGAGGATAAGGTAACCGTTTAAATTCTTCCTCAGTAAATACAAACCGTTTTTTGCTCGTCATAAACACCTTGGGGAGTTTACCTCTAATTTTCCTGATATATCTCCCGCCTAAACCTATATAGGCGTTTTTCCTTAGTAATACAGGCACACAATGCCCCAACAGAATATATTCTCCCTTTCTCGGTTTGTAGTTATTACCCTCAACCCTCATGTCTATAAAATTTTAAAAATTCGTAATCAACCCTCGTTAACAGCTTGTGGTAAAAATGCAACATGTCGATGGAATGACCAAATTTCTTAGATGTTTTTTGGACACATCAATCCATCCTACCCCCCCCTACCTCACCACCATAATCTTCCCCACCTTCCCCTCAGGACTGTCCAAACCACTCGCCCTTGTAGTGGCGAAAATCATATACACACCGGAGGTAGTCTTTCGTCCCTCCAGGTCGCGTCCGTTCCAGATGGCCTGGCCTCCCTTGGCTACCGTTTCATAGACCAGGTTTCCGCGGACGTCGGTTATTTTGACGCGGGCGTCGCGGGCGAGGCCGCGGATGGCGATGGGACCTTCGTATTCGGGTCGCACGGGATTGGGAAAGACAGTGACGCTGCTTTCGTGGGTGCGGCCTCCGGCGGTGGCATCGGAGCGGTAGGACATGATGCCTTTTGAAGTGCCGATATAGACCTCGCCGGATTTGTCGTTGATGGCGAGGGAAACGATGTTGTTGTCGATCAGCGGGCTGTTGCTGGTGTTGAAGTAGGCGATTTGTTCGTCTCCGTTGGGAGATTGCAAGAAGAGGCCGTTGGTGGTGCCGAACCACTTGCGGTTGGCTCCATCGACTGCAATGGCCTGGACGCGCTCCCCGGTGAGTAACTCGGCGAGAAAACCATCCACCTCTACCCGCCTGCGCGATCCCGGGCAGTTGCCGTCAAAAACCGCGGAGGTGCAGTCAAAAACTACCACGCCGTCCGTGGTTCCCACCCAAACGCTGCCGTTGAGGTCGGTAGTTACGCTGAGGACCTGGTTGTTGGGCAGGTTGGAATTTCCGCTGGTGAGGATTTTAAGTCGCTCGTCGGAAGGGTCTGACAGGTCGCCCTCATCAAAAACCACCAATCCGGCACCTCCATCCCTGACCGCTATCCATTTGTATCCGTTTCGGTCGATATCCAGGTCGGTGAGGAATTTAAAATTGGGTACATTGAAGGAGTGGCAGTTCATCTCCCTGTCAAACATGACAATGGGCTCCGGGGCACCGTCATTGGTAACCCACAGTCTGTTGAGCTGATCGAATTGCATTCCCGAAATCCGCTCCCGGAGGTTTTCGGGAACGAACATCTGCAGGCAGGAATTGGATGAATCGTATATCTTTATATCGTCTCCATCTACTTCAATCAGGCCTCTCCAAAAGGTACCGATGTAGAATTTTTCATTGGATGGATGTGTTATGATCTGGTAAAAATCGAACATGGTCGGATCGGAAAATTCCGGAGTATTGGAGGGATTGTGGGCGGACCACCTTCCATCCTTGTAAATGAAGTATCCATCCGTCCTAAACCGGTACAGGAAAATATCGGTAACTCCGCCGGAAGCGACATAGAGTACATCGTCCCGCACGTCCATGTCCGTCACATTGGATGAAAAGGGAGAATTGGGGTAGTATTGGTCGCAATTGTCGTAGGGCGGCCTGGAAAAACGGATTCCCCTGAATTCGTCCCCTATGTAAGCCCTTCCATTTGGACCCACCTCAATGTTGGTAATCTGGTTGAAACAATTGGTGCTGATTTCCATAATCTGGCCGTCGCGGTCGAGCAATACCCCCCGGTCTCTGGAACATCCACTCAAACATCCCCAGCCGATGGCCAGATAATCCCCGGTTGTACGAAGAAATTTTGGCCTGAAACCGCTCTCACTCATGATGGGGTAAAAATCCTCCCCTTCGCTCGCATAAACATCCTCATCTGTCGCGACGTAGAGTTTGCCTTCAAATGCAGCACCACCCCCGGAGTAAAATTCGCTACCCGGCAGCCCGTCCGATTCACCGAGTCGCTCCCACCTGGTAAAGTCCTGGTGGTTAAAACCGGAAGTCGGTGCTCTGAAAAGCCCGTTTTCGGTGGACATGTAAAAATGCCCCTGAAACTCTGTGAGGTCGAATACATCGGTATTGGTAATCAGGGTGAAGCCGAAACTAAGCGTCTCCAGGTCAAACTGCACCAGTCCGAAGTTGCTGTTGAAATAAATGCGGTTTTGATCGTCAAAGGAAACCTGATTGATACGCCGATCACCGGACACCAGAGTACTGTTCATGATTTCGGGAAAATTGATGATCTCGTCCTGAAATATCAGGTCGATATTGGTATTGCTGTAAACGACAATCAATACTTCCATTTCCTCGTGGTAGCGAATTATACGGGGTTCTGCATCACTGAGTCCATCCACCGTGGTAAAAAACTGGAAGTCAAATGGGTTTTCTTCGGGTAGTTTGAGAATTCCCAGGTCACTGGCGTAATACACATTTCCATTGGCGATGGCCACATCTTTTCCGGAGTTAAAGGGAAAATGGGCTTTCCACTGCCCTATGGCCACTTCCTGTTGAGCATTCAGCAAAAACGGAACTCCCGCAATGAGGGAAACCACCGTCAGCATCTTAATTATTCCTCGCATTCTAATGTATTTTTTCTCTCGGCCAAAAATTCGGCATCCACCAACTTTTTTAACCAGAAACGCCAATTCCGTAAAGTGGAGTAATTTCAATTCTCTGTCATTAAACTTCCACGGCCTCCAACAACCTTTTGAAAGCAAAAAACTAACGGTTTGGCAATCTCCCATGTTATGGACACCGTTAAATTAACGAGATGCTCAGATTAATAGCGTCTTCATTCAAATTCGTTAATACGAAACTCCAAAAACCACCTTTTTTTGTCAAAAAGGCCTCAGCCGGACGGTAGAAACCCTCATTTTCCTTAATTTTGACCTCGTTGGGAAACCCCGGCCTTTTTTTGCGGGTTATTAATACGATTCCGGCAGTCAGCCTTATGGAACCGGATTCACATTTTTTTGAAAAAACATTCTTAATGAGTAAGAAGAGTTGGGAAGTCGAGCAGATCTACACCGGATGCCTGTCACAGGGTTCTTATTACATCAGGTCCGGCAGGGAAGCGGTGGTCATTGATCCACTCAGGGAGACAGCGCCCTATTTGGAGCGTGCCGAGCGGGATGGCGTCGAGATAAAGTACATTTTTGAAACCCACTTTCACGCGGATTTTGTTTCAGGCCACCTGAATTTGGCCCGAAAAACCGGAGCCCCCGTGATCTTCGGCCCCAAAGCAAATCCATCCTACAAAGCCTACATAGCCAAAGACGGCGAATTTTTTGAGTTCGGCAAAATAAAGATTAAGACCCTGCACAGCCCCGGACACACCCTGGAGTCCACCTGTTGGCTGCTGTTGGATGAAAATGACAGAGAGCGGGCCATTTTTACGGGGGACACACTCTTTTTGGGAGATGTGGGGAGGCCCGATTTAGCACAGGCCGATTCGGATTTGACCTCGGAAGACCTGGCCGGCATGCTCTACGACTCCTTACATGAAAAAATAATGCCCCTGCCCGACGATGTGATCGTATATCCCGGACACGGAGCCGGAAGTGCGTGTGGAAAAAACATGATGAAGGAGACCGTGGATACCCTCGGCAACCAAAAAAAGGTAAACTACGCCCTCAAGGCGAAGACCAAAGAGGATTTTATACGGGCAGTTACGGATGGTATTACAGCTCCACCCGCCTATTTTCCGGAAAATGTCTATCTCAACAAAATGGGCTGCCCTGATCTGGAAGCCGTCATGGAGAGAAGCCTCAATCCATTGAGTCCAGGAAAATTTGTGGAATTGGCCAGTCGGCATTGCGCGGTAATACTCGACACCAGATCGCCCGATAAATTCTGCAAGGCATTTATTCCCTGCTCCATCAATATAGGTCTGCAGGGAAGGTTTGCTCCCTGGGTCGGGGCGGTACTGGAAAATATCAAAAAGCCCATTCTCCTGGTCTGCGATGATGAATGTGAAAAAGAGGCCATTATGCGGCTTTGCAGGGTTGGTTTTGACAACATTATCGGCTACCTGGATGGGGGAATTGAAAGTTGGAAAAAATCGGGCAGACCACTCGACCGCATTGAACGCGTAATGCCCAAAGACCTGGAGGAAAGTTTGAAAAACGGCGACGAACTGGAGCTATGGGACCTGCGCACACCTGTTGAATTCGGGAATTTGCGGATAAAAGGCTCCAAAAACAGACCACTGGGTTCCATCAATGATTGGAGCTGCAGGAGAACCAGGGGAAAAATTCTGGTGCTGTATTGTGCCGCCGGCTACAGGAGCATGATAGCCGCCTCCATACTAAAGGCAAGGGGCATTCACAATTTTGTCGAGGTGGACAAGGGGTTTAACTTTTTAAAGCAACTCGACCTGGAGTTTGAGAGCGATGAAAAAGCCGGCCTCCAAACGGTGTAATTATCGCCCGGGACAGTTGGTTGTAACCACCGTGAGTCACTGTGCGAAAGCCACAAACTTAAATGTACCGGTTTTTCTCTAATAATTCGGAGCAAATGCTTTTCTTTGCATCTTCAAATGTCGAACAATGGAAAATTCTGATAGAGATTACAGCAGGAGAGGTTATGCTCTGATGATCTGGATTATCCTAATCATTTTACTGGCCATTCTCGTGATATATGTGTACAGGAAGAATTTAGTCCTGGAGTTTTAATGCGCGACAAAAAAAATATTCCCAATATTTGGTCAGTTAATTGACCAGTAATATCTTTGCGTCGCATTTTGAAAAGCCTCCTTAGCTCAGCTGGTTAGAGCGGCGGACTGTTAATCCGTAGGTCCAAGGT
>SKLY01000006.1 GCA_007121335.1 Saprospiraceae bacterium | reverse complement strand
CTGAGGGTGAGTATGAAATTGTTATCACCGCAAGAAATCTTTCCGGTGGAGAGGCTACAGCTATCAAATCGGTGATGATTTCCTTTGATCCTCCCGAGAATCTCGATTTCTCAATCACACGGGATAACGAAAATCCATTAAGGGTTTCAGTAACCCCGACAGCAGATAATGCCATTGGCTTTGATGTGGACTTTGGGGAATTCCCAGAAGAAGAACCTGCTTCTATTCTGGCCGGTGAAACTGCCGAATACACCTACTCGGACATCGGTACTTACACTATAACAGTCACGGCTTTAAGTGGGGGAGAGGCCACTGTGAGCCTTTCAAGAGAAATTGAAATAACAGACCCACTGGTGCTTCCAATTGATTTTGAATCTCCCACAGTTGATTACGCATTTAATAACTTCGGAGGCGGGGAAGGAGACGGCGTTCAGGTTATCGATAATCCAGATCCCAATGATGTCAATCCAAGTGACAGAGTTGGGGCCTATACAAAAGTAGAGGGTTCGGAAGATTGGGCAGGCACATCGGTTCAATTGAATGAGAATATTGATTTCTCCTCCACTCAGGCTATTGCAATGGATATCTATTCCCCGGAAGCCGGTATTCCCATTTTGTTTAAAGTAGAGAAGGAGGGAGAACCCGATGTTTTTGCTGAACTTATCCAGAATACAACTGTGGCTAATGAGTGGGAAACACTTACCTTTAATCTGGTGGATGTCGATCCCGGTGAATCATATTCGATTATTGCCATCTTTTTCAACTTCGAAACTCCTGGTACAGGAGAGACCTATTATTTTGACAATATCAGGCTTACCAATCCCGTCGAACTCGGTCTGCCACTGGATTTTGAATCTGGTCCCACTGCCTACAATTTTACTGAATTTGGAGGTGCTCCCACAGCGGTGGTATCCAATCCTGATGCTTCAGGCATCAATACTTCGGCAAATGTAGCTGAAATGTTAAAAGCCAGTGGTTCAGTAGATTGGGCCGGAGCTTTTATTGATCTGGATGTTCCTGTAGATTTTGGAATAAGTTCAACCATTAATCTCAAGGTTTGGTCGCCCCAGGCTGATATTCCCGTGGTGATAAAATTTGAGAATCCTGAAACTGGGGCTGAAATTGAGGTTAGTGCCCAGGTTCCTGTAGCTGAAGAGTGGGTGGAATTGGAATATGATTTTTCTGGTGCCTCTACTACTGAAGACTGGACCAGAGTGGTTTTCCTATTCAATTTAGGCACACCCGGAACCGGGGAAGTCTATTATTTTGACGATCTGGACTATGGCGGGGATACAGGCCCTGAATCTATAAAATTGCCCCTGACCTTTGAGGGAACATTGGATTATATCTGGGAGAATTTTGGTGGCTCTGAAACCCAGGTTATTACTAACCCGGACCCATCAGGAATTAATACTTCTAACCGGGTTGCGGAACAGTTTAAATCACAGGGAGCTGAAGTATGGGGTGGTTCATTTATCGATCTGGATGAACCCATTGATTTTAGTTCCAGTCAAACACTAAGCATGAAAGTATGGTCCCCCAGAGAGGGAGTCACCGTGCTATTGAAACTAGAGACTACCTCATCAGCCTACGAAATTGAGGTGCCGGCAACAGTAACTTCAGCAGAAGAATGGACAGAACTGACTTTTGACTTCTCGGGAATAGACCTCTCAGAAAGCATGGATCGCGTAGTGGTGTTTATGGACTTTGGGAATCCCGGAGAGGGACTCACCTTCTATTTTGATGATATTCAACTAATAAACTAACAACAATGACCCAGAAATTGATCTTTCTACTCGCTATAATACTGTTTGTTGCCTGCCAGGACGATGATGCACAATTTGGTGACCTGGTCGCTCCCACCAACCTTCAAATTGATGTTGACATTGAAAATGCAACTGAAGAAGCGCCATTTGGAGATGGTAGTGGTCGAGTGCATTTCACAGCAACAGCTGACAACGCCATCAGTTTTAAATTTGATTTTGGTGACAATATCACGCGATTGGCTCCGGGCGGAGGTGTCACACACACTTATACAATGGTTGGCACCAATGATTATTTGGTTACAGTGACCGCTTCCGGTAGAGGTGGTTTGATAACCACTGAAACCATTTTAATTACGGTGTTAAGTGAGTTTGAAGACCCTTTAACAAGGTCATTGCTTACGGGTGATGACACCAAAACCTGGTCTATAGCTGCCAATGTTCAGGGCCATCTTGGAGTAGGACCTCTAGACACATATACGCCGGATTTCTTTGCTGCAGCACCCAATCAACTTGCACCCTGTCTCTACGATGATGTAATAACCTTTACCCTGGACGGCGGAAGTATCACTTTTGACCACGACAATGCCGGCGAGACCTTTTTCAACGCTGAATTTACAAGTGTTGGAGGTGGCGGAGGTGATGAAGACCAATGCCTGCCCTTTGATACAGAGGGTACACGTATTGCCAGCCTTGCCGCTTCATCATTTGATACTCCGGAAGAATTGACAACCGGTACTCAATTCACCATCTCGGACGAGGGTTTTATGAGTTATTATATCAACACCAGCACTTATGAGATTTTGGAGATTAGCGAAACTTTTATGCATGTCAGGGCAATTTCAGGATCGGTGAACAATCCACTTGCATGGTATTTTAAGTTTACCACAGAGGACCCAGCCGGGCCCGGCACTGAGCTTGAATCCGAGTTTGATCAACTGGTCTGGGCCGAGGAATTTGATGTCGATGGCCCGCCAAACCCAGACGTCTGGAATTTTGAGATTGGCAATGGTGTCGATGGATGGGGTAATCTCGAGTCGCAATACTACACCGAAGAGAATGCAGTGGTTTCAGATGGAACCCTCAAGATTGATTTGATCGCTGAGCCAATAAATGGTTTTAATTACTCCTCTTCCCGTATGACCACCCTGGATAAGTTTGACTTCCAGTACGGGAGGATCGACATACGAGCAAAACTTCCCGAAGGTGGCGGAACCTGGCCCGCTTTGTGGATGATGGGTGTTGACTTTCCCACTGCAGGCTGGCCATTTTGCGGTGAGATTGACATTATGGAACACCGTGGCAATCAACAGGACGTAATACATGGCTCCCTCCATTTTCCCGGTAACTCGGGTGGAGATGCCGTAACCCAAACCACAGATGTGCCCGGAGTTTCTGAGGAATTCTTCATTTACACCGTGGAATGGACAGAGGAGCACATCATTTTTGCAGTAAACAATCAAATATATCATGTATTCCCAAACAATCCATCCCTTCCCTATAATCAACCGTTTTTCCTTCTGTTGAATGTGGCCATGGGGGGAACATTTGGAGGTGATGTGGATCCGGATTTTGAGCGCAGTACCATGGAAGTGGACTACATAAGGGTTTTCCAGTAAATACCTTTTGATCACTTAGAATCAATTCACAGATCATCTCAAAGGATCTCCTATGTTATATCGGGCTTTATTGTTTTGCTGTCTTTTGTTCACAGTAGCTTGCCAACAAGCTGATAGGTCTGATAAGCCTGAAAACTCTGATAGGACTGGAGTACATGTAAAAGAAGTTACGGAGGGTTGGAAATTGATGGTGGATGGCGAGCCATTCATAGTAAATGGGATGAACTGGGACTATTTTCCCATTGGGACCAATTACGAGTACATTATTTGGGAGGAGCCGGACGATTTCATCAGGCAGGCACTCGATTACGAAATGGGCCTGTTACAAGAAATGGGTGTAAATGCCATAAGGGTTTACACCGGCATCCAGCCCCGGTGGATCGAATACATTTATAAAAATTTCGGGATTTACACCATGCTGAATCATCCTTTTGGGAGATACGGTTACGAATTGGATGGCGAGTGGTTACCCAAAACTGATTATGCGGATGAGAAGGCGATAGAGGTTCTTTTAAATGAGGTTGAAGAACTAGCTGCTGAGTACAAAAACACCGAAGGACTGTTGCTCTACCTTCTGGGCAATGAAAACAATTACGGGCTATTTTGGGCAGGAGCTGAGACGGAGGATTTCCCTGAAATTGACGAAGGGTACCTTGAAAGTGCCCGTGCCATGTACCGCTTGTTCAATAAAGGAGCTTTGGCAATCCAATCTGTTGACCCGGAGCATCCGGTTGCGATTTGCAATGGTGATTTGCAGTTTTTGGATATCATCGTTGAAGAGTGTCCCGACATCGATATTCTCGGCATAAATGTTTATCGCGGCATGTCCTTTACCAATCTTTACGAGCGGGTGAAAGATGAGTACGGAAAACCCATTTTACTGACCGAATTTGGTTCCGATGCATTCAATGCGATTACAAAAGAAGAGGCCCAAAAAGATCAGGCAATTTACAATGTGGCCAACTGGCTGGAGATTTACGAGAATGCTGCCGGGATGGGAAAATCCGGGAATTCCCTGGGCGGATTTACATTCCAGTTTAGCGATGGTTGGTGGAAATACGGTCAAACCCGTGATTTGGATGTCCACAATACGGAAGCCAGTTGGGAAAATGGAGGTTACGAGTTCGACCACATTCCCGGCAAAAACAACATGAACGAGGAGTGGTTTGGCATTTGTGCAAAAGGCCCGACCGATGAGGAGGGATTTTACGAGCTGCATCCCCGGGCTGCTTATTTTGCTCTAAAAAAGGCTCATGAGATAAATCCCTATGAAGAGGGCAAAACCCTCAATCATATACGACAACATTTTGATGAAATTGACATCGAGGAGGCTTATGAATTAGCGCAATCCATGAAATAGCGCGATTAAGCCATAGTGAAAGGCCACGATCAGGGCCGATTTTGAAAAGAAAAAGCCGGAATGATAAAAGCTTACTCAGAAACTATTGAAAGAAGATCGAAAAAGGAGGTAAATCTTGAGGAGGTTCATATAAATGGTGACCCCTTTTTCAAGATTTCCAATTACGACAAGATGCGGCCATTCTTTATGAGTGTCGTGAGCGATGCCAATCACTGGATGTTTATTGCCAGCAATGGCGGACTGAGCGCGGGAAGAAAAAATCCCGAGTACGCACTTTTCCCATACTACACGGTGGATAAAATAATGGAATCGGCTGACCACACTGGTCCCAAAACCATTTTTCAGATCCATCTTCAAAGTGAGACCATCGTTTG
>SKLY01000068.1 GCA_007121335.1 Saprospiraceae bacterium | reverse complement strand
GGCTGCGAGTAAAATCAAAACCCCTGTGAAAAAAACGACGGAAGGCTTGAATCTGTCCCACAGTAGAAAAACCACGATCAGACCCAGAATGACAAGGGTAAAATAGGTGTTAAATTCGTTCTCCATCGGTTCTTTTTACCAGGAATTTGGGATTGGTTAAATTTTCTTTGTTGTACGTCAATGGCACCCCCGTGTCCCAGTTGACCACTGCACATCCACTGAATCGGCAGACGGCATCTCCCGCCGCTGTATCCCACTCCATGGTCGGGGCAGGACGTGGGTAATAATCGGCGCTGTTTTCCGCCACCAAACAGAGTTTGAGGGAACTCCCCGCGCTGATCACCTTTACAGTGCCTTTTTTTTGTGCTTCCATCTTTTGAATAAACTCCACTGTATCCGGGTTTTGATGAGAGCGGCTGGCCACTATGGTCAGCGGTCTGTTAACTGGATCAAGCGGTAATTTTTTCGGGGCAATGCTCTTTATGGAATGATTGCCATTTTCCAACTCCCATTTGTAGGCTCCATCCTGCTTATTGGCCGCGTACAAAACCCCCTTATCGGGTGCATAAACCACTCCGAGCACAGGGCAATTTCCCTCGATAAGTGCTATGTTGACGGTGAATTCTCCATTTTTGTTGATAAACTCTTTGGTACCATCCAACGGATCGATTACCCACAGATAGTCTTCACCACTTCTTTCAGAATAAGTCCCGTGGTCTCCCTCCTCGCTCAGGATATAAATGCCCGTCGGTCTCAGTGCTTTTACAATAATTTGGTGAGAGGCTCGGTCCGCATTGGTGAGAGGAGATTCATCCTCTTTTGAAGAAACAGTAATCCCGGATCTGTATATCTCCATAATCGCCTCGCCTGCCTGCATTGCAGCATTGGTAGCCAATCCCGTAAGGTCTCTGATGTCAGGCTTGATTTGGGTCATGTGGCAAAGTTAATAATTTAAGGGCTGAATTCCGCTTAAATTGCTTGATTTGTAACAGGAAAAAAAGCGATATTTTTGAATGGGGATCCCAGAATTTATACCACTTTAGTTCACCTGAAATCTCCTGCTACATTACCCTGATTTTGCAGAAAAAGGTTCAAATGATTTATCGAAGAGAAAAATTCCTCCTAATTTGCGGCCGGAAAATTTTAAGAGGCCGGAGTAATAACAATCCTGCAACTTAAGGATTAGCCGGGACTGATTGAATGGAGCGCGGGTGGAATTTTACCGTTAACAAACCAAGTACATGTTGTTGTACCGATTCTTGAAATATTGGATAAAACCCGGATACAAAGTTTATTTCCGAAAAATTTTCATTCGCGGGATGGAGCATGTGGATGAGCAAAAACCGGTATTGTTTGCGGTCAATCACCCCTCTGCTTTTTTGGAACCCACTTTGATTGCCACCTCCGTAGATTTTGACGTTCACTTCATGACCAGGGGCGATCTTTTTAACCGTCGTTTTCTGTGGTTTTTCAATGCTACCAATCAGGTGCCTGTCTTCCGGTTTAAGGATGGGTTCAGCCAACTCAAGAGCAATAAGGATTCATTCAGCGAATGCCACAAAAGACTTATCAATGGAGCCAGGTTGCTGATATTTTGTGAGGGCAGTATGAAATGGGTGAAAAAATTGCGAACAGTCCAGCCCGGTGCGGCCAAATTGGCTTTTGGCACCCTGGAGAAAAAAGAAGACCTGCCATTGGTTATTCACCCCATTGGCCTCAGCTACGATGATCACAGCCGATTCAGGTCAGATTTAATGATGGAAATTGGCCCCGCCATCGAGCTGGGAGACTATTTTGAAGAATACCGCACTGAACCGCGCAAGGCTGTGAAAAACCTGACCGCAGAAATACAAAAGCAACTCTGTCAATGTGTCTTGCACATAGAACGAGATAAAGACCTGGAAACCGGAGCATTGCTGTGGACAGTGGTGAAAAATGACTGGGAAATTGCCGGCAATAAGGAGAGCAGTCCTTTCCCGGAAATAAAAAATGTACTCGACCGGTTTAACGTAAACGCTGAATCTGAATCAGGCATTCTGCTGAGAGATAAATTAAGCGAGTACGACCGCGCTCTGAAAAATCACAAATTGGATGATGCCACAGTTGGAAAACTCTCAAAAAATGGGTTGTCCGTGCTCTCCACGGGGATTTTCTCGCTCTTAATTCTGCCATTCAGTCTATTTTACCTGCTACCACTTTGGATTGCAACCGTCATTAGCCGCAATACCATGCCCAATGTTGAATTCTACTCCAGTGTCCGCGCGGTGGGGTTTGTATTTCTGTCAACCGTCCTTTTGTTGGCGATCTTATTGGTCCTGTTGTTTTCACCCTATTCCGTTTTCTGGGTTTTAATCTTATCTTTGGGTGTTTGGATTGACCTCAGACTCAGGTCATATCGACTTCATTTATTGAGATTTTTCAAAGCAGGGGGAAGCTGGAAGCCGGTAAGGAAGCTGGCAAAATTGAGGGGAGAAATACTCGAAATCATTAAAACAATTTAACCTAAGATGTATAAAATCAATGTTTTGTGGGGTGTGGTGCTGTTGGCAGCAGCCCTGTTGTTTAGCGCCTGTGAAAGTGCTGCAGAATTGGATGAGGAAGACAAAATGGAGGTCCCGGAATACGTTATGGTTGTGCATGGAGGAGCCGGTGTTTTTGCACTGCATGACCTGCCGGAAGGTAGAAAGGAAGAGTACTTTAATGCCATCGAAGAAGCGCTGGACATCGGCGAGGAAATACTGGCAAACGGAGGTAGTGGATTGGATGCTGTGGTGGAGGTGATTTCCTATCTCGAAGATAATCCGATTTTCAACGCCGGAAAAGGAGCGGTTTTTACCAATGAGGGCGTCAATGAGTTGGATGCGAGTATTATGTCGGGTAAAGACATGGATGCCGGAGCGGTCGGCGGGATAACTACGGTTAAGAATCCCATTGTGGCTGCCCGTAAGGTAATGGAAAAATCGCCCCATGTACTCTTAACCGGAAGAGGTGCTAATCAATTTGCTGCTTCCGTCGGCTGCGAGATTGTCGATAACTCTTATTTTTTTACCGAAGAACGCTATAACTCCATGCTGAGAGCCCGTGAAAGTGAAGCAGAAAGAATGATGGAAGATACGATGGGAACGGTCGGAGTGGCCGTCCTGGATGCATCTGGCAATCTCTATGCGGGAACTTCAACCGGCGGAATGACCAACAAGCGTTTTGGAAGAATAGGTGACTCGCCCATTATAGGGGCCGGAACTTATGCTGACAACAATGGGGTGGCCGTTTCCTGTACCGGACACGGAGAGTACTTTATCCGCTATGCTGTGGCGCACGATTTAAATGCACTGGTAAAATACCGGGGCATCTCCCTGGACTCTGCAGCCACTTATATTATCCATGAAAAATTGGTTGAGGCAGGTGGTTCCGGTGGATTGATTGCAGTGGACCGGCATGGCAATTATTCCATGCCATTTAACACCAACGGAATGATACGTGGTGTGGTAAAACCCGGATTCAGAGAGGTTGCCATTTACGATTGATGATTTGAGGGCTGGAATGGTTTTCAGCCTTTGTTTCCTTCCACCACCAAAACGAATTCACCCCTGGGTTCTTTGTGATCCTCGTAGATTGCAGCGAGTTCTGACAATTCTCCGTACAGCACTTCTTCGTGCATTTTTGTGAGTTCCCTGCATATGGCCCCCAATCGAGTCGGGCCGCAGTGGTCCTTCAATTCCTTCAGGCATTTTTTGACCCGGTAGGGAGATTCAAACAGCACAAAAGTTTCCGGCAATTGGGCCAAAAACTCCAAGCGCTTTTTTCTGCCTTTTTTATGTGGTAAAAAGCCCTCAAAATAATACCTGTCACATGGAATTCCCGAAATACTCAAGGCGGTAATTACAGCAGTTGCACCGGGGATGGCCGTCACCTGTAAACCAGATTGCCTGCAAGCTCGCACCAGAAGAAATCCGGGATCTGAAATGCCGGGGGAGCCAGCGTCGGAGACCAGCCCTATCTTTTTACCGGCCTGTAAATCTCCCAGTATGGAGTCTAATTTTTTGTGCTCATTGTGTGCGTGAAAGGGCACCATCCTTTGGTCAATCTCCAGTTTTTTGAGCAAATTGCCCGTTACGCGACTGTCTTCCACCAGCAGGTAGTCCACCTCGCCAAGTATTCTGACTGCCCTGGGGCTGATATCCTCCAGGTTACCAATAGGAGTGGAGATGAGGTAAAGCATGGCGCTTTTTTCGAGGTTACACCGCTTTCAGCTCATACTCATATTGCTCCATGATGAGGTTGGCCAGCAATTTTTTGCACGCTTTTTCAACCTTCTCCCTGGCCTCTTCTTCGCTCTTCGCTCCCAGGGTCAATTCGATAAATTTCCCAATCCTCACGTCTTCCACCGAGTGAATGTCCAGGTTTTTGAGGTTGTTTCCCACGGTTTTTCCCTGCGGATCCAACAACTCGTTATGGGGCATAATCTTAACTGATGCTTTGTACTGTTGCATGATGTAGTTTCAAAAGTTAATTACTGACCGCAAATTTACGCAAAATAAACTACCTCGTTTTATTCTTAAGGCTTTTCCGGCTTTGAAGAAGCGACAAAATTGGATGTCGCTGAAAGTAAGAAGTACCAAATGACGACAGGCAAAACTGCATCGAGCCACATTGCGATTATTAAAATTAGTGAACCACCCAGTATGGCGTACTTCAGGATGTTCTCTCGAAACCGGTAATTGGTGAATTTCAGGGACAAAAACTTGATGTTGGACACCATGAGAATGCCGAGTACTAAAACCACCACAGAGGTAATTACTCCGGGCTGGATCTCCAACCAGTTGATGGTATCAGGCCGTGAGATATTCCAGCAAATTGCCATTACGGTTAGCCCGGAAGCAGGCGTGGGCAGACCGGAAAAGTCGGGCCCGGGGTGGTCGGCTACATTGAAACGTCCGAGCCGGTATGCTGCACAGGATGCAAAAAACAAGACTGCTACACCCGCCAAAGTGCTTGAGGCACCCACCTCGGTGGCGAGGTAAAAGTAAAGTACTACCGGCATCAAACCAAAGGTGATAAGGTCTGCCAGCGAATCGAGCTGCACACCGAGCGGACTGCTGACTTTGAGCATTTTCGCAGCAAATCCATCAAAAAAATCTGCCAGCAAGCCGATCAGCAGACACAAAAATGCCCAGTGAGGCATGTCCTGAATGATCAATAAAATACCGGCTGCCCCTGCCATCAAATTGGCGAGTGTCAGCCCATTGGGTATGAATTGTCTGATCGCTTTCTGCATTTTATGATTGCCTGATGAACGTGCTAAGGTAAGCCTTTCCGGGGGATAAAAAAATGTGGGTATTTACATCCTGACAGGGTCCGGTCGGTCGGCATCCGGTTTGGAAATCTTGTCGGGAAAAATTTTACCCGGATTCATAATGCCATTTGGGTCAAAAACTCTTTTGATCGACTGCATCAATTCCATTTCAATCGGACTGAATACAATGTCCATATAATCTTTTTGCACCATTCCGATTCCATGTTCCCCTGAAATGGTGCCTCCCAGTGATTTCACTTCTTTGAACAATTCCCTGATCGCCAGTGGCAATTCATGGCGCCATTTTTCATCAGACATATCTCCCTTGAGGATGTTGACGTGCAGGTTTCCATCTCCCGCGTGTCCGTAGCAGGCAGAGCGAAATCCGTATTCCCGGCCGAGTTTTTTTACAAAGGCGAGCAGGGTAGGCAGTTGGAATCTGGGCACCACTGTATCCTCCTCTTTGTAAATAGATTCTCTTTTGACAGCCTCTCCGACACTGCGCCTCATTTTCCAAATCTTCTCTTTCTCCACGCTGCTGCCCGCGTAGAGCATCTCACCGGTGGGGTACGACTGAAGAATGTGGTAGATGGCCTCTATTTCGCGGTCCAATTGTGCGGGGTCGTTTCCATCCACTTCCACAATGAGGTGGGCCTCGTCGTCCTCTTCCAGCTCAAAAACTTTTTCGTCTGCGTATTTCAGTGCCAGGGAAACGGCATCTCTGTCCATGAATTCCAGAGCGGAGGGAGAAATGCCGGATTTGGCTATTTCCGCTACGGCCTCAACGGCTTTAAGCGCGTCCTTGAAAGGCACCAACAGCAGTTTGTCGTGTTTGGGGTGGGGCAGGAGCTTTAGGACTATTTCTGTGACAAAGCCCAGAGTTCCCTCGCTGCCGACGATCAACTGTGTCAAATTATAACCCGTGGCATTTTTCAAAACATTGGCGCCGGTGCGGATGATTTCACCCGTTGGTAGCACCACTTCAAGATTGAGTACGTAATCACTTACCACTCCGTATTTTACGGCCCGCGGGCCACCTGAGTTTTCCGCAATGTTGCCTCCGATAAAGCAGGTGCCGCGACTCGCAGGATCGGGCGGATAGTAAAGCCCTTTTTCCTTAACCGCATTTTGCAACTCCTCGGTAATAACCCCGGGCTGGGTGACCACCTGAAAATTGTCTTCGTCTATCTCGAGTATTTTGTTGAGCCTTTTTGCCGAGAGGCACACACCTCCAAAAACAGGAATGGCTCCTCCTGACAGTCCGGTGCCGCCTCCGCGGGCAGTGACAGGTATCTTGTTTTCATTGCAATAGGCCAGAATATCAGCGACCTGATTAGCATTTTCAGGGCTTAAAACCACCTCCGGGGGCATGGTGATATCCTCGGTTTCGTCCCTGCCGTGGGATAGCAGTGACTCCTCGTCATGCATCACATTCTCCTCGCCCAGTTTGAGTTTGAAAAACTGCAAGTCTTCATGGGTGATTTTCTTAAAGTCAGCTGGGTTCATCGGATAGATTTTATCAAAAAGTTGAGCTGATTGTTTTATTCACCGGTCTTTTCCGGCTTTTAATGCCAGATGCATGTCATCGCACCTAATATCAGGTCTGACTCTGGTCACCAGTATAAACATTGTTTCGCAGCAGATGGTCTGCTATCACGAGACTTGTCATGGCCTCGACTATTGGCACGGCCCTTGGAAGAACACAGGGGTCGTGGCGCCCTTTGACTGCTAGACTTGTCTTTTGCCCTTCGCTGTCCACACTCTCCTGCTTTTTTTGCAAAGTACTCACGGGCTTGAATGCCACCTTGAAATAAATAGGCATGCCATTGGAAATCCCGCCCTGAATGCCTCCGGAAAAGTTGGTTTTGGTGGTTATTTCGCCATCGTCGTTGGATGTAAACTCGTCGTTGTGCTCGCTCCCTTTCAGCAAAGTGCCCTGAAAACCACTGCCGTATTCGAATCCCTTGCAGGCATTGATGGAGAGCATGGCTTTAGCGAGATCGGCCTGTAGTTTGTCAAAAACGGGTTCCCCCAGACCGGCAGGACAGTTGAAAACCTCACACCCAATAGTGCCGCCCAGGGTGTCGCCTTCCTCTTTAGCCTCTTTGATCATCGCCTTCATTTCCGCTGCAAGTGCCGGATCCGGGCAGCGCACCTCATTTTCCTGAACTTCAGAAGAGTCCCGGATGGAAAAATCAGGCGGAAGGCTAAGGTGCTTCACAGAATGGACGTAAGCAATTATCTCTACTCCGTGTTTTTCCAACAGCAGATCAGTAAAATACGATGCAGCCACTCTTAGTGCTGTCTCCCGGGCTGAGGACCTGCCACCACCGGATGGGTCGCGCAATCCGTACTTTTTGGAATAGGTGTAATCTGCATGAGATGGCCTGAAGACGGTCTTGATGTTTTCGTAATCAGCCGGTTTGGCGTCTTTGTTGAAAATGAGCAGACCTATGGGCATACCGGTGGTTTGACCGTTGTAAATCCCAGACATTAACTCCACTTTGTCGGGTTCAGATCTGGCGGTGGTGATGCCGGATTGCCCGGGTCGCCTACGGTCCATTTTTTTTTGGAGCGCATCGAGATCAATCTCAAGTCCCGGGGGTATGCCGTCTAAAATGCCTCCGATTCCCTTTCCGTGAGACTCGCCAAAGGTTTTCAAAGTAATGATCTTACCAAATAAATTACCGGCCATTTTTGTGCGTATTAATGCATGCGGTCTCCGCGCAGTTCCAGTTCTTTGAGCATTCCCGCTTCAAATTCCAGGTACTCCTTCCATCGCTTGTCCACTTGTTCCCTGCCGCCATAGAGTCTGGCCAGTTCGATAAACATTTTGTAATGACCTGCTTCTGCCACCATGAATTTATGGTAGAAATTTCGCAGATCCGGGTCCTCCAATTTTTCGGACAACAGGCGGAATCGCTCACAGCTTCTCGCTTCAATGAGGGCGCATGTAAGTAGTTTTT
Source organism: Saprospiraceae bacterium (assembly GCA_007121335.1). GTDB lineage: Bacteria > Bacteroidota > Bacteroidia > Chitinophagales > Saprospiraceae > PWJY01. The sequence continues at coordinate 8,593 of SKLY01000068.1, read as the reverse complement.
CTATGAGTCGGTCGTCTCTGGAACCTCCTTTTTTCTGAAAGCCGAGTAATTTGTTTACATATTCGTCTTTCCGCTGAAAACCGAGTTCGAGATCGCGGTCGGCCAATTCTTTGAGCACCATTCGAAAGTGGCCCCATTCTTCGGTTACCACCGGCGAAACCTGTTCGACCATTTCCTTTTTATCCGGGTACTGCTGCACCAGTGAGATGCAAAAGGTTGCTGCCTTTTGTTCACAGTAGGCGTGGTCAGTGAGAATTTCCTCCAGGCTCATACTGGCCAGGTCCACCCAACGTGGATCGGTAGGGAGTTTTAATCCGAGCATATTTCAGTTTTTTATTAAATATCTGTCGAGACATTCCAGTTGGTCTCTGATCAGTCCAATGTTGTAAATTTCGTAATCTTCATGCCCCCCTGTCCAGACCAGTCTAATCTTGTTGGCCTCATTTTCCCTCAGGCTTTCAGCATTGGATACGCTTAAAGGAGCCAGGGCCTGAAACCTAACGGAATTGGTTTCGTCGTCGAAGGTTCCTGTATTGGCTTCTATGTTGTAGAGGTTTACCACCTCTCCGTTCAACAGCTCAATTCGTATGGGGGTAAATTTTGAAAGTCCGCCAAATGACCTCCTTGCTGCCGGGATATGCAGTGTGATGTGAAAGCGGAGAAAGAGTCCCCTGTCCATTCGCTCCGTGTTGATTTTACAGCTAAGCATGGGTCTTCCGCGACGGTGGATGCGCATTTCTTCCGGCAGAAAAAAGAACAGTTCCTCTTTTACTGTGCGAACAAACAACTTCCCATCTTCCAGTTTTGCTGCTTTTTCCAGTTCACAAAAAGAAGGGGGGTGGTAATAGCGGTCTTTTATTTCAACGGTGCTGGGATGAGGAATGATGGGCATGGGAATATCCTCCGGGGCTTTCCAGACAACAGGTTCCTCTTTTTTCTTTGGTTTCTCATCAGCTAAGTCGGCAAGGCGTGCAATTCCCATGTCGTAATTATCCGGTACCGGAATCAGCCTGGGGAGAGGCAGGGTCGCCAATACGTTTTTATGCCAGTGTCTTTTTAGTGCGGCCAGCTCATTTTCACCGTCAGCTATTTTTTCTTTGGTTTTATCAATGTCTTCGGATGTCGAAAAGAAGCGATTGCTGAGTTCCACCCGGTCGTCTGCGCGTATTCTTCCCGGATTTTCTCGCGCGAACTCCAGTTCCTCGCCCAGCTTGTCTTTTTTCTTCCGAAGTTCCTCTAATTGCATTCTAAGTTTCCTGAGCTGATTTTCCTTCATCCTGACCTGAAGCGATGCGTAGTAATCTTCGGGAACATAAACCGGCAATGGTTCACCGGTGGCTTGATCCTGCTTTTCTAAAACAGTTATTTCTTCAAAGGCGCTGCTGAAAAGGATTGAATCTGAGGGCACCACTTCTCGCTCCGTACCATCGTCAAAACGAATGGAGAGTGTCCCATCGGAGTGGCGGAACACTTCCTGAGCATCTGCTCCAAAGGGGAGGCACAATATAGTTGAGATTATTACTCCGGCAAAAAACACTCTAAATCCGGCCATGTCCAATTGGCGACTTGTTTTGATAGGTTACGAAGGTAGTCAAATTTTATCTTTCGATTCCCAGGATTAACGGTTAATTAGTCCGGTCTGTTTTGGAGCGAACTTCAGTTATGTACTTTTACTTCTGTAGGCCCTGTAGTTGCAGCTGTTTGAGATTTTGGAAAACTCCAAAAATGAGGAATTCTCTGCCATGCACCAAAGTAGTTGTATATTTGGCCCTTTCGGTGGCTTTTGCAGTAAAAAAGTTCAGTTATTTTCAAAGAAAGCAACTACGACCTGCCAGGGGATTTAGATGGAGTCACTTGATTGTAATTACGGAATTATTGAATTCGGGAAAAGATGGTAATGGTGCTTTTTCCACAGGGACTGAGAAAGAAAAACTGTATGAAAAAACTCGCGAATGCATTTAAAGGAGCTGCTATGGGAGTGGCTGAGGTGATACCCGGTGTGTCGGGTGGAACCATTGCTTTTATCACGGGAATTTATGAAAAACTACTCAACACCATTACTGAGTTTGACCACCTTTTGGTTGGCATGTTGATGCGGGGAGAACTGCGATCTGCCTGGAAGAAAGTGGATGGTGGTTTTGTACTTTCCCTGTTGTCGGGAATGGCAGGGGGACTCATAGTGGGGGTGTTGACCATTTCCAGTCTCCTTGAGTCCCATCCGCCTGTTGTTTGGGGATTTTTCTTCGGACTGATACTGGCATCGGTTGTTTATATATTGAGGCGTACCGGAAAAATTGATTCTGGAGTTATTGCCATGGTGGTTTTGGGAACTTTGATGGCCTGGTATATTACAGTGCTGACCCCTGCTGAGGGTACAGCCAATTACGTAAATTTTTTCTTCACTGGCAGTATTACAATTAGTGCTCTAATCCTCCCCGGGGTTTCAGGCAGTTTTATTATGTTATTGTTGGGCATGTACACCATTGTACTCGGTGAAACAAGAAACTTCATTGAAACCCGCGAGATTGATTCACTGCTTCTATTAATGACCTTTTGTATAGGTGCTCTCCTGGGCCTGTTGATTTTTGCCCGCGTGGTTTCCTGGTTGCTCAAAAAGTACAAACGCCCGGTATTTGGGCTGCTATGTGGATTTATGCTCGGTTCCCTAAATGCCATTTGGCCCTGGAGAGACCCGATTGCCTTTGTGGATGATGCCGGTAATATCTATGAAATCTGCGCTGCGCTCGATCCGGACTGGAGAGTGATAAGGGAAGCCAATCGCTTGCCCGCAGATTATTTGAGTGGCGACCCTCATACCGCGCTCACCATTATTCTATTCGCTCTGGGATTTCTTTTAGTGCTATTGCTCGATCGCCTTGATCTCAAACGATTTGGATCTGAATCATAAGGTGTTGATTTTCAAAGCTTAAAAATCCTTTTTTTGACAAAAGAGTTAAAAGTTTGAAAAAAATATGACCACAGCTGCCACAAATGGGCGTCACAGTCTTTTATAGGGGTGAAGAAAGGTCATATACAAGCAAGAGGATGGATCAATCGGATATCTATTTTGGTCGTCGATTTGCACTGAAATATTCAACCGTGACTATATTGTACCAAATATCCGGTTGCCAACACCGAAAGTGGACTTACTTCAAACGGGAAACGAATTGTATGGACGATGATTTTGGGATAGGATTCCTTCCCGGGATATTAGCGGAGTCATATTTTGCTTTATCAGAATAAACAACTGGCGAATTGGCCGATTGGAAGGAACTTCTTCAGGAAATAAAAAATGGGCAGGAAAAAGCCCAATGGGAGTTCTTTGACCGTACCTCAGATAAGATGATGGGCGTCGCAATGCGGTATATTAAAGAACGCTCCGGAGCCAAAGACTGCCTGCAGGAAGCGTATATCCGTATTTTTCGCGGATTGAAAAAATTTGACTACCGAAGTGATGAACAGCTTTTTGGCTGGATGAATAAAATAGTTTCCCGTGAGGCTGTGAGGTATATTCAACGTCATAAAAGATACTATCTGACTGATGAAGACCTTACCAGATCCTCCAATGGACCCGGCCGTCTGCCCGATAAGCTTTTTAAAGACGACTTGTTAAAACACCTTGCTGAATTGCCCGAATCTCATCAGATTGTCTTCAATCTCTATGTGATAGAGGGTTACAGCCACCGTGAAATCGAAGAGATTACCGGAATTAACTCGGCTACCGCTCGCTCTTATTTGTTCAGGGCACGCAAGAAACTACAGGAATGGATCAACAGAAAGGTCAATGTGAAGAAGTAATAACAGAGAATCGAACACTGCAATTTTCTAATGTGGTAACACAATAAAGTATTATGGATAACAACAATAACGGGATGGACAGCGCTTTCAGAGAAGCCGCATCCAATTACAAGATTCCACTGAGCCGGGAGGAAAAAGGTGCCATTTGGATGGCGATCCGCAAAAGGAGTAAAAGACCCGTATTTTGGGCCTGGATGGGCGCGGGAGGCGCTGTCCTGCTGCTGGGCGCATTTCTTTTGTATCAAATGCCACCGGGCAGTTTTTCGCAGGGCGAATTGCCAGAGGAAGTGGTGTCTGAAAGCGCCGATGTGTTGAAGAAATCGCAATCTGAGCAGGAGTTGGAATACCCCGGTGATCAACATACGGACGAGGTCGTTTCGCTCTCCGGCACGGATGATGTCGCTGCGGATGAAATCACCGCGGATGACATCCCTGCCAGGGATAGAGGTGCATCCGAATCGCCGGTTAAGGCTGACCGTGAAGAAGCTGAATTTGAGCGAGAAATTGAATCCGTTGATGGCGCTGTTTCCACGGCGGATGCGAATGAGGAGACTCACTCAGCCATCGCTGAAGGTGCTACTCAGGAATCTGCCTGGGTCGATGAGCTCAATCTGTTGTCCGATGGATGGTCAGAATTTGTCTCCGGGACAACGGTGAAAGGAGAGGAAGCGGGCACTCTTCCCGGAATTTTGGAAGACGATTTCAGCGACCGGATTCCACATTCAGATTTTATATATGGAAAGCCCACGCCATTGAAACTTTCCGATCTTGCCCTCCATGCCCTGACGGAATTTAATTGGGAGGAGTTTTCCTCTTTGCAAACTGGTGATGAAAGTATCGCAGGCTCCGGTTTTATTGACCTGTATTTCAATGCAGATATTGTCAGTAATCGCTTTAGAGCGACATCGCCTGCGGGGCAGCGACTGAAAGACGGATACCGCGACTACACCGGTCCGTGGTTTTCCTTCTCCACAGGGGCGATGACCAATTTGAAAACGCTGGGCAATTTCAGTTTACTCGCCGGTTTGGAATACCAGCGCATTACCAGGGAGTTTGACTTTCGAAGTCATGGTGTTGAATTTAACATGAAATACAGCCCGGAGGCTTACTACTTCATCGATGATTCAGGAGAGGTTGTCTGGGTGGATGGGGCGGTATTGACCGCCGTGAGGACTGAACAAAGACTGCGGGCACCCAATGTGCACGAATTTGTTCGTATACCGGTTTTGGTAGAGTATATGAAAGAGTACAACAATTTGAAACTGGGCTTAAGTCTGGGAATTGCTGTAAATATTTTTGAAAATCACAGTGGCTATATAATGGTCGATGGCGACCAATTCAGGTCTTTTGAATCGGGTGATTTTGAGCGCCGGTGGTTTTCCGATGTGCGGGCCAATTTACTGGCCGGGTACAATCTAACCGACCAATGGACTATTTACGGACGTGCTGGATACCAGCACCACGCTGGAGATTGGCTCAGCACCGGACAGGATTTAGAAATGAGTGTGACTGTCCTCAGTCTCGGAATGGGAGTCAGGAGAAGTTTTTAAAAAAAACGGTCCGCCTTTGCCACGTTTTCAATTTTGAAGGGTTTATTCAGTTGATTGGAAATTCGGCAGTTTGAAAAATGCGGGGCCGGAAAATCTTTTAAAATGATAAGGAGTAAATTCCACACTGGTATTTTTGGACTGATTGCCGTACTACTGGCAATGACACTTTTTCAGTCCTGTATAAAAGAGGAGCACAGCGATATTGACAATCCCGTATTTCCCGGACCGCAGGAGTTGATTCCGGCGGCTGTTTCAGGGGTTGTCCAAAATGAAAGTGGAGAACCTATTCCCAATGCCACTATCAGAGTTCGAACCGCTTATCAGTTCCTTACCGTGGATGCGGATGATCAGGGAGCATTTTTTGTGCCTTCCTATTTGAACAGGGGAAAAAACGCGGTGCTTGAGGTGGAAGCCCAGGGCAAATTCTCTACTATTAAACAAATAGATTTGGTGAGAAACTGCATTTCCAATGCCACCATTAGGATACCCAAAAAATCACAAACCCATGTTTTTCACACCAACGAAGGCGCGGAAATTGACCTGCCCGGTGGAATGCATGTAAAAATAACACCCGGGGCGTTTGGGGACTACAGTGGAATCGTAGAGTTTTACTTGTACTGGAGCACCCCTGAAAACCCACATTTTTACACTGAAGAGATAGGAGGCCGAACAGCCGTAAATCAGGAAGGAGAACAGATCAACTTGTTTTCGACAGGTGTTGCCATTTTTGAGTTCAATACTCCGGCAGGCGATGCCATCGAATTGTACGACGGGATGACTGTTTCTCTTCCTGACCACCCTGGACTGGGCAGTGGAAATCGCCCACATCACTTGTACCACTTCAATACTTCAGGCTGGAAATGGATTGAGTGGAAAAGGGACGCGGTGGAGGGTAGTAGTGTGACCGACCTGGTTTTGCCGGAAAGTGGAATGTGGAGTTTTGCCCACCCGGCAGGCAAACCGGTTTCTCTGAGCGGTCAACTTGCTTACATGGAACTCGATCAGCCTGCTATCGGAAAAGTAGAAGTGATTTTTCCTCAACTGGGAGACTACAGGTTTGAGGGTGTCTCCTCCGCTGTCGGTGATTTTATATTTTCGAGAATGCCGGCCAATGAATCCTTTAAACTGTTGATCAGAGACCTCTGTGGCAGTGTCGTTTCAGAGGAGGAATTTGCCCCTCTTGGTGAGTCCCGTAATTTAGAACCGGTGGAATTCACCCTGACCGATACCCGAATGCTCGAACTTGATTTCGGTTACTGCAGGGCTCAAGACATGCCTGATGAAGGGGTGATTCGCATTTTAGTCGATGAACTACAACCCCTGGTGATTCCATTTGATAGAACACAAAATTTTTACCAACTCCCCAATTGCAGTTCCTGGGAACGCGGCACATTTGAGGTGATCGACAGCGAGGGTAAAGTAGTTAGTAAAGAGGCCGAACTCGATTTTTTACAGTCCGAATTGTTTGTTGAAGATGTGTTTGGATGTTTTGATCCCAACATTGACATGGTCGTGAAATACACCTTCACCAGAGTAGATGACGGTGAGATTCAATGGCAGGACAGCCTGTACTTAATTAATCCCGAAGATCAACTTCAGGCAGTTTTTGAAGTCAATGACAACAATGAACTGATTTTCCTCCAGGTGGTGGCAGGAGCCGAATGCGTAGATTTGGACCTGGAGGTGGATTTTACGCTTCCCGTAAGGACTGTTATCAGTAAGTTGAATTTACCCTGTTTGGATATTGATTATGAAATAAATCCGGATAAAACCAGCCTTGTTCCTTCAGGGCTTGAATACACCGGTGGGGAGTACGGACTGGAGGTCAGTATTTCCGACCTGGAAGACCAATTGACAGGAGACCAATACAATGTCCTGATTGAAATACTGGTCAATCCTGAAAATTAAATGTCAGGCCTCCAGCTCAGGGCTTTATTGGAAAGACGGACCTGTTTAATTATGTTTTTATCAAAAAGCCGGACATAGGTTGCGAACTTTGTTTATTAAGCGAAAATAAGGTCGCAAATCATCGGCCAATACATGGGCTCTGGTACATTATACAGAATCGTTTCCCTTCAATAGTACCAGGGCCCTTTTTTTACCCTAAGTGCAGCGAAACGCTCAATCACTGTAAGTTTTTTTATGAAAGACTGATGTGCTCAGGTTATCCCCGCAAAAAGATTTTCCAGGAAGAGCCACAGCATGCCGGGATTCAGTAAAATGGTAAATGCCACCCCGTAAACAGCCCCGTAGTAGTGGGCGTCGTGATCGATCAGGTCACCGCCTCTCTTTCCCGCCCAACTGCTGTACCAGAGGAACAACACACCCGCGATTATACCGGGAATGGGGATGAGACCGTAGAGGTAGAGCAGTGCCCAGGGATCTGCCAGAATGTAGATGAAAACCACACCACTCACTGCACCCGATGCGCCAATACTGGCAAAGGACGGATTGTTACGGTGTTTGAGGAATGTACCCACATTGGCCACCGCTATGCAGCTAAGATACATGACCACGTAGAGAATGACCCCGAGGGTGTTGCCAAATAAAACCTTGTACATGTTCTCGACTATCTCACCAAACATCCACAGGACAAACATATTGATCAGCAGATGAAGCCACCCACCGTGCAAAAATCCAGCAGACAGCAATCTGTAAAATTCTCCCATACCGGCTTCTCTGACCGGATAGTGTTTGTATCTCTCAATGAGGTGCGGTTGATTGAAAGCCTGGTAGGAAATGATGCAGGTAATGATGACTAAAATAACCGTGGCAGAAAAATGCTCCATAAATTAATTTACTCGTGGTGGTAGGATTGTTTGTTAATAATTGTCTGGGCCCTGTAAAGTTGTTCTAATATTATCAATCTCACCATTTGATGGGAGAAGGTCATCCTGGACAGGGACAATAGACTGTCGGCCCGCTCTTTTAATTCGGCTGCAAAGCCAAACGGCCCCCCGATCAACAGTATCCATTTTCGGTGCGAACTTAGCAACATTTTTTCAAACCGGGCGGCAAATTTCACGGAGCTGTACATCTCGCCCTTGTCGTCCAGTAAAGTCAGGTGGTCTGAATCGCTAATTTTTTTTAGGACCATCTCTGCTTCTGTTTCCATTGCGCGCTTGTGATTTGAGCCGCTGTATAGTTTGGAGGGAATGGGGATTTCGGTATAGGTGATTTGTGGCTTGTAGTGAGAAAGTCTTTTTGTGTACTTTTCAATTCCGCTCTTCAGGTATTTCTCAGCT
>SKLY01000152.1 GCA_007121335.1 Saprospiraceae bacterium | reverse complement strand
TAATGCCGTCGTCGATGAAGTAATAGTCCCGGATGAGATAAGACTGGTAGAAAGAATGGTCCTTAAAGGGCGTGGGATTCAGTATCTCCCCTTCCCTTACGAGCAGGGTTTTACACTCTCGCAGTGGGCCCTGGGCTGCTCTCCGGTATATCACAAAGTCCTTAATCCCGGGATCGGTTCCGTAATCCCACTGCAATAAAACCGCGGGCTTATTATAGCTCTGGTTGATATTTATGACATTGGCTGAATAATCAGGCACGGTAATCAGTGAAATATCCCCATTGGAAATATCTCCACGCACTCCGTCGTCCCACGCTCTGCCGGTCAGGACTTGAGAAATGGACTCATTCCCGGAAGAGTCAGAGGCGATCAGGCGGTACCGGTAATCCACCAGCGAAACAGTTCCTGTGTCCAGAAAGCTGTAATGGTTTCCCGTGCTGTCAAAAGTGTTGTGATCGTGATCAAATCCAGGCACGGCATCCCAGTTGTACTCCCCCACTCTCAAGCGCTCCAGGCGGTACTGCTCCACATCTGTTGAAGGACTCGGGGTGTACATCACCGTGATGCTGCCCTGACCTGGTTGCAACTGCAATAGTACCGGGGGCACGGGAGGTACAATATCCGGCTTGATGAGTTCAAGGGGTTCACTGAGCTCCGATTCATTCTGTCGGTTATCCACGGAGAGGATGCGGTAGTAGATTTTGCGGTTGAGGTCTTGCAGGTTTACCTGATCAAAGAAAAAAGTGTCCCTGATGACGCGATTGGAAACCTGCATAAAGTCCCCATCGGGATGGTCGGACCGCATAAGCCGGTATCCGTAAAGATCGTACTCCTGATTGGCATCCCAATACAAACTAACTATTCCTTGTTTGTCTATGGAACCACCCAATCCCTCGGGTATATCGGGAGGTATGGTGTCAGTGAGTTGTACCATGTGTGGATTTGAAAGAGCGCGATGCCCGTTTACATCCTCAAGGCCAACCTTGTAAAATCCATCAGTAAGAGGATCCTCATCAAGAAATTGGCGTGAATCGGGTGACAAAAATCCCTCGTGGATAGGTTCATAGGGACCGCGTCTGATGGGGGCACGCATCACCTCAAATCCATTTATGTCCGACTCCAGTGAATCGGGGAACACCCAATTAATCATAACTTTCTCATCCTCAAGTTCTATGTGCCCCAAATAATCCGGCCTAACTCCGAGAGGTCCGGGTTTTCCTATAATTTGGATGGGATCGCTATTTGGACCCTCTCTACCGAAGAAATTTATTCCCCTCACTCTGAAATAATAGGGAACATTATTTTCCGGAAGTGAGTCGCTAAAAATGATGGATTCCAGATCTTCATCATCGCTTTCAAAGAAAATAAATGGCTGCTCCACGACTGAATGATAGGTTTGACCACCATCGTCAGACCGCTCAATCCAATACGACGAATATGTAGAACTGTAATCCATTGCACTCCAGGAGAAAGTCGCACTTTTATCACCCGCCTCCTTATAGTCGATGGACACAGGTTCCAAAGGGGAATGAATTGAGTCCATTGTAACCCAAACGTGGGTAAAAGCGCGAGGCGGTTCAAGGGTATCCTGTGAAGGCACGAAAACGTAGTAAATATAGGTGTTATTAAGCTCTGCTGTGGTATCTTGAATTCCCAGGGCGGAAGCCATAGCGATATCAAATGATTGATCTGAAGCCATTAGGGCAAAATTAAAGCGATTCTCCCGTTGTATGGAATACTCATATACCTGAAGGTATGATGAATCGCCGAGGTCAAAATCCACATCAAATTCATCACTGTAATATGCCGCCCAGGCAATTGCCACTAAATTGGTGTCGCCGGGTAGCTGTTCAAATGTCTCTGAAGGAAGTGGTTTAAGACTATCCGCGAGAAGGACACCCGAATCAGCCCTAAGGCTGTCAGGCAGATCTACTCCATTTTCCGAATAGGTTATCCTATACACTGAATAACCTTCATTTATCCCCATTTCCCAACAGTTGTAGTTATGGGGCGCCCATCGCAAATGAACATTTCCCGACTCCACATCATGGAGGCCTGAGAGCCTGCATTCCGATTGACTCACTAGGTTACCGGACCACAAAACAATGCCGGTGAAAATAAGTATGCTTATAATTCTATACTTCATAATTAGGGTTTGTAGCTTTGTTAATAATCTAATATGTATTTGAAAGTTGTAGTCCGCCCTACATATGGTATGGTATATCTGACCTCGATGGGTACGGAAATTTCGCCAATTTCTCCTAATTCAGGAACAGTATTTTCCGATGAAACACCATCTGAAATTATTGTTATTACAATGCCTTGGCCATTTTTTACACTACCATTTGCAGCTTGTTTTGCTTCATAATAATCCTTTATTTTAGTATAATACATAATATATCTAATCTTAGTGTTAACTCGTAATTTTCTCATATCATAATTGATAGTATCACCCTCGCAATAAACCAATTCATTTTCATTCCCACTAAAATATACCGTTTCCGCAGCAGGATTAAACCCGGCATTATAATACTTAAATAACTCTAATCCAGGAGTTATCTGCCTGGAATCAATTGTATTTAAGAAAGCAGCAATTCCAGGAAAAACTAAATGAAACTGATGTTCGCTATACCAGTCTTCTTGACTAACATCAATATTTAATGACAATAAAGATTCATTAGATTTATCAGGTTCAGTTTCTCCAAGGTCAAAATATTCAAAACCATTGAGGGTAAAAGTAGCAACATATTTATTGGGGAGATAACCAGGGCCCAAGGTAGCATTTTGGAACAGGTCGTCAAGTTTATTTTCCAGGGTAGCATATTCACTGGTTTTAAAGTTCAATCGATACAAAGTATGATATTCACCTCTACTATTGTTTAAACTGCCAACGTTCCCACTAGAACCTTCCCAATTGGCTATTGGCTCAGGGGGTGAATATGTCCTCAGCGTTAAAGAATAGAAGGTGTTGGGATTTAAATTCTCTCCGGACAATGGAAATTTGATCATTTGGTTGCTATAATCCAGTTCGACATCAAGGACCTGTCTTGCACCACCACATTCATCCAGAACTATAGACAGGACACTGGGATCGCTTAATAAATTGTTCTGCCACGACTTCAATCTTAAATATCCATAGCCATGAGGATTCTCTTCTGGATAAAAATTCGCCATATCCCTTACAGGATAAGTTGCAACAACGTTAGATTCAGGAATAAAGTCAGGACTACCTCCAGTGGAAAAGGTTGTTGTTCTTGTTTCAGAGTTTTCAAATTCCCCATTTTTAAACACATCTATCTCAATTGTAAAAGTCAGGGTATCATTTCCAGGAAGGGCCCTTTTGGGAATAAATTCAAGGAAAAATCCTGATTCCAGTTCATAATCCCCTTCCAACACAAGTTCACCATACTTTAAATTGGCTTCCTTAATCTTAACTTCATAGGTATCATATCCATCATCGTCAAATCTATATACTTTTGCTTCCTCTTCAACAGGTATTTCAAAAAAGACTTGTGGAAAATCAAATACCTCAATATTGGAGGACTTATTAGCAGGATAGATATCCACTATAATATCAAGCTCTTCCTCATAGCCTTCACCGGGATCACATCTTTTTCCCAAATCCACTTTAAATCGGCACGTGCCCTTTATCAGTCCACCCAAAATTCGATACCTGCCACCAACCCTTCCTGATGCGTAAAAAGGGTCTGGACCTCCTCCCTGAAGAATTGTGCCAACTGCCAAACTAATAATAGGCCTGGTCTTTCCACCTGCTCTGATTGAAATATGGCCATCAAAATAGGCCCAAAATTGACCTGTAAAATACCAGCCATTTATACCAATTGGGCGGTTATCATTGTTGTAACAGATCACATCCTCATAATCCCTGAACATTACATCAAAGCCGAATCCTCCGGCCAGCTCAGACCTGAAAATAAGAAATCTTAATTCACCGGTTGTAAACTCCATACTGGAGCCGAAAACCATACCACGACCTGAGGTACGCAGTGGACTCGCATTAGGTATTGAACCGGCAATTGATTGGGCTCTATAAGGAACGGGTCGCATAGAAGGCACATCAGTTCCAATGCAGAAATATGAAGTTGTTTTTAGAGTTAGGGTGCCGAGTAAGCTAATTTCGATGCCGAAAGGAACGTGAGGTGTACCAATGTAAACATGCCAATCATCAGGTCCAAAATAGATATCCCCACGCCCAACCAAACCATTGGGTCCAACACCTTTCAAGATTCCAGCATCCAGGAAAGCGTCGAAGTAACCGGAAAATTCTCTTTGATTGAAGTTGTACTCAAAATTAACATTGGCAATGAAAGTACCTGTTAAAGCAGGTGGGGTAGATTTATCTTCCTGGAAAGCAAAACTTTCACCGATCACAGGTACATCCAATAGTCGAGCACTACCGGCGAGTCTAATCTCTTTTATCCCAGTGTTCTCGCTTTGTGAGGAGTTAAATGCTACCTCCAGCATTAAGTTACCATTGAGGAGATTCTCATTGGCGGTAATAAAGTGAATCCCGGCAATGAAACCCAGGCCTACTTGATTGTCGGGCACATAAGCGATTCCTGATAGAGACTGGCCCGGGTCGTTCATATCCATGGGATTATTCATCTCCTCTTCAGGAAGGTCATTGATGTTTGATTCCACCCTTTGCATGTGATTGTATGCACCTCCTCTTATAGCAGTTATATTTATACCTCCCAGCGGAATCCCATTGCTACCCAAATTAGCTAGCACATCTACATAGAAATAGCGATATTCTTCTTGAGAGCCCTGGGTTGACATTCTCCCAAACGAAGCAGACGCAGCAATGCCAACATTTGAACTCAGGAAGTTCAACTTCATTTCAAGGTCTCCATAAAAACCAGTACCGAATGTGGGATCATCCTCATAAAACTGGAGATTCCCAACGATGGAGAACTGGTCTTTAATGTCGGCGTCTATATGAAATTGGTTCATTTCGAAACCATCATATACCCAGATTTGACGCCCGGCCACCGTATTGATTCGGCCCAGTATATCAAACCCTCCCCCTGCATAAAGATTTAAGCCACCACTTGCGATTCCAAGTTTAACAGCCAATGATAGACTAACATCAGAGGAATCACTGGAGCCGATATTAACATCACTTATTCCCAACTCAAAGCCGG
>SKLY01000237.1 GCA_007121335.1 Saprospiraceae bacterium | reverse complement strand
CTCCGCATGGAATCCTATATAAGATTAAAAAACCTTCGATTCTCATAATTAACGGAAAATCATTGAATTACTGAATACAGCCTCTTTGTCCTCTGCGTGAAACCACATTCCCAATGGCCAGACCTGAAAAAAGCGGCCAGGGAACCGCCGAAACGCTATTCGCCAGAGAAATCCCCCAAAATCAACAACCCCTACAATTAGAAAACAGCCGATTACTTCGAGGTAGCGCCCTCAACAAGCCATCCGCTTGCCCCCAAAGCTTTGGTGGGCCATGAAACAACAACCATCTGCCAATCGGGCCATCAACCATCAACCAACAACCCACGCATCACCGCACCAACACCAAATCCCCCCGCAGCACTTCGTCCTCATTCTGCAAAGTGATGGCGTAGCGGCCAGGAGGCAAGTCTCCGGACAGAGATAGCTGGATATCCGCTGAACCCGTAGATGTAGTTTCTCGATGCACCTCCCTACCCAGCATATCTACCACGGTCAGAGTGGCGGGGCTGGAGAGCGGATTGCTGAATTCCAGGGTGAAATCCCCGGTGCCGGGATTGGGATAGAGGCGAAAATCGGTCTCCCGCACTATCGGCTCCGTAGTGGAGACCAAAGAATCGATCACCACCCACTCACAATAAGTATCCTCTGCAAACTCATTGCTCACCGTAAGACAGACGTAGTACTCGCCCGGACCTGGAAACTCGTGTACTCCCGGATGCTGGCCGTCGTAGGTGGTGCCGTCGTCGAAGTCCCAGTGCCACTGCTCCGGCCTGAAATAGGAAATGTCAGTAAACCGCCGCTCCAGATGCTCCAGATTCATACCGTTGTACCGAAACCAGGCCACAGGCTCGTTGTTGATCCCCAAGGTGTCGCAGGGACTGCCGTCAATGGGTCCGATTCGGTAGTTGGCGTTGTTGGGGAACCTGCCCTGGTTTCGCCATGGTGTTTTAATTGGTTCAGGATTAATATTTATTTCTGACCCTGGTAGTTCCGGGTTGTGAATAATAGTAATAAAGGAATCACCGTAGTGTTGCAACCATAACTCACCTTGTGGGGTTATTCTGGCTTGATAGATGTTTTCAAAAAACAGGTAGTCTAATTCTTCCCCATAAAATAATATTTCGGGAAACGAATCACTTATATTGAGGTCATATTTAAACAAGTACTCCCCTGCTGATGAGCTACAATACATATAGCGCCCGGTCAAATCAAAATCGCATCGATGATCTACAAGCACGACAGTTTTGGTTTTAATGACGAAGGATCTATTGTAGATCAGGGATCCTAAACATCGGTCGAAATCAAAGGCGTAAAAGCGGTTGTCATACCAATCTTCATCCCATGAAAATGGGGTTTCGGGCTTCTCAATAAAATAAAATTTGTCCCTGGGATAATTATACACTGTTACACTGGCACCGAAATCTGGTATTTCATTGACTTCTTCCACATGACTGAGCCTTATTCCATCCGGGTCGAGAATGAACATATACCACTTGCTTTGCTCCCATGCCTTTACCACCAACCACCAATCCCTTCCATTGGCATGGCGGATGGCATTGAGTTGGCCGGATTCAAAATCATTTTCCATTAAAATATTTCGCTTCTCTACTACTTTACCTAATCCATTGTTCTTGCTTAAATCTATCAAACTGTAGTTTATATTAATTCCCTTTGCTCCGGGCACAACATCTTGAACACTTTCTTTGTCCTGCGAAAGAACAAGGTATTTAGAATTATGGCCGGGTAGAGGCAAAATCAGATTTCTTCCATAATCATTTAAGCCTCCCTCTAGATTGTAAAAATCCGGGTATCCCGGAGGAGCGAAGTTGAACAAAGAGTCCCCATTTTCCATGATTTTATGTTCTGCGTTAAAGATATCAAACCCATCCGTATAAAACAATAAATTTCCTTTACTATCTGCCATGGTTGACTTACTTCCCTCCCGTATCATAGGTGCGTCCTGAATCACCCACTCGGATTCAAAAGAACAATCGGTAAACTGAAAAAAGGTAACTCCCCCTCCATTGCTATGCGTAACTCCGGACTTCCATACAAAATCTTCCTTCTGTGCATCAATGGTTAAAGGAATGGTCAACAGGGATAATAAAATTAAGTAAAAATTTAGTTTCATCATATATTGTTTTGAAAATATAAAAAAGAGAGGCGGCCGAAGTCACCTCTCGAAAAAGTTACATTAATTATTCTCAATATTGAGCATTTTAGATGCATTCATTTGATCGCTGTATACCCGGATCAATACCTGTCCTGAGGACACGCTATCAAATTGAAGCCGGTGCTGTCTGGTGCCTTCCGGTATGCGCTCGGTGAGTAGTCGCTTCCCGGTCAGGTCATAGACCTCCAGTACAGCCTCATGAGAAAGCGCTTCATCAAAGCCTACGGTCACTTCTTGTCCTGCGGGGTTGGGGAAAAGGGTGAAATCGCCCACCTGGTCATCTTCTAAAACTGCGGGAGCAATACGCAATCCTTCCAAATCCTCGCAATAGGCCTGGAAACTCAAATGGTTCACATCCAGTTCCCTGAGCAATCCGTAAGCCGCAAAATTGGCCGGACCTTCTTCCAGTATGCAGCCGGAAGCTACAGGCATCAAGTCGTCAGCTATGGATTGAGGAAGAGATTCAATACTTTCAAAAACATGAATTTCCGCCAACATCACCAATTTTTCATTGGAGGCGTAATTGTGGTCTTCGGGAAGAGCGTTTACCTGACTGAGCAAGTTGTTCAGCTCATCAACGGCAGCAGTTCTCCAATTTATATAATCATCCCTTGACTCGGCAAACAAGCTGTCCATTTCAGCCCTGTAAATATCAATTTCATCCATTAAAATTGTGCTGTCCGGATAATCCATTAAATCCTTAACTAGAGCCAACACATCCTCATGCAATAGATGGATTAAACTGTCTCTCAACTGCAGGTTATTCACCAGTGCTTCCGGCGGACTGCTGTAATAGCTGATCGCTTCACTCAAGTCGTGGTAGGTGCGAACCGAACTGGACTGCATTTCATTCCAGAAGGAATCCATCACACTACTGGACTGAAGGAGTGCCGGAAAATTGGCCAGTGTGCGGTAGAGGTATGTCTCCATCTGCCATTGGCGCGAAGCCGGGAAATCATTCAACTCGAGCTCACCCCGCGCAATAAGGGTATCTAAGTCAGTTGGCTCTTCCACTTCCGCAACTAAATTCATTGTGCAACCCGGATCAACTATATCCCCACAGATTCCCTGGGAAAAAGTTGTTCTAAACCAATCATTCACGGGATTAATAGTTGACGGCCAACAATCCGTAGAGGGAAAGTTATCATAATCAAAGTAAAGAGATTGCTCAAAAAATGGATTGTCACTCAATGCCCCCCATTCGCTAAAAGTTCCGAGCCACTGATTGCCAGGATTAAATTGGGTACCTGTAATACCACCACCATCTAGAAAATACCCCACACGGTGGTCTTCCATTACATTGCCTTCCTGACTGAGAAGGTTGCAAGACCCTGAGAAGTGAAGACCGGTATTGGTGTTATTCAGTTCATTTGCCTGGAGACCCATGTAGGGAGCTTCAATGAGTTTTATCCCATTGAACTCATCGGTAGAAGCTGCTTGAAAAGTACTAAACACTTCGTTGCCTCCAAACCTGTTGAACAATCCACCTCTAGCCTCAATCCCGGAAGAGTACTCCAGGGTAAGGTCATCTAAGCGGACAGTATTACAACTAATCACATTTTCTGCACAATTAATCGCCAAAATGCCAAAGTTGCCCGGGTTTAGTTGGATGGTATTGTAACGGACTTCACCTCGGATGCTGATGGGCCTGTTATAAGCCACCTCAATCCCGGCAGAATGAAAGTTAAAGGTTTGGTAATCGTGATCCAGGTTAACTGAGTTGTGTTGTATGCTCATCAAGGGAGCCGAGTTGTTTTGAACATATATAGCACTGTAGTTGGCATTTATTTCATTGTCCTCCACTTCAAAAGTAGTATGAGGCCTGATTGCCCGAATACCCTGACGAGAGACATCCATTTGGTTATCCCTGATTGTGGTATTCGTCAAGACGGTTGAGATACCCGTCCCAATGTCCTTGAATTCAGTTACAACAGGGGTCTGTGTCCAGCCCTGCTGATTGAGATAACTCATTCCATCATTAAAGCTACTGGCTCCAATTCCCAATCCTCCAGCCAAGCCAGATAATTCTTCATCCGGGTAAAAATCCCGGAACAAATTTGCTTTAATGGTTGAATGAGAATTAAACAACCTAAAACCTGTTCGCAACTTGTAAAAAATATTAGTAAATCTACATTGATCGCGAGAGGCATCGGCATCCACAATAGCATCCCTTGTCCGAACTCCTGTATGAAATTGTTGCCATACATCCAACGGCCCATTCTCCCAATGCTCTTTTGGTTCATTGGGGTGGGCAAACAGATTGCCCCTTACCGTGACCTCAGACATTCGATCGTTGGTGTTCATTTCACCGAGATCCAATGCAAATATATTGTCATTGAAAATATTGTCGAATGCAAAGGTAAAGGTAGGTGAAGTTTCTGAATGAATTCCCTTGAGAGAATGCTGGAAAACATTATCAAAGAAATATAATGTATTCCAATATCCGAGTTCAATTCCCTTCCAGAGGTTGTCACCGCAAGTTTGGATGTTGCAATCCCTGATAGTAATTTCTTCAACCCAATCATTGACCTTAATCAGGGCGCCGTCGTCCATTTTAATGTCACAATTGTCAAAATGGACAACCATGTCAACTACAAGTGTACCAGCTATCTCGATACATTCATTCTCTATCAACAAACCGGTTTGGTAAGAACTGAGGTAGGTCGTCTGCCCGGGCTGGCCCAGTTGGAGTGTGGTGGCACACCCACAGGCATCGGGCAATTCACTTAACGTCTGGTCAATTTCCTGCCAGTCAATACAGCCCTGACTGTAAACAGGCTGCACACTAAGCAACATAAGACAGGCTGTTGCTAAGGTTAGTAATGTGGTGCTTAAGGGAGATACTACCCCCCCCCCTAACGTCCCAAAGTTATTTTGGGGAAATCGGGGATTTTTCTTGAAATAATTTAAATGTGTCATTGTAAAAAGTGTTTATTAGTGAAAAAATAATAACCTGTATAGATTCCCCTATTCCAAAGTCATTACTCTGCTTTG
>SKLY01000252.1 GCA_007121335.1 Saprospiraceae bacterium | reverse complement strand
ATGCCCGATATCGACACCATTTGTTCTTCCCAGCGTTACTTTTTGGAAGCCAACATATACGGGGGACGTTGGTACGGGCCTGGGATACAGAATCGCATCAACGGCCGACTGGACACCTGGTTGGTCGAGCCTAACCAAAGTCACACTTACACCTACATTCTGCAGGGTTGTGAGGCCGAAATAGATATTTTTATAAAAGAACTGTATGCCGGTGGGGAGCTGACCCTCTGCAGCTCAGACTCTCTGTTGTTTTTGCCTGCAACCGGAGATTGGTCAGGGCCGGTTTTTTATATCGCATCTGAAAATGCCTTTGATATTAGCTCACTCGGTCCCGGTACTTATGATTTTACCCTGAGTTTAGGAGAATGTGAGGATGTGCTAACCCTCCATCTGACAGAAGTTGAAGTTGGCACCTACAGCACATCATTCTATTGCCCAAATGACCCCATCCAACCTCTTTGGAGCTTTTTGTGGGTACATCCCTGGGGTGGTTCGGTTAATGGAAACGGGGTGGTATATGAAGGGGGGGAATGGTTTTTTGATCCTTCTTTGGCTGGTCCCGGGGAGCACTACATACACTACGAAAATCTGGGGTGTGTGGATTCTGTATTGGTCGTTGTAGGTCAACCGGCTGAAATTCCGGAATATTGGTTTTGCGCCAAAAACAACCCTGTAATTCTCGCAGCCGAACCCCCGGGTGGCAACTGGTCAGGACCCGGATTTTTAGACCCGGCTCAGGGATTGTTTGACCCTGGTTTAACAGGGGTGGGATTTTACGAAGTAATTTACACAGACCCTTTGGGCTGCCAAACCACGTCAGAAATAGAGGTCACGGAATTTGAAGAAGTGAGTATTGAGGGGCTGGACAACCGCTATTGTTATATCGACAGCCTCATTGAGATTGAATTGGAACCACCGGGCGGGGATTTTACCATTAATGGAGAAAGTGCATATCCATCATTTACTCCTTCAGAACTCGGAGCCGGTGTACATGAGTTTTTTTACCGTCGAGGGGAGGGAGAATGCGCTTCTTCAGAAAGGGTTTTTGTTAACATTCTAAATCCCCTCAGCATTGAATCGGGACTGGCGGGAGATACCATTTGCAGAGGGAACCAGGTTGAATTGGAAGTGACTGCCACAGGAGGTGTGGGAGGTCTCGTTTACACCTGGGGAGGGGACCTCGGATTTGGAAGCAGCCAAATTGCATTCCCGGATGCCTCTGCATGGTTTAAAATCACAGTGGAAGACAACTGCTCGAATCCACTGGTGGACAGTGTTTATATCCACGTCAACCCACTTCCGGACATTAGCTACGAGACAGGGCCGGCTGTTTGTTTTGACCAGATGTCGTATATAGAGATTACATCCTCAACTACCGATGATTATACATTTTACTGGTTTTCTGACACCGTAAAAGAAGGTCCTCGACTGGAGGCTCCTCCCGGAATTTACACACTGAGAGTGGTGGATGAATACAGTGGTTGCACTCGAGAATACGACCTTTCCATACCCGGTCCGGGCCCACTGACAGCCAATTTTTCCACCATCCCCAATCAAGCCTGTATAGACCTGATCAACAACCGCCTGGAAATCATAAATCTCAGTTACGGATATGAAAGCATCTGGCTTGATTTTGGAGATGGGTCCGGTATTTTGGATTTTACCGACCGGGGTCTGATCGATTACGAATACACCGTGCCCGGTGATTACAGTATAGTGCTGTATGTGGAAAATGAGCTAGGTTGCAGGGATACTTTTTCCCGCGATATTTGTGTCGAAAATGTAGTCAGACTATTCATTCCCAATGCATTTTCACCCAATGGGGACGGCACCAATGACCTGCTTCAACTTCACGGTTTGGGAGTGGATGAAAAACTGCACTGGCAGATATTTGACCGGTACGGGTCCAAAGTTTTTGAATCCTACAGGAAAAGCGATAGTTGGGACGGCACCTTCCGCGGCAAAGATTTACCCACCGGACCTTATCTTTTGACTGCTAGTTATAAAGGCACGTTTTCAGCCGATGAATTTCAGGTAGAACAAGTACTGTATTTATTGAGGTGAGATTACGGGAGAACTCAATCAATTAGTAGATTTTGAAATCCACACTTCTAACGCCATAGAAAATCCCATTTTTCCCTCCAAAATCAAATCACTTGCAAGGATTTCAGTGGCCTCTCCTTTCCTTGAGCATTTGGTACATCTCCTCATCGCTCATTAGCAATTTTCTATCCTCCTCCGTACTTTCCAGTTTGAGGAAAACCCTCCAGTAGTAGGCTTTTGTGTTGCGATCGTGGTGCAAAATACCGCGGTGGTGCTGATAGGTCTGAAAAATATTCAGAAAAACAAACCAGAACAGTGTAAGTCCCAGGGCATATTGCAGGATTTTTTTGCGAGAGCCAATGAAGACGCGGTCTAATAAAATGGCGAGTGGCAGTGCCATAAGTGCATAGGACTGGACAAAGATCCTGGCCCCAAAACTCCCGCCATAAAACCACATCCACCATGAAAACAAGATGTAAGCAGATACTATGTAATAGGCCCAAAAAGGAACTAAGTAGGATTTTTTATCCATCAACTTCCCCTGAGGTGAGAAAGTCCACAGTGCTGCTCCGATAAAACCGACTAGTGCCAGCGGTGTATAAATAAACCAGCCCTTTTGAAAGCTGAATAAACCTTCGATAATGGCGGGTTTTAAAAAGACGAACCCCTCATCCTCATAAGAGAAAAAAAGTAAATTACCTGTGGCGTAATTCCAGTAGAGGATTTGCAACAGGATTGGCATTAGAAATGCAGGAAGAGCAATCAGGTAGTTCTTCCAGTATTTTTTCATAAAAGACCACCTGCTGTTGTACTCTTTTGAAACCGGCCATAAGAGAGGAAAAAGAGCCAGTAATATATCAGTAGGCCGGCATATAGTGGCAAGGCCGATAGATAGGCCAATGACTACGGCATCCAGGTAATTGGGTCGTTTGTAGAATTTCATGGTAGCCCACAGGCACAGTGTGTAAAGGAAAAACAAGTACGGATGCGACATCCCGGGTTCAAAAATGGTGTAGTAGTAGAGATTGGTCCCGAAAAACAATAAGGCAAGAGTCGTGAGCACAATTCGGCTCGAAAACCAGAACTTCAGCATGCGTCCCAGCAAAAATAACCCCAGGGCAACGTAAAAAAGCGTACTGAAGGCAGTGGCTTTTCGATAGGGAAGTGAGTAACCATTGGCCTCACTACTGTCATCCAATAGAGCGTACTGGTGTGCGATTAGAAAAAAGGGCAATTGCATAACCGCTACACCAACAGGGTATTTATTGGAGTATTTTCCGGTTTCTTCCTGGTAGTAAAGTCCATAATTCTCAAAACTTTCGTGGGAAATATCAAATATCCCATACTCAGCCATTGAGTCAAAGGTGGCTAAATCACCGTGAATAAAAAGGGATGGCAGATAGGAATAGTACCCTGCGACATCGTATATGAGAATACCGGGCCAATTCCACTTTTTCATGTTGAACTGCATGTAAATCCCTACAGTCAGGATCAAAACAATAAACAAAAAAAGCTTCCGGGTATCCTTTTTCATGATTTCCAAATAGTCACATCAATATAACAGCGATTTATCAACG
Source organism: Saprospiraceae bacterium (assembly GCA_007121335.1). GTDB lineage: Bacteria > Bacteroidota > Bacteroidia > Chitinophagales > Saprospiraceae > PWJY01. The sequence goes on along the minus strand of SKLY01000252.1, from coordinate 13,293 downwards.
GTAGATGAGGCTGTAAAACCCGCTCTGCCTCAAAATCGTTCTCTATGTTTTGTATCGTACCAGGTTTAAAATTAGTTTATTTTTTACAATTGGCTGTATTGCCCGGGTATCATCCTAAAGATATCACGAAGGTCACGACACTGCGATTCAGATTATCTGAAGAAAAGTGTCGTTTAAAAATACATACTGACATCGCTTACCCAGAAAAAAAGAACCCCCTTTGCCACTTCTGACAAAGAGGGGGTCCCATCCCAAAAACAAACAGTAAAATATTTTTCAGATCAATCTACGATGATCATTTTTCTCGAGGCATTAAACCCTTCTGCGTCCAACTGGTAGTAAAGTACTCCGGCAGCATTCAGGGAGTTTCTGTTAAGTCGGATTTCGTTGTATCCTTGATAGAAATAGTCAGATACTTCGTGTACTAACTTTCCGGTGACATCGTAAATGCTCAGCGTGGCATTTTGTGGCTCAGGCAACCTAAAGCCAATCACCGTTTCATCCCTGAAGGGGTTCGGGCGGTTTTGGAAGAGCACATATCCATCTCCCATTTCAACCTCCTCAAACTTCAATTCAAGTGGGCTTACTTTACCGTCGCGATAAATTTCGGCGCCGGTGATTGCCGATCCCATGCTGATGTGGTTGCTCAGGTGGCCACTCTCTCTGGTTGAGAATGTGATCTCAAAGAGCACCTCACCGTTCGCAAAACTCTCCAAAAATGGATCGGACCAGGATACAGTCAACATACCCTCATCAGTAGAAGCAAAGCCAAAGTTGCTTTCATCTATATCCAATCGGCCCGCCTTGATATCCACAATTTCGAGTACATCATTATCGAACATTAGGGTTCCCTGAAAACCGAGTATGGATTCAAAGTCAGCAGCAGTAAATGGCACTGCGATCATTTCACCTCTTTCAAATTTTCGCTCATTGAGGAAAAAGGCAAGCGGTTCCTCCATACTACGACCATCGGCCTGTGTGGAGTTTGGAACAGCACTGTGATTGACATCTCCCACCTTAACTCCGACAAATCCCGTTCTTCTCAATTGCTCATCCAGGTCGTAGATATCAACTACTTCTTCAAAGTTCTCCTGCAGGGCATTACCGGTAGTAAATTGGTAATTGGCATCAATAAATCTCCAGGAACTGTTGTTGTCAAACTCATCCCTTGTACCGAGAATCAATCTTCTCAATTCCGCAATATCGAGCACAGAAATTTCTCCGTCGCGATTCACGTCCGCTGCAATCTGGCTGTAAGGGTCCGTCAACTGGGAAATACCCAGAATATGCCTTTGAATAAGTGCAATATCGTAGGTGCTGATACCATTTCTCCAATCGTCATTTTTCTCAGGAACCAACTGGTAATTTTGTTCCAAAGGCAGACCGGTAAAGGCAAAGAATCCGTGTTCATCGGTAAAGCTGGTAGCCGATTGGTCGCCGTTGAGATTCAGGGTTACATCTTCCACACCCTGATTATCCACATTGGCAATCAAACCGGAAATACTACCACCGAAACTTCCCGTATTAGGACACACTTCTTTGTTGTCCTGTACGATTACATAAGTTATACAATTGGCCTGATTTCCATTTTCGTCAGTCACCCAAATCTCCACAATTCTCTGACCTACAGAGTCGCAATCGAAAAACTTAAGCGTATCGGCAGGATCAGGAGAATAGGAAAGTGACACATCGTAGCCACAGATATGGAAACTTCCAGCATCAAACTTCTCTGCACTCAATTCGCCTTGAGCCCAGTCAGCTTCACCATCGCCACTGAGATCTACGGAGCCCAATTCAAAAGCCAATCCGTGGTAGCAAACCGGAGTTGGTGGCTTGCAATTCCTGATTTCAAAAATTTGTTCACAAGTAGTGGCATTGCCACAAGCATCTTCAACTGTCCACACTATTCGGTGGATACCAATTGGATAAGTTCCGCTGGCTTCGTTGGGCGCATTGTCCGGGTCAGCAAATGGATTATTGGACTGATCAAAGTCGAATGATCCGGTATTAAACGCATCTATGCTGTAAGACCAAACCAGTTCATTTTCGGGAGTACAATCATCCACCGCTTCCTGCACCAATTCGATATAAGTAGCGCTGCACTGGTCGTCAAATGAACACTCGACTATATCCTCACAATCGGTGGTGAATTCAGGTCCGTTAGTATTCATGATTTTGATTACCTGGGTGTGCTCCCAGATTTCATAAACTCCGCTTTCAAACTGACACCAATCAATCACCTTCCATGTTCTCAAAATCTTAAAGCAAGATGAATCTGTAGAGGGTGAGAATCGAGTGAAAATACGATCATCCGGGTCGTTGATTCCAACCAGGTCGCAGAGACCATCATCTACAATGGGTCTTCCAGTCACAGCTGGATCCAAATCCTCAGGCTCACAAACTCCAGTGGCATCGGTGTAGATTACTACATCCTCCGGCCACTCGATCTGATCTGCTGTGAACGGCGTGTAATTCTCGATAGTAATGTGCTGCTCACAACTGGCAGAAGGACCACCCGGACCATCTGCAGTAAATGTACGTGTAATGTTGCCCGTGCCACACTGGTCTATATCAAACTCTTCACTTTCTTCTACCGTGACTTCACAGTTGTCATAGGCAAAACCATCAACTCCCCAGTTAAAGGGTTGATCGATATTGGGGTTATCCGGGTCATCCAATACAATTGACTCACGTGGATCTAAATTAGGGTCCTGAAGTACTGAAAGGTCATCTATTGGAACCACTGTACCGAAAATACTCAAATCACTCTGGTCAAATGGAAACTGACAACTTACAGTAATGTCCGGTGGGCAGGTTATGGAAGCAGGCAATTTATCCTGGACTTCCACTTCAACCATACACTCATTGGTGTTGCCGGATGTATCAAAAACCCTCAAAATAACCATGGTCAGATTGTTGGGAATATCGCAGCACGAAAATTCAACATAGTCTCTAAATTCAGTATCGTAACCGCAAGCTTCATCCATTCTGGCTACCAGCAAAGAGTCAATACCACACTCATCGTAACTGCCATTGTCAAAACTCTCGGGGAAGACCTTAGCCAAACCATTGCTGGAAAGTGAAACCACTGTCACCGTTTTACACACGGCGATCGGAGGTGTCTGGTCTTCCACTGTTACATTTATAGAGCAAGAACTGGAATTCAAGCACTCATCATATGCAGTATAAGTTACTACATTGTCGCCGAGTGGCAATGCTATAAATCCGCCGTTACTCCCTCCCAAAAATCCTCCGGGGTATGTGATATCCACACGATCAACCTCGTTGCAGTTGTCCGAAACAATGGCTGGTTGAAGGAAAACACCGGCAGAGCAACTCTGCGTGCTGGTGGATACCGTTATATCCGCGGGACATACAATATCAGGTCCTTCCTCATCGGTAATCTCAATTACCTGAACCCCGACATGCACAATTTCTTCACTGCACCACCACTCTCTTACAGTCCAGGTTCTCTGAATCTTTTGCTTACAATTGATCACAGGAAATTCCACATCGTGATAGGTGACGAGAATGTTGCAATAATCTCCTGAAATCGGATAGAGGTCAATGCCATTAATACTCGGAACCCCGGTAAATGAGGGGTGAGGATTGCCATTGCCATCGACCGGGAAATTCTCGTCGCAGGCCAGTTGAGTGTTATCTGCCTGTTTGAAACCAGGTGGATATTGAATTGAATCAAAATTGATGCGCTCAAGGTAGTATGACTTTGTGCATTCACTTGATTGATTGCCTGAGGCATCGGTTGCAATATAAGTTCTGTCCACCCTTTTTATAAAATCGGGATCACAACTCAATGAAACAATGTTTTCATTAAGCAGAGTAACATCGATATCATCCGGGTCCGAACAATTGTCAAAGACCTCTGGAATATCGTGTACAATCATATCCCAGCAAGCTATAGTGTCGTTTTCACATAAAATCTGAGGAGGCATTTTGTCCTCCACAAGTATGGTACTCCAACAAAAATTGCCACTGGCAACATCTATCACCCGAACCGTAAAACTTTGGTCGATATGTTCGTGATTCACCATAGGGGAAGTGGGTAAAAGGTTCCCGTTATCGTCGAGTACCTCAACCAGAAAACTTCCTGAACATTGGGGTGAAGGTGTGGAAACCATGTCAAATGTAATGACGGCCTCGCAGTTTTCATCCACTGATACCTGCGTACTGGTGCAGGACATGACACATTGATTCTGTGCGTGTATCCCGCCAAATGGTAAATAAAAGAGAAGGCAAAATACCGAAACCGAATAAATGATCTCCCTCCAGTTTCGAATAGACCTACCCTGCTCATTTGAAGTAAATGTAGTTTTCTTCATGAGATCCTTAGTTTTAGTTAGTTAGTTAATTTTCTTAAATGCAATGACCGAATACAATTAGCTGTAAACCGACTAACTCACAGGGCAGCAATTGGGATGAGACCTATTACTGTCTTTGAGATGCCAGAAACACTAATAATTTTTGCTTGACCGCTGCTTCCAGACAGCCATGCAGGTTTAATCAACTGTAGGTTGGTGGTTGGTCGCGCAAGTTGGAATTGCGCTTTCAGGTTGGAATATTAAAACTGTAGGTAATATATGACTTCTTTTGTCATCAGGGGCAAATATATTACGAAATACTCTATGTAAACAAATGTCGAGGTGGGTATTTTTTAGATAACAAATATTTTTAATGTGTAAAAACCACACAAACAATGCAATAAAAAAACCTCCCCCTTGAACTTTTTCAAAGAGGAGGTCCCATCCCAAAAACAAACAGTAAACTATATTCTGGGGTAAAGCGCAATCTAGAATGATCAATGCATCATAATCATCTTTTTGGTTGCACTGTACCCATCTGTATCTAATCTGTAGTAATAAACCTGGCTCGAGAGTCTCTCCAGCTCTTTCACGGTAATCTCGTTGTAACCGGCTTCGAATATATCCTCCACTGTATAAACCACCTTTCCGGTCACATCCATGATCGTAATCCGCGCGTCTGCTCTCTCAGCCATATTAAAGCTTATTACGGTGTGATCTCTGAAGGGGTTGGGTCTGTTTTGGAACAGCTCAAATCCACCCTCAACAGAAATTCCATCGGTAAACTCAAATTCCATGTGGTGAGGCTCTCCATTGAGATAAGCCCTGATCGGTGTTTTAGAAGATGTCATATTGACTGAGCCGGCAATATTGCCCGATTCAACAGCATCGAAGACCAGGGTGAATAAGACCTCATCATCACTTACGGTAGTTGGCAATACATCATTCCAGCTAAATGGTACCAGGCCATCTGCTACCTGAGCAAAATTGACATGCTCATCACCCAAATCAATGGCACCGGGCTCTACTGCGCGCAGTTTCATCTCATTGTGGTTGAATAGTAGGGTAAACTGGAATGCATCTACATTTCTGAAACCCCTGGCAGTAACAGGTACTTCAAAGCTCTGATTTGCCTCGAATCCTTTTCTTTGAATTCCAAGGGTGAGCGGATCACCCAGTGATCTGGTACTGGCTCCCTGGGCGCTGTTAGGATCATAACTTGCATTTACATCTCCCACTTTAACAGCGATAAAATCAAGTCCGGTCATATTAGCATTGAAATCCGGGATCATATAGGTCTCATTGAAATTTTGGCTGAGCGGATCAAAGCCGGAGAATTGAAACTCCGCATCCACAAAGCGCCATGATGTGTTTTGCTCAAACTCATCAATGGTTCCCAGGATCAATCTCCTAAGTTGCGCAATATCGCGTACATCAATGGTCCCTGAGCGATCAATATCTGCGGCTATCCACTGGTAAGGAGTATTAAAGTACTGCGTACCTAGAATATGACGCTGAATCAGGGCAATATCGTAAGTGGAAATACCCGCGCGGTGGTCCACATCTCTTTCAGGAACAACTTCGTATGCCCCTCCAAGAGGCATCTGCGGAAAGTCATAATTTCCTTGATCGTCGGTCATTTCAGGGGCCATAGAGGAACCCATCAAATTTACTTCTACATCATTGATTGGAGTACCGTTCTCCATAAAGACAGAGCCACTTACGAGACCATGAGGACCACTGCCGGAACTTCCACCTGAAGGAGGACATGCCTGGTTGTTGTCCTGAACATCCACAGAGGCCATACAAATACTCTGATTTCCATTTTCATCGGTGACGTAAAGAGGCACCATTATCAATCCCAGGTCGTCACAACCCAAAGGCAATAATTTGTCGTTTGGATCTGAAGAAAAGGAAAACTCTACATCGTAACCGCACTGGTGCTCACTACCTGCATCCAATAAGTGCGCTGGCAACTCAAGCATGGCAGAATCAGCCTGTCCGTCGCCATTCAAATCCATATCCATCAAATCAACTGCCAATCCGTCGTAGCAAACCGCTTTGGGTGGAGTACAATTGATGATAGAAAACAATTGAGAACAAGTGGTAATATTTCCACAGCCATCTTCAACCGACCACACTATACGATGTGTCCCTATTGGATAGGTGCCACTTGCATTGGTGGGGTCATTGGGATCATCAGCAAATGGATTGTTATTTGAGCTCAGATCAAAAATACCATTGTTGTCCACATCTATGTCGTATCTCCAGTTGAGGTCTTCCTCTTCCGTGCAGTCGTCTTCAGCAGATTGTACGAGCTCTATGTAGGCATCACCACAATCGGGGTCGAAGGAACAAATACTCACATCGTCACAATTTCCTGTGATTACAGGGGCCACATCGTTTACTACCTTGATGGTCTGATCGCGTACCCAGGTGACGTACTGTCCATTTTCAAATTGACACCAGTCAATTACAGTCCAGGTGCGGACAATTTTGAAACAGGCCGGATCATTGGGACTGCTGATATTGAATGTCTGATCACTGTAAGAGAAATGGACCATATCACACAAATCGTCATCGAATTCAGGGAAACCTGTAGAATCAGGGTCCAGGTCCAATGGACCGCATGCGTTGTGGATAGTTACGGACTCAGGCCAATCGATCTGATCTTCGGTAAAGGGCGTGTAATTTACGATTTCAATGGTCTGTACACACTGACCTCCCACTGTGCCATCCATACCAACTGCTGCAAACATTCTGGCAATAGTACCGGTTCCACAGTTACCCAGGTCAATATTTTCTGACTCCTCTATTGATACATCGCAATTGTCGTACGCATATCCATCCACTCCCCAGAAAAATGGTTGATTTTCAAAAGGATTGCCAATGTCATCGATTACAATGTCCCCTCGTGGGTCCAGGCTAGGATCCTGCAAATCACTCAAATTATCTAATCTAACCACTGTACCAAAAACATCGAGATCATCTGTATCCAATGGGAACTGACAACTCACCTCAATATTTGGTGGACATACGATTGCGGGTGGAATTTTATCCTGCACCTCAACCTCAACCATACACTCATTGGAGTTGCCTGAGCTGTCGAATACCCTCAGTATAATTTGTATATTATTGTCTGCAATGTCACAACAGAAAAAGTCCACATAAGGCTTAAATGATGGATCTTCGCCATCGCATCCGGTGAACATTCTACTGACCTCCATGTGAGACAATTGACACTCATCGAAGCTACCATTGTCAAATGCTTCGGCATCGACGCGCGCAGTACCGTCATTGGTCAAAGATACCACTGTGGTCTGCTTACAAACTGCAATGGGCTCGGTTTCATCCACCACAGTTACAGTGGTCGAACAAGTGGAGCTGTTTGGTGCGCAATTATCATAAGCAGTAAAGGTGAGAATATTGTCACCGCCGGGCAGGGAAATAGTTCCGCCTGTCCAGTTGGCTTCAAATCCGCCAGGATACTGCAGATCAATTCTATCGACCTCATTACAGTTGTCCACTGCAAAAGGCTGCTCAACGAATACATCAGCGGAGCAACTGTGCGAGGTACTGGTCGTTACCGTGATGTCGGCTGGACAATCTATTTGCGGTCCTTCATCATCTACGATCTCAATTGTCTGAGTGTGAGTTTCTATAATATGGTCATTGCACCAATGCTCTCTTACGGTCCAAACACGTACAATTTTTTGCTTGCAATTGATTACAGGCAAAATGTTGTCTTCAAAAGTGGCTACCACTCCGCAAAACTGTCCGATGTCTATTAAGATATCCATTCCGTTAATCTGGGGATACCCGGTCGATTCCGGTGAGGGTAGTCCATTGGGAAGTGTCTGGAAAGGCTCATCACAAGCCAGGGCATTACTACCTGCCTTGGTAAAGTCCTGAGGAAAATCTACTTCACTCAGGTCTAAGCGTTTGAGCAAAATCTGTTGTGTACACGGCTGAGATTCATTCCCTGAAGAATCAATTGCTATGTATTCCCTGCTAACCACCTGAATGAAATCTTCATCACATACTATGGGTGTAATCGTCTCATCAATTAATACAATGGACTCCACATCTCCACAATTGTCGAAACCAACGGGCTCTGTAGGTTCCCATACTTCAAAACAGTACAAAGTGTCATTGGTACACTCAATGGTCGGCGGAAGTTTATCCTGTACCAAAATGGTGCCCCAGCAACTGTTGCCTGTGGGATGACCATCGGAATCCAAACGCGTGACTTTTACTTCCAATACTTTGTCAATATCTTCCGGGCCTACCATGTTGGTGCCGCGATTGTCCACATCGACTTTAAAAAACTCATTGATACAGGGATAGTGGCCTGCGAGTATTTTGTCCGGTGTGATTACCGCTTCACAGTTTTGATCCACTGAGACCTGCACATTCATATTACATGAAATGGTGGTATCCAACGGCTGCGGAGTTTCTACCGTAACCTGGACACTTTCCGTTACAGTATTTCCACAGGCATCCGTTACAGTAACTGTATAGGTAGTAGTAGTTAAAGGAGTTGCCACGGGATTACTGATGTTTGGATCGTCAAGAGATGACGCAGGGGCCCAATTGAATTCGTAGTCCTTGAGACCGGGATTTTTTAAGGCTACCACGCAGTATTCACCCTCCACAATGCTCAGTGGGGTCAATTCTGCAGTCTCCGTATCAATAATACTAAAGGTGGTTTCATTTAAAAAAGAATTGTAAATGGCTGCATACAAAATACCGGTTAAGGGATCAAAATCAGCACCCTGACAGAAATTCACCTGTGTTCCGATATTCCCAACCAGATCCATATCACCGGTGAGCAGATCAAACTCATAAAGTGAGCTGTCCACTGCATTTAATGTATAGGCTGACCCATCAGGATCAATCCCCAACCACAATCCGCACTGAATACCCAATCTGTACAATTCAACCGCTTGACCGGTTGACAAATTGACTTGATAGACAATGGAGGAATCACCGCAAAAGCCATCTGTACTCAATGCATACATTAGGCCGGTAACCTCATTGTATGCCAGTCCAGCCCAGGTATGACCCGGTTCGGATGGTATGATGGGTCCGATTTCTGTACGCGCTGCCGTAGTGGTATCGATGGTTACAAGCACATTGCTGTCAATATCAATCACATACAATTCGCCATTGCCAAAATCCCCCGCTCCATAAGCAATGGATGTACCCATGTCGATCTCCTCATTTTCGGAGCCGTCGAGGTTTTCCTTTACAAACAAATTGTCTCCGGGCTGAACCCGAATCGAAAAGGAGCGCGGCAAACTTAAAATGCCACCCTCAGCTGTCGCTGAAAGCTCTGTAGATCCATCCAGACATATTGATATATCCGGACTTACAGAAACCTCCAACGGATTTGGTGGATTGTCGCAATATCCACTTTGTGCGTTGAGCCAGGAATTGCCCGGACCCAACAGAAAAATCGTCAACATAGCTACCGTTAGGGATGGAAAGTTGTGTTGACTCATGACTTTCCTCGCACCCTCTTCTACACATTGGTAGAACTTAGTAAAATTCATCATGAGAACCTAGTTTTAGTTTAGTTAATAATAATCATGCGTATCTAATCCATCCCTTGCGCTGTGCACAAGACATGGGTGTTTGTCACTTAGTCTAGGTTGGAATTATCTAAGTTCAGGTTGGTAGGTTCAATATCGTATTATCAAATAAAGTCAATCATATTAATTAGCTATTCAGGTCTAAACAAATTATGACTTTTTATAATACATTGCAAATATAAGCGAATATCGTAATATGAACCAAGCAGAAAATTCTAATGGGGAAGGTAAAAAACACATTACATTTTTTTGTAATGTGTCACAAATAATCACTCATCAAAATATGCATTAGAACAGCAAATATATTTGAAAAAAAAATGTGTTTTTTCGTAAAAAAGGTCCGGAAACAATGCTCCCGGACCTCTATTTTTTTCCTGAAAAAATGTCTTACTGGGCTATAAACTTCTTAACAGCGCTGTGCTCATTGGTAGATATTTGGTAGTAATACATACCCGGCATCAAATTCCACTCATTCGCATCAATTTCAATGGAGTGATATCCACGTTCAAGCGAGTAAGTTCTACTGCCTATCAATTTTCCATTGGCATTGAACACTTCAAGTCGCACAGGCCCTTCTTCAGGTATGACGAATGATACTTCCGTGAAACCGGAAAATGGATTGGGGCGGTTTTGGAAAAGCTCAAATCTATCACCACTGATGTTTGCACGCTCCTCTGTAAACTGCAGCTTAAGCCCGTCAATCTCACCAGGACCAAAAATCAGTTCTGGTTCCATTAGTTCCGCATCCAATTGAATCATCTCACTTGGCTGACCTATGGATTGGCTTACGAGGTGAAGAGTTCCTATTCTCTTCTCAGCACCCAATTCAATCGACTCTACAGAAGAGAGACTTAATTTCAATACCTCACGATTTTCACTTGAAATACCCAATACATAATTTTCGTCAGTGAGACCTAATTCCTCTGCCCATTCTATATCAATCAATTTCAAATCAGAAATTTTCCAACTCAAAGCGATTTGCAATCCATTGAAGAGATCAAAATCACCAGCATAGATCGGAATTTGAGTAACGGTACCGGGCTCAAGTCTGTAGTCCGCAATTTTTACAATGCGCTCATTTAGACTTCTCTCTGAAGAAACCGGACCCTCAGTGGCCGACAGCAATGCATTTCCATTTACATCTCCAATTTTTATAGCCTTAAAGTCATTGATGAACAGTCTCTCTCCCTGCGATTCAATCCAAACAGATTCAGGCAGGTAAAGCTGCGTTGGCACCATTCCCTCAGGGAACTCATGGCCATATTCAACAAATCGCCAGGAGGTGTTGTCTCTAAACTCATTTATTCTACCGAGTATGAGATTTCTCAATTCCGCTATGTCCCTCACATCTATTCGTCCATCGTCGTTGACATCAGCAGCGATCATGTAATACGGATTGGAGATGGTTTCAATCCCGAGAATATGTCGCTGTATGAGAAATATATCATAGGTTGAAACACCATTCAGCGGATGATAGTCATACTGCGGTTTGAGTTCGAGTGGACCATCCATTTTAGAGATACTGTCTATCCAATAATGCCCGTTTTCATCCGTCCATTTTTGCCTGTAATCATTTTCTGAATAGAGGAAAACTTCAACGCCCTCTTTGGGTTGATCATCCACGTGGTTTTGAATAAGACCACTCACCGCACCACCCGCTAAGGAGTCGGGGGGACAGAATCCCCTGGGGTCTCCGGACTCCAATGCGGTTTTACAAGAATCAATATTGCCGAACTCATCTATGGCATAAATAAATACCTCAATCAGAACCTGACTAACGCCTGCAACATCATCACAGGTGATCACCAGTGAATCCAGACCGGGATCATTAGGATCAAAAGTGAGGATAAAATCAGCCGAATCTGTGCAGTTGCCTGTCAGAGACACAACGAACTCGTGAGCAAAAACTGTAAACTCCAGTTGATCAGTCATTGTCATTAATATCTTGTCGCAGATTAAATTAGGTGTAGTGGTATCTATTACGATAACCGTCATGCTGTACTCCCCTACATTCCCACATTCATCCTCCGCAAAGAAACTAAATGTAGTTGTCCCGGATGGATAAATTCCGCTGGCATCCGTACCTGTGCTATCTGAGAATGGTGAATTGTGAGAGATAATCAGGTCATCCGAACAGTCGTCTTCCACAGATGCCGAAAAGACATCTACAAACTTTTCACACTCACCGGCAGGGAGAATAACTTCAATTGTATCCACTGGCACACTGAATACAGGAGCAGTAGTGTCTTCATAGGTGATAATTTGTTCAAAATGCCACACTCCTGTCTGGGCGATTGAGTCGAAGTTACAAAGGTCTATCACAGTCCACACCCGATTAACCTGGATGCAGCCTACCTCAGGCACGATCAAACTATCAACACTTTCTATTTGCACTAAATTGCAACTGACCACATTGGTATCCAGAAAAACGCCATTTGTGGGAAGACTATCTAAATCATAGTCCTGGCAATCGAGAAGCACCAAAGCCTCCGGCCATACAAAATCAGTAGAATCCAAAACAGTTTGACCTTCGACTGTAATGACCTGTGTGCAACTGTCAGTATTACCCGCAGGATCACTGGCTACAAAAAGCCTGGTTAGGGTGCCCGTTGAGGTGCAGGTATCCAGGTCGGATATCACCGTTTCATCGATCACATAACTACAGTTATCAGTAGCTTCCGGTTCACCGAATACAGACAAGTCCAATGGTACCTGGTCGCAATCAACAATGGTGTCCTGGGGACAGAAAGTAAACTCCGGACTTTCTACATCATTTACAGTGACTGTAAAACTACAGGTGGAGCTATTACCACTTACATCAATCACTGTGAAGGTAACAACTGTATCTCCCACTACATAGAGGTCACTGGCATCTCCGGTAAAATTGTAGTCATTGAAAACCGAATCCACTCCACAGTTGTCCGAAACAGACGGCAGTGGGATTGTAACTTCAGCCGAACACGAATCCGGGTCATTGTCCATTACAATGTCATTGGGGCAGATAATCTCGGGTGCCAGGGAATCAACTACCTCAACTGTAAACTGGCAACTATCTATTCCCCCATTGATATCCAATACATAATAGGTAACAATGGTGGTACCTACCGGATAATCTGCGGATGCATCCTCCATATTGGTAAAATCATTAAACACCGTATCTACTCCACACCCTCCAAATGCATCCGGAATGGGTATTTCAACAAAGGCCTCACACGTTCCCATATCTGCCGATGCAATTACATCCTGTGGACAAATTATGGTCAACGGAATTCCTCCTGTAACCTCCACCACAAAACTGTCTATCGTGACATTGCCCGCTGTGTCAATGGCCGTGTAAACTACCACCGTTTCTCCAAGCGGATACACTCCACTCGCATCCT
>SKLY01000293.1 GCA_007121335.1 Saprospiraceae bacterium | reverse complement strand
GGGTTGGATGATCTCATCGATAAATCCTCGCTCGGCAGCCCGGTATGGATGAGCAAATTTCTCGGCATATTCCGCTTCTTTTTCCTTGAGTTTGGCCTCCGGGTCTTCGGCTTCGGCAATTTCTCTTCGGAAAATAATTTCTGAAGCCCCCTTTGCACCCATTACTGCAATTTCGGCACTCGGCCAGGCAAAATTCATATCCGCTCCGATGTGTTTGGAGTTCATCACATCGTATGCGCCGCCGTAAGCCTTCCGGGTGATGACAGTAACACTGGGAACAGTAGCTTCACTGAATGCGTACAGCAATTTTGCTCCATTGGAAATGATGCCATTCCACTCCTGATCGGTTCCGGGAAGGAATCCGGGCACATCGACCAATACCAGCATGGGGATGTTGAAGGCATCGCAAAATCTCACAAAACGCGCAGCCTTTTTACTGCTATCGACATCAAGCACACCGGCCAGGGAATAGGGTTGATTGGCAATGACTCCCACCGATCGACCGGCAAGGCGAATAAACCCAACTACAATATTATCCGCAAAATCGCCCTGCACTTCAAAAAAGGAATCAGCATCGGCCAGGTGGTCGATTACCTCCTTCATATCGTAAGGCTGATTGGAACTCTCGGGAATGATTCCCTTTAATTGGGGGCGGGTTTCATCTCCGTATTCGTAGGGGAGATTCGGGGGTGTTTCGCGATTGTTTTGAGGGAGGTAGCTCAACAGGTTCTTAATCTTCGCGATGCAATCCACATCGTTCTGGGCCACCAACTGAGTCACACCGGATTTGGTGCTGTGGGCACTGGCTCCACCGAGCTCTTCTGCACTCACGCTCTCATTGGTGACCGTTTTCACCACATTGGGACCCGTGACGAACATGTAGGAGGTTTTTTGCACCATCACCACAAAATCAGTCATGGCGGGTGAGTAAACCGCTCCTCCTGCACAAGGACCCATTATGGCAGAAATTTGGGGTACCACTCCGCTGGCCAGCACATTTCTGTAAAAAATATCGGCATAGCCTCCCAGTGAGTTTACTCCCTCCTGTATCCGCGCTCCCCCACTGTCATTTAAACCGATGAGGGGTGCGCCGTTGGCCATGGACTGGTCCATTACTTTGCAGATCTTTTCAGCATGGGTTTCGGAAAGGGAGCCTCCAAAAACGGTAAAATCCTGGGAGAAGACATACACCAATCGTCCGTTCACGGTTCCGTAGCCGGTAATCACCCCATCGCCGGGGATTTTTTGGTTCTCCATCCCAAAATCAGAGGACCGGTGGCTGACAAACATCCCAATCTCCTGAAAACTACCCTTGTCTATCAGGAGTTCTATTCGCTCTCTTGCTGTGAGTTTGCCTTTGGCGTGCTGTTTTTCTATCCGATTCTCCCCTCCTCCTATCTTCGCTTCCTCTCTCTTTTTCTCTAGTTCGCGCTCCCTATCTGTCATTTTGTAGCTTTTCATTGTTCGGCGACAAAACTACTAATAATTTTTGATCCGGGGAAAGGATGAAGCTCTGGGGCGGGATGCGACATTTATTTCAATTGACACATATTTTATTAATGCAGGCGGAGAAAAGCAATAATTGATAAACCCGCTCAAACAATTTAAGACTGTTCATGCCTTTCCCGGCCCATAATGAGAATCATGGGAAAATTTATCCCGCAGTCGCAGGTTGGTAAACGTGAGACTGCGGAAAAAATCATCAATTAATCGGTTTGAATATTCATGTTGCTGGCCACTGTCGGAGTGACGTGATAACCAGCAGGCACCTCTGCATTGTCACCCTTCATGGTGAGGAAAAGTATGCATACAAAAACACCGAGGAGAATAGAAAGTGTTTGTTTGTCATCTCCTTCTGCATAAACATTGCCACCGCTGAGTATCACCTCCTGTCCATCAACGGCCTGGACTGAACGCAGTTGAACTTCCACATAACCCTCGCGGCCAATTCCACGTGCACGCTGAGCCCTGATGACCTGTCCACGCGCGATGGTTCCCGCTTCGATTACGGTTTTGCCATCCACTTTGACATCGGACCTCACTCTGAAGTCAATGTTTTGACCCACCTGAACCTGGTCTGACCTCAATGTATGCATGGTTTCCATTGAGATGCTCGTACCTGCGCGAAGTACAGTATCACCGGCATTGTCATACACCTTGAAAGACATAAACAACATGCTCGCGGCCATCCAGACCAGCACATGTTTGAAAAGAACGGAATTTTGTAATGCTCCTATCATTTTAAAAATATTAAAAGGTTAAAAATTAGAATTAAATTCAAGACTATTTATCACTGACCTCCATTGGTGATCATTGTATCGATGAGCACTTCTCACAGCACCCGAAATATTTCCCACGTAAAATGCCAGATTGAAAATTCCCGCCAAAATCCCCAGGCCGTAATTGCCATTGTCGATGCTCGTATAAGTCGCATAACCGAGCAATCCATTGAGCAAAAAAGCGGAAATGGCAGTGTGGGTATGGCCCGTGTAAGCGTATCCGGCTCCCGGCACAATGGACAACAAGCCAGCAACGGTTGGATCCTTCCTCTTGAGCGGTAACCTTTGATCCAGTATATTGAGATTTGCTTCGGCCAGTTGCCGGTAGTTTTGGAATTGCAGCATTTCGCTATAGCTCTCTTGCGCATCATCCCAATCCTTTTGTTGCGCATGGGCCAATCCATTCAAAACCAAAAATCTGGGCCGGGTAAATTCTTCACTCTCCGGCAATTCACCCAAAGCGACGGACGAGTGTTCCAAAACCCGGTTGTGATTACCCAAATCGTACTGAATGGCAGCAATCTGGAAAAGCAACTCAGGGTCGGTCCGGTACTCCTCTGGAATCCGTGTTGAAAAGTCAAAAAGGGCATTTTCATGCTCATCCAATGCCCGGTAGCATATCATTTTGTTGGTGATCAATTCCAGGTCAGCTCCCTTGTAGAATTCCACACGTCTTATTTCCAAAAGTGCCTCGCGGTAATGTCCGTTGTTGATCAGTTGCTTGATAAACATGGTGGTGGAATCATCTCGCACCAAATCTGAATAGGCGAAAAAATAGGCATTGCCCCTGTACAGCATATCCGATGGAAAGGGATTTTCTGCCGGATAATCCAGCAATTTAAACCCCCTGTCGGTAAAGGTGAGTGGATAGTAATCGTGGTCGTGTCCACAGCGCATCAATCGCTCGGCTGTCCAGGCAAAAGCAGTCGGGAAGCTGTTGTTGTTAAACGCAGCCATTCCGTAATGCGAGCAACTTGGATACATCGGGCATTCCTGTCCCCGAATTCCACTGATGTACTTTTGGTAAAAACGTATATAATCAGAGGTGGACAAGTCCTCATTGGAAATCGTATCACTTATCTCTGATAAATTAACGGAAATGCCGATTGAAGAAAAATCTGATGCTACGGCATGCAGGGGATTGGAGAAACACCAACCCAACAATGTCACAAGGAAAGCAACTGGAAGCACACCCACATTCATCGGGGGGCGTTTTTTCTTTTTCATCACAAATCACTTTAACAAGCGGTTCTACAGAATAAACTAATCATGAAATAACACCTGAAAGCAGAATTGTCATCAACAATCTGCAAAACCACGCCCAAAGCTATTCCTTTTTTTCATTCTTTTGCAAAATCCACCGGGGAAAATGTTACAGAAATATTACCCGGAGAATTAATAAAGTCGCTTTAAATTGGCTGCCAGAAACTTAACTTCATGGCAAATTTACAAAGGGTGTTTCAGTCAAGGCTGTTTACCAGGTCACCCATCAAGTCAAGGGCCCGGCTGAGTTCTTCCTCAGAGGCAGCGTAGGAAATCCTGAAACAATTGGGTGCACCAAACGCAGCTCCCGGGACCACCGCCACTCCTTTTTCTTCCAGCAACAACATGCAAAAATCATCCACGGAATTCAATATCCGTCCATTGTAGCTTTTTCCGACCAAATCGACAGCCTCCGGAAAAACGTAAAAAGCCCCCATGGGATCGTTTACTTTAAGCCCGGGGATTTGCGACAGACCGGAGACTACCAGGTCCTTTCTCTTCCGAAATACCTCCCTCATCTCTCCTACTTCTTTCTTAGAGTTTTCCAGGGCAAAAACAGCTGCTTGCTGGGAAAAGGAATTGGCTCCTGAGGTAAACTGCCCCTGAACCTTTGCACAGGCAGCTGCCAGCCAGTCAGGAGCCCCCATGTATCCGAGTCTCCATCCGGTCATCGCAAATCCCTTGGAAAAGCCATTTACCGTAATCGTCCGCTTTTCCATACCTTCAACTGCTCCTATGCTGAAGTAATCCCGGTGGAAATTGATGTATTCGTAGATTTCATCGGAGAGAATCATAAGGTCGGGATCCTCTAACACTACCCCGGCAATTGCCCGCAACTCCTGCTCTGTAAAAACACTTCCCGTGGGATTGCAGGGAGAGGAGAAAATGATGAGCCTGGTCTTGTCGGTGATGGCATCTGCCAATTGCTCAGCGGTGACCTTGTAATCGGTCTCCACCCCGGCAGAAAGCTCAACAGGAACACCCCCGGCCAGTCTCACAATTTCGACATAAGAAACCCAATAGGGCGCGAGAAGAATCACCTCATCTCCCGGGTTGATCAGCGAAAGACAGACGTTGGCAATGCATTGTTTGGCACCATTAGAAACCACGATATTCTCGGCGCGGTAAGGAAGCTTGTTTTCGGTCCTGAATTTCTCCGCTATGGCTTCGCGGAGAGCCGGAATACCAGGAACAGGCGTATATTTGGTGTGTCCATCCTGCAATGCGCGCCAGGCAGCTTCCTTGATGGATTCAGGTGTATCAAAGTCGGGCTCCCCCAACGAGAGTGAAATGACGTCCTTCCCCGCAGCTTTCCGGTCTCGAGCCAATTGAGCCATCAGCAGGGTTGCCGACTCCTCCATACTTTCCAATCTTTCAGACAATCTCATATCCAGGATTTGTTGCAAAGTTGGCAAAAATATGGAATATTCAAATATTGGTTGTTGGTTGATAGCTGATGGTTGATGGCTTTTTGCGAGCGAAACCTCGATGTAGCCAGCAGATTATCATTTTGCAGGGATTGTAGATTTTTGAGGATTTATTATTATCAATCAGTCAATGAATTAGAAGGGAATCCCGTAGGGATGAAATGATTATAGGAAAACGGTTCAACCAAAAACAAAGAACCCCGTAGGG
>SKLY01000064.1 GCA_007121335.1 Saprospiraceae bacterium | reverse complement strand
GGTGACATTATTGGTTGATGGCGGATGGCCGATGGTCGATGGCTTTGTGTTTCCGTAAGGACAAGGTGATGACCAATTTATTCAATATTTGGGGATGGAATTTAAACTAGGACCAATACGCACGTCCGTGCGTATCTACAGATATTTCCGCCATTGTCAATTGATTACTCTGCCTGAAACCAATATCCTTTTTGTCTGAATCACGGATTTAATGGATTAGACTGATTACACGGATTTTTCTTTCTTGTCCTAAAAAAATATACCGTTCGATAGAAATGAATCCCGTAGGGATGAAATGATTATAAAAAACGTCTCAAACCATGAATTAAAACCCCGTAGGGGTGACATTATTGGTTGATGGCGGATGGTCCACCAAAGCTTTGGGGACAGACGACGCTTTGGGGATCCATTGTCAATTGAAACCTCCGCGTGAAACAATTTCAAAAACAAAGAATCTCCCGGAAATCCTTAACCCCTCACCGTATCAACAACACATCGCCCTTTTTAACCACCTTTTTCCCGGTCACATCCGTGTAAATCAACTGATAAACATAGACCCCTTCGCCGGCAGCCTCGCCTTTTATTTTTCCATTCCAGAAAAGTTGGGGACTGTCTGGGCCGATATTTTTGGCTTCGTGTACCTGGTTGCCCCAGCGATCGAAGATCTGGAAGTGGTTTATGAGTTGTATGGCATCCTGGCCGAGGGGACCGAAAACTTCATTGGCGCTGATGGCAGAGGTGGGTCGAAAAACGGTGGGTAGATAGACACCCTGCTCAGCGACTGTGGTAATTATACTGATTTCATCTTCCAAAATGCAGCCATCCGTGGTGGTGAGCACGATGCGAATCCGGGTATCTGATTCAACCGTGTAGGTGATTTCGGTTGCATTTTCTTCAACAGGCCCCAGGTCGTCGCTCCAAACAACCGTAGCAATCAAACTGTCGGGGAGATCAGTTTCAAAAGACAGTATCAACTCATCAAATAGTTGCACTTCTATATCCTCGCCCAGAGAAATGAAAAACTCATCAGGTTCCTGCAATTCTACCATTTCCACCGGCCCACTGCATCCATTTGATCCAGTAATCTGTAGCGAATAAGTACCCGCTGATAAACTGGTCAAATCCACTTCACCGACCGGCATACCGTTTAATATAATTTCACTGATGGGATTTCCCGGGTCGAGACTCTCTACCATAATGGAGCCCGAGTTTTCCCCGGGACACAATGGATCATCTGAGAGGATATCGTATTCGGGAGTAGTCAGCAGGTCAATAATTATTTCAACTTCATCAGAACTGCACACTCCCCCACTTTCAATCAGGTATCGAAAAACGTTCCCTCCAATTTCCAGGTCTGAAACATTAAGGACTTCATCTACCTGATTTTCGTTTTCATCCACCCAGATACCACCGTCTGAAAAATCAACAATGTAGTCAAACAACTCAATCTCATTGGTATCATTTTCACATAATTCATTGGGACCCGGAAGCGCATCCCCAGCAGATAGAAATTGCTCAATTTCCAGCTCCACAATATATTCTGTTTCGCAGTCCTCCGGCAGAGAATCCAAAAGGGTAAAAATCAGGTCGAACGACCCCGAAACATCAATTGCGCCAACCACCAATCCATTTTCAATGACAGGAGCGGGAAATATCTCGTTGGGATTGCTCAATGACCACTCCCCTGTCACCGGCTCCCCGGAAGCCAATTCCTCCAAATCGACATTAATACTGTCCGAGCAAATAAGTAGAGATTCAGGCAGACTTACGGTGGGGCAATCGCACTCTTCCACTTCCACTGTCAGCGTCCAACGGTTTCCGGGACAGGGTTCTTCGAATCCTATGGTACTGAAAACAATTTCGTATTCCCCGGCATCGAATCCATCAAAATCAATGATTCCACCTGCTATCTCCTCCTCGTCCAGCAACCAAATTCCGTCTATATTTTCCTCCACTATCAGCTCATTCAAATCAAGTGTGGAGCCAAAAAGCTCATTGTTGCAGGTCGGGGGCGGTGTCAAAAAGCCAATTTCCAGAGGTTCCGTGACAATGGAGGTGAATTCCCCTCCAAAGGTAGCCTCACATTCGCTGTCCACGGAGGTAATCTGCCAGGTCGTTTCGCCGATTAAACCGGGCAGAGGCACTATTTCACCGGCTTCATTAATGACAGTTTCAACGGTCTCCCCGGTATTGGCAGTCAGTTGAATTTCAAAGGGAAACGGGCCATCGCTTTCCACGGTCAGGGAAAGGTCGTCGCCGGAACAAACTTCAGATATACCCCCGATTTCAATTTCAGCACCGCTATTCCAGACCACCGGGATTCCGGGGGAAAAATCGATGCATTCCTCATCGAAATTGATTTCTCCGACCTCCACCGTGCTGATGACGGCAGTGATAAAATAGGTAATGCCGGTTTCAAAATCCGGTGACCATTGGATGGGTCCACCCTCCGAAATAGCAAGTATGCTGTCAATTTCATCCGTATTGCCGTCGTGCAAAATATAAAAAAGCTCAAAGTCCTCTTCTTCCACCGTACCCTCCAGGTTTAGAGCGGAAAGGTCTATCTCATCCCCTTCGCACAAATCCAGTCCATTAATTTGAAATTCTCCGGCTCGCGCGGTGCAGGGGCAATCTTCAATGATTTCTATTTGGGCCGTGTCGAGGCATCCATTGGCAGTATTTTCCAGGATAATCTGATATTCACCTTCGCTTCCTATTTCAGGATTGTCGGTTTGGTCTCCACTGAGGATGATTCCGTCAACCGTGGTCCACTGGAAACTGTAAATATTGGAGTCGGGGACCACCGTTACGGATATGTTCCGGCTGTTTTCGTCACAGGGAAAAGTATCAGTGGCCGGCAGTTCAATTTGCGGAAGAAAAAAGTCTTCCCTCACCTCGATTTCTGCTGAACTTTCACAACCGGTCAAAGTATCCGTCACCACAATGGTGTAAATCCCGGCGGCATCGACCAGCGGCTGCAGCGTATTTTCGTTATCTGCAAAATTCCCTTCATCGCTTGTCCAGGATATAACAAAATCACTTTCGGGACTAATTACATTGGCTGAAAGCTCGATCAGGGTATCCCTGCAATTGAGAAAATACAGGTCTTCCGCAACCTCCAAAACAGGAGTTAAAGTATCACTGAGCAACTCCACCGATCGCATAGTAGAGCAACCGTTATTCGGATCCGTAATGGTGAGTGTGTAAACCCCGGCACCCTGGACCATCGGAGAAAGCGTATTCTCACCACTGACGATTTCGCCGGTCCCGGGATCCCATTCAATAATGGCATTTGGAGGAAGCATGGGTGCTTGAGCCTGCAACGTGGCAATGGAGTCGCTGCAACTCAATGGTTCCGGCTCCTCTATATCAAATTCGGGGGCGATGGTATCAATTGGCACAAAAACCGAATAAATGTCCTGACAAAAAACACCATCCTGGCTGGTGGTGATTAACAGATCATAAGTTCCCGGTGCTCCTACTACTACTGAAGGCTCATTTGGGGAGGTGAGAATAAGGCCATCAATGGTAAACCATTCAAATTCATTACCCAGCGAGAGACTCCCATCCAAAAGGACCTCGTCATTTTCGCAAGTAATAGGTAGTGGATCTACCACAAAGGCCTCTGCCTCCAATACCTCTAATTGGAGTTCGACAATACTGTCGCAACCCTCTGCTGAAGTAAACAAAATCTCATATTCACCCGGATCAAAAAATTGCTGGCCACCGACTTCAACAAAGTCCCCGCTACAAATTAAAGCCTCCTTTTGGGTTGTGATTTCATCGGGTACGGTGACGGTCACGCTGTCCGAATATTCGCAAATCTGAAACAGGGAAATATCGTCTATTGCAAAATCATTTCCCCCCAGTACAAGGTTTAAATTTTCCAGACAGATTGTAACACTGGTCAATCCCCCTGAATTCCATACAGCAGAGAATTCGACCCATTCACAGGTGGTGCTGGTAGGACTTACAGTGCCAATTGCAGTGCCGTCAAAATTGACTTCTATGTTGGCCGGAGAGTTAGGAAAAACGGAGGTCACAAAAAACTGAAAGAAGTAATCCGTATCGGGTTCCACGTCAACAGTCTGACACCAAAGCTGCAATCCAGGCATGGTAGCGCCATCGGTGAGATACATATTGCCGGATCCCGTAGTGTGGTCACCACACTGGGCCCAGGCCGGATTCCCAACCGCTGAATTGGTCTGTATGGAGTATTCACCGGGAGCCAGGAATCCAGTACTCAGATCGTTAAAATTATAGTCAGACGTAAAACCGACATTCCCCATTTCGAAATCCCCGTTTTCAATCAGGTTTTCTTCGGATAATGCAGTTATATCAAGGACATAGGTCGTGGTCGAATTCACATCAGCAACGGGTTGCAGTACATTGGGATCAGACAGCCCCGCTTCCGGAGACCACCCCAATTCCAGAAATTCACCCCCGCTAAAACTTCCCTCCAACTGCACAGAGCCACCCGGCGGACACAACAGTTGATCCGGCCCTGCATCTATGATTTCGTTGCAAAAGGACCTGGCAGCAGTGTTGCCATTGGAGTATTGATAAGTGCTGTTCGCACACAAGTGAACAGGGTTGAAGACTACAGCAATGCAAAAAATTAGAGTGATTATGCCCACACTCCATGCCTGGTTTCCATTCATACCACTAAGGTACGAAATGTGGAGGGATTTTTTTGAGCGAAGGGCGGATGGAAAATATCGAGAGACTGTGGGGCTGTTAGAGACGAGAATGTCCATTAAAGCATCTAAACCAAAACATTGTATAAAAAACACGACTCCCTAATCGCAGGGAATAGCCAAGTCAAACCATGGGTTGGTCCATCATCGCCCCTACTCCCGCTTCTTTCGCATCTGTTCCTTCCGCTTTGCACTCTCCCACTTCACTTTTTTCAGCCGCAATTTATCCTGATGCACTTTCTCTCGCAAAACATCTATGAGTCCACTCCGAAAACCCTTTTGTACATGAAAATGAGCGAAAAGTTCAAGATCGAGGAAGATGAGACAATATTCCGCAGGCGTAGCCATAGCTACGTTGAGGAAAGATTTTTTCAGATGACGAAGATATTGGACTTTGCAGCCATTTGTAATAAAAAGAGGTTTTCGGAGTGGACTCATCTACCCTTTGGTGATCCGATTCAGACATTTCCTGACCGGAGATCACCTTACGAGCCATTTTTTCAAATAAATCAATTTG
>SKLY01000222.1 GCA_007121335.1 Saprospiraceae bacterium | reverse complement strand
TTCTTCGCTCTTCCATTGTTAATTTCTTTGTCATATCTAACAAATTTACGGAAGTTATCCACATAAAATCTGTCAACGTATTCCATGAGACAGCATTTGCGGCGTTAGTGCATTGCATCCTGCATTATATCGATTTTATGGGGCTTGTCAAGTTGGTAGATATTTGGTAGATTACTCACTCAGTTGTGAATTGCTTTGCCCTGAGCTCAGTCGAAGGGGTGAGTCTGTGAGTTTGTGAGTGGTTTTTTTACCCTTTCAGGTCTTGCGTGTTTCTTACTTTTATCCAGGTATGTTGTAGCACGCTCCCCGTAATCTCTGCGACTCCTTGGAGGACTACGAGATAGTTTTGAACTTCCACTGGGGGTTGTGAACCAGTGAGAATTCCAGTGCGTTATTGTAACGATAATATTCCATCTGAATGCAGTACTGGCAATTGGTGGCCTGTGACAGTTTTTAAACAACAGAAAATACTTACAAAATGCAGCAATTAAATCCTCAATACATCACCGACAAAAAGGGGAATAAAATCTCTGTCGTCCTTCCCATTAAAGATTTTGAAGCCATGCTGGAGCAGTTGGAGGAATTGGAGGATATAAGAATGTTTGACGAATCCGGGGAATCTGATGAGACGGCAGTGCCCATCGATGAGGCGTTTAAAATCATCGAAGACGGGAGAAAAAGAAGGTAATGGTTTATAATGTCTCCCTTAAAAAACGAGCAATCAAAGCTCTTGAAAAAATCAATGAACCCTATTACTCCAGGCTAAAGAAAGCCCTTTATGATCTTGCGAATGATCCACGGCCGGTAGGATACAAAAAACTAAAAGGCAGGGAGGGCTATCGTATTCGAGTAGCAGATTACCGAATAATTTACAAAATTCACGATAATGTATTGACGGTTGTTGTAATCGGAATTGGGCATAGAAAACACATTTATTAATAGCGTTTTCTGTCTTGCCAAATCATCGGGTAATTAACCCCTTGGTTTTTGCCCCTGTTTCAAGGGTTTCTTGATGCACCTTTTCAGGATGCTTTTCTTGCATGGTTATCCGCCCCCAATTCACCCTACACCCCAAACTTCTGCAGCCTCTGCGTGGTAGCCTATAAACTTTCTACTTTCCTTACTTTCTACTTTCAACTGAATCCTTTGCGGCCTATGCGAGAAAACAAAACCAGCTTCAGAAATTCTATCACAGCCATTTTCATTATTCAAGTGCATGAATTTTCGGCAGAAAAATCCGCAACTGAAATTTTCGTACCCCAGCATTCAATACTTCCAATTTCACCGGTCGAACCCCACCGACCCTCATCAAAAACTATACTGCAGGTTAAGGCCGTATTCAAAGCCATCCATTCCGCTGAAATCGTCCAGGAGGAGAATTTGCCCGAAGGCCCTGATCGAAAATCGGTCCGTGGGTTGATAGTCCCAGTTCAGTCCGGTGGGGAAAAACTGTTGGCTGGACTGGAATTGAAGGCCCTGGCTATTGCCACCATCGGGCAAGGCGATCACATCCCGTCGCCAGCCACTGCTTAGCTGCAGACCGGAAAACGGCAGGAGGGAATCCATGGAAAAATTGATGGCCGGATTTATGCTGTTGCCCCCAACTCGCATTTGCTCGGAAATGGCAGGATCAACGAAATATCCACTAAACCGGGCGTATCCCAACACCACCTCAAACGGGCTGTCGGCTATATCCCAGGCAAGGTAAAAGGCCGTGCTGCGATCCTGTATCACATATGCATCTGACGAAAAGGGCAATTCGGGTATTCCCCGGCTGCCATCCGACAGTGATCCAGGAAAGTTTTGGCCCACTCCCACCTTGAGTGGCGATAAAAAGAAATCATCTGTATCATCCGCCTCGAGCACCACAGTAATTGCATCGGATTCGCAACCGAGATCATCCACGAGCTGGATTTCATACTCACCGGGACTGAGATCGGGAATTTCATACTCGCCCTCAGCCGTAAACTCGAAAGCCTCGTCATTTACAAAAACCACATAGGGGGGCTCTCCACCGGAAATATTAATCGCAATCGATCCATCCTGGGCATCCGGTTGACTCGGAGCGATCACATCGACCACTTCAAGTTCCGGCAAGTCCGGTTCCGGGATATTAATTACCACCTCCTGAAAGCAATTTTCATCGACATCATCCGGGTCAATAAAAGTGAAGACCCATTGCCCGGGAGTCAGGTCAAAAATATCGTTTAAATCCATGGTTCCCACCGGCACCAATGCATCGAACAAAATACCGTCGGGCCGCTCTGCCAATACAATCAACTCAGAGGACTTGAGGTTTTCCAACAACACCTCCAAAACCAGTTCATCCACACAATTTCCGGGATCGATATCGTAGGATTGCAAATAATCTCCATCTTCCCACTCCGGTATCTCCACGGAAAAACTATCCACACATCCTGTGCCGGTGTCGGTGATAACCAGCTCATAAGTTCCCGGCGCTGCATCCAGAATGAAATTTTCGGTCTCGTCCGTACTCCACAGGAATTCCAGGTCTTCATTTTCAGGACTTACATCCGCAATGGCGAAACCGTCCTCCAGTCCGCAATTGGCCGGCCCGACATCAAATTCCACATCGTAATCAACACAGGGAGCATCGTCCAAAATAAATTCAATGGTGGCGGTTTTTTCCACTCCGCAGGTGTCCCTTACGGTGACCGTTACAGTAAAATCCTCTTCTTCCAGGATGGTATAGCTCACATTCCCTGCTTCATCAACATCCACTTCCTGTTTGTCCCCGCCTTCAAAATCCACCACTGACATTCCGGTGCCTTCTGCAGCCACCTCCAGGTAATTGAATGTCGCTTCTTCACCCAGATAGGTTTCCACTGTGTAGTCCTCCAGCTCAAAGGGCAGGTCTTCCACGGGTATCTCATAACTCTCTTCAAAACTGCAATCCTCCTCGTTCCCCTCAAACCAAATTGTCACTTCCGCGGTTTCCTGAAGGTCCACATCATCCACTAAATCACTCAGAGAAAAGGACGTGGATGTAACATCGGCCACCAAATCGAAGCCCTCGCCCACTACCTGTATCTGAAGTTGTCCGTCCAAGTTGTAATTTCCGGGGTCAATTTCAAAATTCAAATCTCCGGATTCTATGCAGGTGGCGGGAACTGCTTCTGCGCTGAAATCAATATCAAAAACATCTTCAATCTCCGCGGGGAAATTCTCGCTACAGGCATCATCCTCTGTGTCCACCACCGAAAACACGTAATCTCCACCTGCCAAATTTCCCACACTGTCACCTACCTCTTCACCATCCAGCAAAAATTCATAGGTTCTCTCCAGTCCCGAAGCATCAAAATACAGTGCTCCATCAGATAGCCCACAGGAGGCATCGACGACGGTCAGCAATCCACTCAAAATCTCGCAGTCCGATTCAGCCACCTCAATGATGATTCGACCGCTTTCCTCTGCCATGCAGGGAGAGAGAACGGTAAAAATCAATGTGGCCACACCGGTAAAATCCTCTGAGACATCAATATCTATCGAACCGTCTGAATCAAATGAAACACTTCCGATGGCGGGATCGAAATCCCAATCCACCACCTCACAATCCTCGCAGTCGAAAAAGTCAAAAACCACCAACCCAACGCTTTCTCCGGCTTGAGCAGTCAATTCAATATCCTCCACCTCAATGGGGGGTACAATCACCGTTACAAAAACAGTGGCTTCGTCACTCAATCCACCGGCATTCACAACGGTGTACTGGATTTCAAAGCTCTCGTATGCATCAGGTGAAATGATGAGCTCATCCCCATCTTGCTCCACCCAGTTATTGTCAACTTCAAAACCATCCAGACTGAGCCCGTCGCCCTCGTCATTCTCCAGGGGGAATACACTACCGCCCTCTCCACAGGTCACCGTTACCTCCACATCATTCGCCACGGGAGGTTCACCCGGAGGCAACACTTCGATGGTCAGATTTGCAGTGGATTCAGCGGTGCAATCGTCCTCAAAGTGAATGGTATAAAGGAGATTGACCGTGCCGGAATACCCTTCTTCAAAAGTAATGTCAACGGGCCCATCGGGAGAATAATCCAACGAAGCTACACCCTCACCACTTGAAACACTCATCAATTCGCAATCTGTGCAGTCAAAATAATCGAACACATTGGTTGACAAATTTTCCCCCTGATTGAGTTCGTAGCTGATATCCGGAATGTCAATTTGCGTAAGAAGAATTCGGACAAAAACCGTTCCCTGGTCGGTCTCTCCATCGGCATCGCTGACAGTGTATGTTATGGTAAAATTTTCTCTGGCATCAGCTGATACGATCAGAAGGTTTCCACTCTGTGTCACAAGGTCTGTCGGCGCTTCAAAACTCTCTAGAGTCAGGTCTTCTCCGAGGTCATTGATCAGGGGATCTATCTGTCCCTCCCTTCCGCAATCAATCTGCACCTGAATATCTATGGCCTCCAGGTCATCGGGATCGTCATCTCCATCGGTGAGTATCAAAATACCAGCCCCTGTCAGCGCAGCACCTCCCCCGGCATAGACCCACCAGGGAATCGCTGAAACATCTGGTTTCATTCGCGGCGAGGTAAGGTCGATATTATCCCAGTCGATGGCACTTTCCACCACCTCCGGATCATCTGTTTCACCCTCCGGAATATCTTGTCCAAACATCAGCATGGGCACTAAGCATGCAAGGCAGATTGTCAAAATTTGTAAATGTATTTTCACTCTAAATTTTTTTTTTGTCTAAAAAGCTACACTTCAAAATCATTGAAAACTCAGGTCATCGCTGCAAGCCGGCAGTCTCGATAAGAGATTCACTTTTAAGGTAAGTTTCATCTTGCAACCTTTTCGGCAGATTTAAAAAGGAGGACGATTCTCCCTCTTTCATGACCTTTGCCTCGCGACCAACAAGTTCAAAGGAATCCCACAAATTTGATACCTCATCGTCCATATTGGTGTCCTCAGGTTTCTCTTCTTTTTCGCCCAACATATCCACAAGTCGCTGTTTAAAATCGTCTTTGGAGTAAGTTTCTCCCAGAAGCGGGGCCATGGTCATCCAAACCGTATGTTGCAAAATTGCCCTGCGCTCGTGTTCCCGGTTTTTGGAAAGGGGTGTCACCAGCTCGTCCTCTGCGTGCAACCGGTCTATAGCCTCCTTAATTTTTATAATGGCAGTATAAGCAAAATCCGCCACGCCTTCAGGATCCCGATAAAAATCAATTCGGTGGGCCAGGGGTTCTTCCC
>SKLY01000141.1 GCA_007121335.1 Saprospiraceae bacterium | reverse complement strand
TGGAAGGACCCGGAATCAAAAGAGGTCTATCCGGGTTTTAAAGAAATGGGTTTCGACCCACGTGCAATGGTCAACTTTATCGCTTTTCTCGGTTGGAACCCCGGAGGAGAACAGGAAATTTACAGCATGGAAGGTCTGGTCAAAGAATTTACCTTAGAGAGGGTAAGTAAGGGTGGAGCGCGTTTTGACTTCGACAAGGCGAAGTGGGTTAATCAGCAATACCTGATTGATACTCCGGATAATGAGCTCGCGATACAGGCCATTCCATTTTTGAACAAAGCGGGTTATCACCCCAGTCGGGACGAAAGACTTGAGCACATTTGCAGTATTATGAAAGAGCGACTCCAACTCATTTCTGAATTGCCCGAGGCTGCTCCATTCTTCTTTTCAGATGTTTTTCCCATGGATGAAAAAACGCTGAATAAAAAGTGGAAACCGGAATCTGAGGAAATTTTGATGGGGTTGAGGGATTTATTGGATTCAGTGGAACCCTTTGAGAAAAAAGTCCTCGAAGAGAGAATCAAAACCTGGATACCGGAAAAAAGCCTTAACTTTGGCAAGGTTTTACCTCTGTTGAGGCTTAGTCTCACCGGAACCATGAAAGGCCCTGACATTTTTGAAACAATGGCCATTCTCGGAAAGGAAAAATGTCTGGAGAGGACAAAACGTTTATTGGATTTAAAGGCTTAAAATTTTAAGGATATGCCAAAGAAAATGAAGGACAAGAAAAAACCCGACCTGCACAAAGATCTGGAAGGCCTTGATATCAGCATCAACGAATTTGGTGAGATCGAAGGCAACTTCAATATAGATGACCTCAATGAATTCCTAAATGAAAATGTCGAGGACAGAAAACTTCAGGAACTTAAAGATAAGTTGAAGAAGAAAATAAAGGGTTCGAAGAAGAAAAAGTAGGAAACCATATTATGCATTCTACCTCAAAAGCCTCAATTAGATTTTATCAGTTGAAAAGCCGGCAAAAAATTTGAGGTAAGAAAAAAAAGTCCTATCTTGCAGTCCCGAATCAAGGTTGTCCGGTTCGGGTTTTCCCATGATCGTCCGTAAATTATCAGTTAATTTAAAACTAACAGCGATTGGTATGTCCAATGGGTATCGATTTATTGTTGCAGGTATATTCCTGCTATTTTGTTTCGGCCATTTTTCTCCGCTATGGGGCAAAAATGCAACTCCCGCTTCCCTAAACCCAATTACCTGCCAATTCCTGGGACCGGATACCATTTATGTGGACAGCAATTGTGTCGCACCTCTATTTTGGGATGAAGCCAACAATCCTGAATGTGAGAGCTCAAGTGCAGGAGGTTTCATTATTACCCGCACACTTACGGATATCAGTGGTGGATATGAAATTGGAGATCTGATCCCCGGAGGTACTGAGGTCGAGGTGACTTACCGCGTCACGGACAACCAGGGCAACACCCTCTTCTTTACCTTTTCGATATTTTTCGTCGATACCATTGCTCCTGTATTTGATCCTGCCACACTGCCTTCCGATACTACAATACACGGCCAAGCCGATCTTCCCGACGCAGATATTTTTGCTTTCGACAATTGCGACACTACAGGGCAGAATGTGGTCATTTCCTTTGAGGATAGCCCTCTTCCAGATCTTTGCGCCGGAGGAGAATGGACTCGAACATACATGGCCACAGACCAGTTTGGCAACCAGGCCTCCTATGTGCAAACCATTACCCAACTACCGGATACCAGTTCACCGGTTTTCATAACCGGCCCAGTGGACACTCTGGTAAATTGCGAGGACCTGCCGGAAGCTTACAGCCAATGGCTCGATAACCAATACGAACTGATCGAAATTGAAAACCCCGAAGGGAGTCCTTTTGATTTGGTTGACAACGGGCCACTTGCAAGTGAAATAGCTAAGCTGTGTGGACCACTTGAAATTGAATTCTCTGCTATTGACAGTTGTGGTAACTTTTCCACTGCCACCGCCATTTTTGAAATACTGGATACCATTCCACCGGACATCACATCTCCTCCGGTTCCCCTTGTAATTGATTGCGCTGTAGAGGATGGAGACTCGATCCTACAAAACTGGATAGACAATCATGGGTTTGCAACCGCCACGGACAACTGTAGCGAGGTCGAGTGGCATCTGGAACCGATGCCCGGAGACAGTGAATTCCTCTGCAATGATACAGTGACAGTAAGCTGGGTCGCCCAGGATGCTTGTGGCAACACCACCTCTGCAGAATCTTACATTTACATACAGGACACAATCTCTCCTGAATTTGATACTGCTCCAGTCGATGAACTGGTGGCCTGTGATAAGGAAAATCTGGATTCAACCCTCCATTCCTGGTTGGAAAATCACGGTGGAGCGCAAGTTTCTTCTGCATGTTGGTCCACTGAAAGTATCGAAATTACTTTGTTGTTGGATGGTTTGGAAGCGGACAATTCACAGGTAATGATGGCTCTGCTAAACAGCCTGGAGGGTGACTGCA
The DNA here is from genome assembly GCA_007121335.1 of Saprospiraceae bacterium. Classification (GTDB taxonomy): domain Bacteria; phylum Bacteroidota; class Bacteroidia; order Chitinophagales; family Saprospiraceae; genus PWJY01. Next base: position 14,572 of record SKLY01000141.1, on the reverse strand, counting down.
GATCAGTGGAACTAAGCACCGGTGACAGTATTCAAAATGCTCTAGGTGTGGTTGAAATCGGATTTTTGGCAACTGACTTTTGCGGCAACAAAGCGGTTTCTCATGCGAAATTTATTGTCATAGACACCATCGGCCCGGAAATCTCCCTGCAACCCAGGGACACCATCATTCAATGTGAGGATGCAGAAGAAATCGAGGCGGCTTTGGAGGATTGGTACCTGGCAGGTGGAGGCATGGAAGCAATGGACAATTGCAGTGATTGGAGTGTTTATGCTGAAATGGATTTCTCCGAATTGCTCGACCAGTTTTGGGCCTCTTCAGATACCTCCTGTGGGCTGACCGGTAGGGTAGAGGTGCTCTTTTTTGCTGAAGATGAATGTGGAAACCTGAGTCCGGCTTCAGAACCGGTTACTTTCGAAGTGATTGACACCATGCCACCCCTGCTAATCGACACTCCGCAAGTGTCCAACTTCCAGTGTAACCCCGGAATTGACGGTGAAATTCAGGATTGGATTATGCAATTTGGATTGGCTGAAATTGCAGATCCCTGTAGCCCAATTGTCCCAGGAAACTTTAACTGGTCCACAAATGATGGAAGAAGTGGTTCAGGCAGTATAAACAATGGCCCTTATCCCGGAGTCGAATCCGACCTTTGCGAATTGGAGTTGATGGTTGAATTTGAGGTGCAGGACGAATGCGGCAACATTTTATTTTTCCAGGGTATAGCAGTGATCACAGACGAATCCGCTCCCTCATTTTCAGGAACAGCTGATACAGCCTGGTACAATTGTGACGGTCCCATTGACTCTCTTCAGATCACCGTATCAGATCCCTGTTCTGATTTTACCATCTCTTTTACCGACAGTCTCCTGGCAGAAAGTTGGAAAGGATGCGGAGATTTTGAACAGGTATTGAAAAGAACCATTAGTGCTGAAGACGTTTGTGGTAATATTTCAACATTCACTCAAACTGTCATCGTAAGCGACTTTGAACCACCGGTATTTACCGTGCCTCAGGATATCACAGTGGACTGCAGGTTTGCGGCAGATACGGCCATCACAGGTTTTCCGAACAATATTTCAGATAACTGCTTCGAAGCGTCGGAAATAAACATCCAATTTGAGGACGAGATCGGTCCCGATGATTGCCAGCCAGTCATATCTCGAATTTGGAGCGCAACTGATGGATGCGAAAATACAGCAGTGGATACCCAGTTTATATTCACTGTCGATACGCTTCCACCTGCGATCAATGAACCTACTGAAGACCTTATTTTGCATTGTGGAGAACCGGACAATACGGAATTGTTTACAAACTGGTTGGACAATGCAGGTTTTGCTGAAATTGATTCTCCATGTGGTGAGTGGTCGTTTTTCGTGGCCCTCTCAGGAAGTTACGATCCCGAAGATGAATCAACTTTTCCAGGAACACCCCCTGAAATGCCTCAGCCACTGAGCTGTGATACCCTCACCGGCCCGGTTCATTACTCTGAAGAGATCGACTTTGTTTTTTATGATGGATGCGGAAATATAAGCGTTTCAACCTCACTGTTAGAACTTAGAGGCGATCAGCCACCGGAATTTTCTCACTGTCCTACCGATGTGGTTGTCAATACCACGGGAGATACCTGTACAGGCTTTTTTACGGAGCTCGGATTTTCGGTTTATGACCTCTGCGGTATGTCTATGGAGCAGGGTAGTGTTTCAGATACTGCTTTCCTAATGGCCTCCACTCCCGGTAATGCGAATTCAGTTGTGGAAGATGTGCTTTTTGTCTTCAGTGATTTGTACGACCCACTAAAACCAATCCTGTCGATGGAGCTTGAAATTGAATTAGTGGGGGTTGATGCTGAACAGCCCACCGAGTATTTCTTAATCTACGATCAGAATGGTGAACTGCTGGGCACTACGGAAAACACTCCTGAGCAATGTGGCAATTCCTCCACAGTGATCAACATCCAGGATGAGCAGCGCATTAATGAATGGTTGTCAAATGACAGTTTGGTTTTTCACCTGCAACCCTATTACAACGACAGCCTGTCCGGTTCTTTTTTCATCAATGAAATTTGCCAACCCGGACTTGTTATCGCCCATGTTGAATATACCAGGGTGGAATCCAGTGAACTGGATGTAAAAATATACCCCGGTTATTTGCCTCCTGTTGCTCTTACTGACTTTCCTGCTGAGGGTTTTGAATTTCCGGCAGGAAACCATCCAGTTCTCATCACAGCTACGGATTGCTCGGGCAACACCAGTGTTTGCAGCTTTTACCTGGTTGTTGAACACCAGGTTGAGCCTGTGGTCTCCTGTCCTGAAAACGCCCAGTTATTTGCACCGGACACGGTTTGTTACGCCCGGTTTGAACTGCCACAAATCGACTACCAGACAGAATGTGATATTTTTGGAACCAATATTTACAGCCACGGACCGGGCGAATTTGGATTTATCGACTTTTTCCAACACCCAGACCTGGGCGACCGCAATGCTGTTGAGAAGACACTTCAATTTGGTCCTTTCACCGGGGGAAGTTTTGGAGATGCAGGTGTCTTTATTCAGTTCATTGCAGACATTGACAGCCAATATGCGTTTTTTGAGGTGAGTACCAGAGGTGGTTATTCCCTCGGAACCATAGGAGGTCCGGAAGATACCTACACCATTATGCCCGGCAATTGTCAAATTCCTGGATTGGCCTTTTTCACCATTCCGGACAGCGTTTTCAATGAAGAAGTTGAGGGTGGATTTATCGAGGTTGTACTCAGACCCAATGAAAACCTGCCTGCCTTTCCCGAGGGAATCGGAACCGGCATCAATCCGTGTGACACCTTGTTTGATGTGGCAGGTCAAAGCGACAGTGTCAGTTTTGTGAGGGGATACATTTCCTACCACTCGGTTCAGATCGACATTGAAATCAGTGGCAGCACCCAGGCTTCTGAAGGACCGTTTTTCTCAGGTGAAGATTTACCCGGGGTAGAACTGAATACCGGGTACAACCTAATAGAATACCTGCTTTTGGACCCTTCGGGCAATCAGAGCGGTTGTTCCTTTTCAGTGGAGGTAATCGATACGGTCCCACCAAATTCGATTTGCAAAAATGCGAGAATCGAGGTCTTGCCATCGGCACTGGATACATTTTTACTGGACCCGGATTTAGTGGATGGAGGTAGTTGGGACAATTGTGAAATTACCCAAATGGTGGTTGAACCCAACAAATTTACCTGTGACGATACAGGCGAGGAAATACAGGTGACACTGACTGTGGAGGACGAATCGGGCAACAGTTCGACTTGTCAAAGCACCGTAGCGATAGATCCCTATCGATTGAAGCCAGGGTTTTCAATAGACCTCTGTGAACCCGACACCCTGAATCTATTCTCAAATGCACCCGGAGATCCTACTCAGTACTCTTATCAGTGGAGTGGACCACAGGGTTTCAGCAGCAACAACCCCAATCCGGTAATTAGTGGAACCGGACCTCAAAATTCCGGGAATTACAGTGTGACAATAACAGGATTTGGAGGTTGTACGGCCAGTGGATCAGTAGATGTAAACATTTCTACAATTGCCACCCCTGAGATCGATGCGACATCCAACATCGTTTGTGAAGGGGACGCCATAGAGTTGACCTCTTCTGTTTATACGGGAAATATTACTTACCGGTGGTACAGCGGAACACCTCCCTCTGGAGTTTTACTGGGCACCACTTCGCAACCCTCTTTTTCTATTGACCTACCACTTGGAACCCACCGTTTTTACGTACAGGTTGAAAACCCGGATTGTACTTCCAATCCCTCAGCAACAAAAACTGTGGAAGTAGTGGAAGACCCTGTGGCGGAGATTGACCCTGCATTTGTGCGTGTGTGCCAGGGAGATCAGCTTTCGCTGTCATCCCCACTTGGTCCCGCTTTTGAATACAACTGGAGTGGTCCGGCCGGTTTTGTTTCGGACATGCAATCCCCGGTGGTTACTCCAAATGCAGGACCTGAAAATGAGGGAATTTACAACCTGGTGGTTACCCTGGGAACCTGCACCTCAGATGCTGTACAGGCCGAAGTGGTGGTGGATGCAAGTCCTCCCCAACCGATTGTCCAGGGAAACAACCTTCTCTGTATCGGGGATACGCTGCATCTACGGGTGAGCAATATACCACTGGCAACCAGATACACCTGGACCCTTCCGGATGGCTCAGAACAGATTACATCTACCAACCAATTGATCATTGAAAATGTGGGAACGGAGCTTTCGGGAGATTGGCACGTCAAAGCCGATTTTGGACAATGCCCATCTGTGGCTTCCGATCCAATTACCGTGGTGGTGGACGAAAATCCCATCATCAATGCCCATTCCAACAGCCCGGTTTGCGAAGGTGACACAGCTCTATTGATAGCAGATCCAATACCCGATGCTGTTTATGAGTGGAGCGGACCTGGAGGATTTTCTGCAATAGGTGATACGATTAGGGGAATATTTAACGCAGGGAACTATGAGGTCTTTGTGGTGACACAAAGTGGATGTACAGCCTCCGCAATGACCGACCTCGAAGTAAAAACCACTCCCGAAATTGATGCCATTGTCAACCAGGGACAAACATGCGTGGATGGGACATCAGACCTTTGCTTTCAACCCTTTTTAACACCGGACGACAACGGCAATAATTACACCTATCACTGGACCGGACCCAACAACTTTAGTTCCAACCACGCCTCGCCCTGCCTCAGCAATGTGACAGAAAACGATAACGGCACTTACTTTTTAGAGGTCGAGTTGGACGGCTGTCGTTCTGAAAGAGATTCCACAGTGGTAATGGTTAACAACATCGGCCGCCAACCACTGATTTTGTCCAATCAAATGAATTACTGCGAAGGAGACAACATCCAATTGCATACAGATTACTCACCTGATGCAGGAGTGCGATTCCATTGGGTTGGACCAACGGGTATTTCAATCACCTCGGATTCACTTTTCTCAATACCTGACGGCCAATCCGCTGATGGCGGTCAATACTCCGTTTTTGTGACTGTTGACCAATGTACCACAGCTGTTTCCGAAGAAATAGTAATAGAGGTAAATCCCGTGCCTGGCAGACCCACTCTGACCGGTGGCGGACAGTACTGCGAGGGAGACAGCATAGTGTTGCAAACGGATATCAATCCCGATGTAAATTATATTTGGACGGGACCGATTCCGCTGGATCAGGGAGTGGATCGTCACGTACTTTGGCCTGCAGAAACCGGTCAAACAGGCACATACCGGGTTTTTGCGAGACAAAACGGCTGCAACTCAGAGCCATCTCAGCCGGAGAATGTGGTTGTAAACCCAACGCCCCTAACCCCATCCATTTCACTGAGCGAAGAGACTATCTGTCTCGATGACAGGGACGACCATTTGGAACTCTGCATAAGCGGAGATTCTTTAACGGGTGGAGCTACATATCTATATTTCCTGAATGACGACCTCGATGCTGACATACTTTCTACCAATTCGATTTGTGCTGACCTTTTCAGTTCTCAATTAAGCCAGGCGGGGAGCAATACTATTCAAGTGAGAACGCAACTGAACGGTTGCCTTTCCGGCTTTTCTTCACCCTTGCAGTTTAGAGTCGATACCATACCGGATGAGACCGCATTTGCGGGGGAGGATTTTCACAGTTGCCAGCAAAACGGAGTTGTTTTGATGTCGGATTTTCCGGCAGTTGCTACAGGAACCTGGTCTTCACCGGACCCGACCCTTTCCTTTGAGGATGTCAATCTGCCTGTCAGTGAGGTGGATGGATTGAGTCCGGGAGATAATTTCCTGATATGGACTCTTTCAAATGGCAGTTGTGAAAATTTTTCCTCCGATACAGTGATAGTTGATTTTCTGGACAATCCGAATGCCAGAAATGATACGGTGCAGGTTCTTCCGGGAGATGGTGTGACAAGCGAAGTTCTTTTAAACGACGACCTTCCGGGTGAGGTCAATTTGGAGATAATTTCCGGGGAGGGGCAGGGAGAATGGACTTTGACTCCCGGTGGAGAGGCAATTTCCTTTCAGTCCTCCGAGAGATGGGCGGGAACTGTGCGCATCACCTACGAAATTTGCCTGGTAAACTGCCCGGACAAATGCGACCGCGCTGTTTTGTACATTGAAGCCGGGGATGACCAGGACTGCGAAATTCCAAATATTTTCACCCCCAACGGTGATGGAATTAACGATGCCTTTATCATACCCTGCCTGGCTTCTGACCGCTATTCTGATAGTGAATTGAGGATTTACGACAGATGGGGTTCTGAGCTCTTTAGAGCCGCCCCCTACGAAAACGACTGGGAGGGAACCCACAATGGCAGACCACTGCCAGAGGGAACCTACTTTTATGTCATAGATTTTGGAGACGGCAGATCAGCTGCCAATGGATTTGTAGTAATAAAACGATAAAAGCTGCAGGGGTTAGAACCTGCTTTTGAAAAAACTGATCGATTATGGAAAATCTAAACTGATGGAGAGATTAACGCTGATCATCTTTGTATTTTTCCTTGCTCTGAGTGGCCTCAAAGCTCAGGAAAATGCGCTGTACACTCAGTTTTTCTATAACAAACTGGCATATAACGGTGCCTTTTCCGGTGCAGTGCCCGGGGTGGAATTGACTGCCAGCGTGCGAGAACAGTGGATGGGGCTGGAGGGTAGTCCATCCGTTCAATCGCTTCAGGCCAACATTCCGTTTACTCCACAGCGCGTTGGGCTTGGGGTTTTTCTGAGAAGGGAAAAAATCGGTCTGACTGAGCACCTCACCACTAATTTGAGTTACGCCTACCACTTGAGGTATGGGGATTATCTGATAGGACTGGGCGTCAATGCCAGGGTGGGAAGGCTGACTCACGACTTTTCCGAACAAAACATCAGAACGACCCGGCCTTTTGGACAGGATCCTGTACTGCAGGGAAACATGGAAAATGCCACCTATTTCAACGCAGGGGCATCACTGCTCATCCGCTCAGACAGACTTTACGCAGGATTCTCTGTGCCGACCATTGCCAAAAAGCACATTGAATTGGATGACCCGGATGATATTTTGAGCAGTGGAAGAGGAAGATACTGGCACCTAATGGCCGGATACAGCATCCCGATGGGCAGGCAAATGATTTTAAACCCCCAGTTCATGCTGAGCTACTCATCCGACATTCCGATTAACCTGGATGTCAACTTGCTGCTGGATATCGGAGACGAATTTATTGCGGGCATCGGTTACCGGTCCATGTCGGGGTCCACCGGCAATATTGGAGAGTCCGTTCACTTGCTCGGAGGGATAAAAGTATCGGACAATTGGTTTATGACGGTTTCTTACGACATAGGACTGTCTTCATTCAGGCGCCACCACAATGGCAGCCTGGAAGTTTCAATGAGTATTTATTTTGGAGACCGGGCAAAAACCGGTGAAATGAGGTCTCCACGCTTCTTTTAAAATCATAGACTATGATTAAGATGGAATTGCTCAAATTAACTTTTTCACTACCGGCCATCCTACTTGCCACTGGCTTGATGGCCCAACCTCCCATTCTTTTGGACGAAGAAAACGCAATCCACGTCATAGAGTTCGAAGAATTTAAGGATGTCAACCAACACGGCCCTTCATTCTCCCTGGTGGAATACGGTGAAAAACTGCTCTGGGTTTCCTACGATAAAAGCACAAGTACTTCTGTACCGTACGTCCTGGGAAATCAAGACCGTTTTTTTCTACTGTATTCAAGCCCTGATAAACTGACAGATGAGCCCCGTAGGTTGAGACTCACCGAAGAAGGAAAACAAGCCGTTGCCGGGCCCGCAAGTTATTGCCAAAAGAGGGGCTGGTTTTTTGTTACAGCCAATCAAAAAAGGACCTGGCAGGGTCGCACCCAACTGGGACTTTTTCTGAAGCGAAGTGAGGGAGAAAAACCGGAACGACTCCCATTTGTCAGCCCGAGGTACAATTTTCTGCATCCTTCCTGGGATGCTGACAACAATCGCCTTTACTTTTCATCTGACTTCGAAGAGCCGGGAAAAACCATGAGTTTGTATTATGCAGATAAAACCGAGGGTGGTTGGACCAGCCCGGTTCCTCTGAGTGATAAAATCAATTCAAATTCCAATGAAGTCTTTCCCCACATAGTTCCAGAGGGACTCTTTTTCTCCTCCGATCGCCCAGGTGGAATTGGCGGGCTGGATATTTATTTTGCAGCTTTTGAAAACGGCCAGTTATCAGAATCGAAGCGACTACCGGCCCCTTTTAACAGCAGGGGCGATGACTTTGGCATTTACTTTAACAGCGAGGGAACGGGTGGATACATAAGTTCCGACCGGGACGCAAACGGCAAAATAGACCGCACCTATGAATTCAACTGCGGTCTCAGTTGTTTTTTGCCTGCAACGGTCATAAAGTCCCTCGAGCTTCGCATTATTGCAGCAGATGACGGACGGAGTCTGCGTGACGTTGAGGTGAAATTAATCCCGGAAAAAGTCCTGTTGGATCAATTTGCCGGCCGAAACATAAAGTTTGACCCACTTCAGAACAACCTCAGTCTCAATCTTTCAGATGTGGATGCCGACAGGGCGGGGGTCTTTCGGTGCCTCACAAATCGAGAGGGAAGATGCCTGATGGATAGCAGAACCAATGAAACAAATTTCTTTGTTTTTGCCTCCAAAAAGGGAACCCAGTCTGTACTGCAAAACCTCGAGTTCGACACCGGATTTGATCACAAAGTTGTTGAAATTGAAATGGACAGAGACTGCAGACCTACATCGATCACTCTGGTCTGTCCTGAGGAAAAGGACATCATTGACCCCCGTTTGTGGGTAGAGAATATGCGAACAGGTGCTGTGGACACGCTTTCGGCCGAGGAGGATATATATTCAAAATGCATGAACCTCAACGGCCAATACCGGATTTTTGCAACCGCTGAAGACCGGCACCCTGTACGGGAGGCTGTTTTTGTTGAAAATAACAGCCCAAAAGAAATTCGATTGAGGATCGAACCAAAAGAGGTCGAGGTGGTCAGAGAGGGAACTGTGCTGGAACTGCAAAACATCTACTACGAGTACAACTCCCACCTGATAAGCGAAGGTGCTGCCAGTGAATTGGATGAACTCGCTGCCATTATGAAAAGAGACACAGCAATGGTTGTCGAATTGCGTGCTCATACCGACAGCCGGGGAAGTGAACTTTACAACCTCCAACTCTCCCAGCGGCGCGCCAATTCCGCAATGGAATACCTGGTGACCGCCGGCATTGAACCCCAAAGGATTCGCACTGCGGGCTTTGGTGAAACCCAATTGCGCAACCACTGCCGGAAAGGTGTCCAATGCACAGAGGAAGAACACGCCTACAACAGACGGACAGAAGTGGCCGTAATAAAAGCCGGTGAAGGAGTCAGAGCAGTCAGGGAAGAAGATGGATACCTGAGATTCACCATCTATGAGTGATTTCAGACTTACCCACTGGTGATTTGGTTTATTTTTACCTGCACATTCAGAGTTTAATCTCAACCATTTAGTAAGAGAGGGGGTTTTTATCCCGGAAAGCGATGACTGAAAGGGTATGGACATTTCACTGATGCAAAATATTGAAAAGGCTCTAAGGGAACCTCTCCCGGGACACAAGGCCCATATGGAAATGGCCGTTGTGGGTCACCACCGCAAGGCAAAAGCACCTGAAGGAGCTAATAAAGCAAGCGTACTTGCATTGTTTATACCAGATAAAAACGGTCACACAGAGCTGGTATTTATCAGAAGGAGCAGCCATTACCACGACGACAGACACAAGGGCCAAATCGGCTTTCCGGGAGGAAAAAAAGAGCGAGAGGACAGCGACATGAGGGAAACCGCACTCCGGGAAACCAACGAAGAGATTGGAGTTGACCCCGCTGAAGTTGAGGTGCTGGGTAAACTGTCAAATCTCTATATCCCGGTGAGCAATTTTTTGGTACATCCCTTTGTCGGATTTGTAAGGTCCAGGCCGAAATTTTCCTTACAGGTAACGGAAATAGCAGAGGTCATCACCTGCAATTATAAAAGATTTCTAAACGATGATTGTAGAAAAACCACCAAAATGAAACTCACATGTGACATACACCTCGAAAACGTACCCTACTTTGACCTGAAGGGTAAAATTCTCTGGGGTGCCACGGCAATGATGATGGCGGAACTGGTCCACGTTTTGAAATAGATTTAAACCTACCTGGCACCAAATAAGCGATTTCCTATTCAGATATTAAGTAGACTCTACCTATGGCGTTTTCCTTTAAGGGGACTTTTTCGGATTGTGCGTTGATTATTTCCGAAGGCACGGTACCCCAATCAATATTACTGTGGTAGGATGTCATTCCATTGGATATAAAATACACCGGTTTTTCCACTGGTTTCTCCATCCCGGCATATGCCGCAAAGCTCATAAAAACAATATCATCCTCGCTGTATCCTGCGTAAAAACGACCAATTCGCGCGTTCGACGGGTCTGTTACCACAATAATTGGAGCCCCTTGCTCAAGGACATATTCCAGCAATTCTTTTTGCGCCGAAAAATTCAGAACCTGATGATATCGGGCTGATGAGAGGTAGGGATAAAAAAGTCCCGCTGCAACCAACAGCCCCCAGGCCAATTTGGTGTTGAACTTCCCCCAAAACAATACTCCAGCCGCGATGGGCAGGTAAATGTAGGTGTAATTCTCAGGGAAAAAGCTTGTCGTTAAATACCACTGAAATACCAGCGTGGAAGCAATAAACAATCTGGTCCAGAAATGGCAATATCCCAATCGGGAAAACCCAATGATCAAAACTGCAGCAGCCAGGGGATAGACAAAAAGGAAATGCCGGACATCGTCACAAAGTGGTACATAGCTACTGTAGGAGATAGTCATAAAGTTGGACAATAGCAAAAGCCCTGCATAAGAGACCAGAATGAATTTTTCAGCTGCAGGAAGCCGGTAAGTTCTATGTAACAGTATCAAAAACCCCAGGGGAATCAAAGCTCCAAATCTCATGAAGCTCAACCACATTTCGTATAGAACTCGCCGAAGTAGCACCTCAATCGGCTGGTATTCGTATGTGCACTCACTGATATACCGGTCGTGAAAAAGTGCCTCCACACGCATGAGGGGATTACCCGTGCTGAACAAGAAGTACAAAAAATACAGACCTAGAAAAGCCAGTAACCCGCCGGTAGTCAGTGCCCAAAATTTCTTCTTCTTTCCTGCTCGCAAATCGTAGATTAACAATGCGAGAAAAAAAGGGTAGAGGATGAGAAAACTCTCTTTCGCCAGAAAAATAAATACTCCACCGCCAATCAACATAAGAGAAGAATTGATTGCGGACTTTCCCCTGTAATGGTGTCCGTACCAGCCCAGAAAACAAATGAGGAAACCGAGTTCCACCAATAAATCCGGCATTGGCTTGACCAGGTACATCAGATGAATGGCACTGCATACCAAAAACAATACTGCCAGAATCCGAAATCCCACCCCATACTGCTTCATCAGATCGAGTACCAAAAATACAATGAGCAAAAGAGCTATCATGGAGGGGAGCATATTGGCAAAGTCACCTATGCCAAAAAGGGAGTAGAACAAAACGAGAGGTAGGATTATAGACCAGCGATAGGCAAAGAGATTGAGCTCATGACTGAAATTTCCACTCAGCATTTGCGCAGCCAATTCGGTGTATTGCAATTCATCGTATCCAAAATAGCCGCTGTGAAAAAAATGATAGTGTATCCACAGCAACAATGCGGCAAAACCGGTGAGCCCGATGTTTTGAATATTGGAATGAGTCACTGAGTTCATTTATTTGTCCGCTCTAACCCCTAGTCTCTAAAACGCTCCGGCTTAACTATGGTAAAAACCCGGGCAATGTTAAAGCCGAAGTGTATGTCTCCGCTTGACCAGTCACCCGTGGTTTGCGTAATAAAACCATTTTCGGCCATAGGCAGAGAATTGGTGAAGTGCAATTGAAATACATGGCCTCCGGTATCAATATCCAGTCCAATTGAGAGCGAGTTGCGATACTGGTCGTCGATTTGATCAGATGGAACATAAATCCACTCGGTGTTCAGGGTGACCCTCCGGCTCAGGCGAAAACGCATACCGATTCCCACATTGAAGACCGAATTGGACAAATCAGAGGTTTCTACCAGGTTGCGATGCACCAAACCGGGACTCAACTGGACAGTGAAAAAATCGGAAACTTTTCGACCTGCTATCAGTTGCCAGGTGTAAAACCACCGGAACTTATTGGGCACTTTTACATCATTGACAGTCCAGGGGTCCGTCCTGACGGCAGCAGAAGCAACAGCGGACAGTGTCAAAGGCATTTCAACAGCACCGGTGCTCTGACGGAGGATGCGGTATTTCACGTAACCATCTACCGTTTTTTGAAAGGTACTGCGGCCAAGGCCTATTTGTACATTGTTCATCAATCCGTAATCAGCTCCAATTCGGGTAACTGCATTGTCGAGTCCGAAAAAGTTGTCAACACCCCCGGTTATCAGGCCGAATCGATGGCCGATTTTTATGTCCAAAATGCCCGGGTGGGTGTTTTCCAGGGAGTGGAGGTTGATAACGCGGTTGGTTTTAAACGAAGCAGTTGCGTATTCCACCTCTTCCTCCTCCTCTTCATTTATCATATCCAACAAGCTATCCTGCCCATGTGTCCAAAAGGGCAGCAAACCAAATCCAAGTAATAGCAAGCATACCGGAAAACACCTTGTCAACAATCTGTTTTTCATCATATTCTAAGGTTTTCATTGGTGGGTTGACCGGCAATTCAACCCGATCAATCAGCAGTTATGAACAAAATCAGCGGTCGAGTTTTTTATAATCCGCTTCGATCCTCACATCAATCTCCCTTGCGATATTATCCCTGACAAGTGCGGGAATGCGAATATTAAAATCAGCTACCTTAACAGTGAATTCCGCTGTTCCGCTGATTTGTCCATTTTCAACCACAATTTTACCTTCCGCGATAACATCCCCTGTAATTTCCCTCATCTCAAGTTCTCCTTCAACAATAAAGGGGTAAGTGCCATCCGATTCAATGGTTATCTCTTCGCAATTGACAAATGTACCTTTGAAGGTGGCCCTGGGATATTTATGGGACTCCATGTAGTTCTCATTGAAATGCTCCTGCATCAGGCTTTTTTCAAACATAAACCCCCGGATGAGCACGGAAGATTCAATCTCACAATTGTCAAAGTCAATGACGGATGAGCCTCGATTGTTGTGGGCCTCAATATCCTCAAGCGGTGCTTCGGAATAAAAGAAAATCCGGGCTTCTCTTGTGTAGTAAATATTCTGTGATTGAAGGGCGAAAGAGCCGATCATCAAAAAGGTAAAAGTGAGGTAGAGTAGCTTCACGGTTGCCGGGTTTTATTATTCGATATCTATTATTCCACATCGATTCAATATTACATCTTCCAGGTATCCTGTACAAACCCCCTGAAGGGTAATTTCATCTCCTGGTTGTATTTCACCGGTCTCGCGCAAATAGACCCTGTCCATTTCGCAGACAACTCCGTCTAATATTTCACCCACATCCAATCTAATAGCGCTTATTTCACCCCCATTTTCCACCTCGACTTCCAACACAGTACCCGAGACTCGAATGATTTTTCCGAGATAGGTATCATTGGCCGAGAGTTCATCTTCCTGAAATGCCATGTACAATTCCTCAGCAGTTATGGTAATATCTGGTTCTGCAGTGTAAATATCCTCATGTGCTTTGTGGTAGATAAAAAAGTACACATAAGCACCCAGGGCGAGTACAATGAGAAAAAAAACCGCGATGAGATTTCGAATTTTCATAATTCTGTAGCTTTAGTTATCAGGAGCACCACTTTGTATCCAGGCCTCAATTTTTCCAATAGAACAGTCGTCTAACATTGTACCTATCTGCGGCATGGGACTGAAACCGGGAAGGTGCTTTATGGAACCCAACAGACGCTCGTTTTCAACATAAACCAATACATCTTCATAGCTTTCCAAAACCACTCCTCCCAATTGTGCGAGTGAATTGTGGCAGGCCATGCAATGAGAATCCAGGATAGGTCTCACATCGGCCTGGAAACTTACATTGTCGGTGGGACACTCCGCATCTGCGAAGTATTCCTCTATATTCTCGGATTCACATCCGATTACCAGGAAGCAGATGGCAATAAACAGGAGGGAACCTATTCTCAATTTCATTGATTTTGTTTGTCTTACTGGTGTTTATTTTTGTCGTGCAACTTAATCTCAGTCAGTGGAAACTTTACTAATTCAGGTTTTCGGCATAATTCTGCACATTTACCCTGTAATAAATTAATGCTACGAACAAACATAAGAAACTTCCTATAAAATACTTAATTTTTCTCAAATTATTTCGCACTCTTTACACATTAAATTATCACCTGATAAGCTCTTTGGTTCTGTTGACCAAACTACCAGTGGATTTATGATAACCAAAATGGCTGGTAAAACACCTTTGTTTGAATAACGAAAAGTGCCATACTCTCCCTCAGCATATCTCCCAAAATCCCCAATTAAAAAAATCCCATGATTTACATGCAATACTTCAACCTTTAAAAATGGCTATTTTCA
>SKLY01000246.1 GCA_007121335.1 Saprospiraceae bacterium | reverse complement strand
GTCCACCACCGAGGAACCGTGAACACGGAGAGAGAAAACCGAAAAACCAACAATCCCTGTATAATGATATACTGCAGGCTACATCAAGGTTTCGCTCGCAAAGGGCCATCAGCCATCGACCATCAACCATCAACCAATGAGGCTATCAATCATCAACCAAACATCGACATGAAAACCTAAACAACAAATTAAGCTACGTGCTTTTTAATTACTTATCACTTCACCGGTTCCGAAACCTCCCTGGCGTCCTCCAGTATGTAAAAGAGGTGATTGACATCGGAGTCGTTGAGCACGAGGGTGCCTTTGAGCCAGATCATCTCGGAGGTGAAGCGCACCGGCTTTTCTGCGTAGATTTCCATTACGGTCTCCGGTCCCGCTGCACCACAGAAAAAGCACTGGCTGTAGGGGTAGGCGGAGAAGATGAACTCCTTGTGGTTGCGGTAGCCCTCCACGGGAATGATGTACCCCCGGATTAGGACTTCCTTGTCTTCGAGGGCTTTGATTTCGTCGCTAAATACGGGCATGTCTATTTCAAAACCGAACATGTCATTGTACTGCTTTTCGTAGGAGAGCTTGGAAAGTGTTCTCCAAAGGCCTCCGTCCTCTCCTGGTATCTGTGCCTGGGCTGTGTGTGTCATGGCTACAATGAGTACCAGGCTTGCTATTGCGCTGCAAATATGCTTTGTGATCTGTTTCAACATTTTTCTTCCGTATTTTCGACGATTTATATAACCCAACGGGGCTTTAATTATTTTGGTTTAGTTAAATCTTATCCATTGCGATTCAACCGCTTTCTTTTAGCCAATAGATAAATCAGGCCGAACTCAGTGTTTTGGCGATATCTGTGCGCATGGCTAAAATGGCCGGTATCAGTGCTGCGACGAATCCAATGATGAGTGAGGCACCGAGTAAAAGCCAATCTGCCTGCATAAATGTCATTGGCTCGATGGCGTAGCGGTAACCGGATTCTATCATGCCGGCCACAGCAAACATCCCGACTTTGCTCAGTACCATTCCCGCTACATATCCCATCACAGCAATCCAGAGACCCTCGAGAATCACCAGGGAAAACACGCCCATTCTCGAAGAACCCATAACCCTGATCAGGGCCAGCTCGTATTTTCTGCGATTGAGCGACTGAAAGAGGGAAATGAAAATGCTGAAGCCCGAAACGATGGCGATTATCCAACCGAGCGCTCCAATGGCATCTATGCCAGTCCCCATCATATCGAAAAGTCTGTTTATCTCATAGGCCGGGGAGGCCGCCATCATGTTGGTGTTTTCATTGATCTGTCGCGCCATGTTCAATGTCTGAATATTTCTGCCCGAAAACTTGAGCAGAATGGCCGTGATATTTTCATCGTGAAAGTCTAACAGATACTCCACCCGGTTGGACCCCTTTTGATCCTCAGCACTGTGTAAATCGTGGTGATGCCCGCATCCCGGCCCGTGCTCATGGTGGTGGTCGTGTCCGTGGTCGTGGTCATGATTATGGCTGTGGCCGTGCTCGTGGTTATGGTCGTGTCCATGGTCATGGTCGTGATTATGATCGTGCCCGTGGTCGTGGTCGTGATCGTGATCATGGTTGTGTTCGTGGTCGTGCCCGTGGTCGTGATCATGATCGTGGTGCACCATCCAAACGGAAGCCGTATTGGTAAGAATGAGTTGGTCGATGACAGCACCCGTGGGTTCCAGTATGCCTTTTACCACGTAGGGAGGCACATAATCGTGTACGTGAACATCGGCTCCTCCGAGACCATGCGCACCGTGAAATTCATCCCCGATACTGAGTCCGAGCTCTCTGGCTACCAGCGCCCCTACGGTCACTTCAAAATCGTACTCCCAAATTCTGCCCTCTGCCGTTGTGGCGTCGTAAAGAGTGGGGAAGTCTTTGGTTGTTCCCACAATCCGATACCCTCTGTAGTTGTCTCCCAGTGAAAGGGGTACGGCTTTGCGCACAAGTGGATTGTTTGGGTTGAGAAAGGGCTTTGCTTCATCTATGGAGATGTTTCCCGTGGGATTGTCCACGTGATACATATTGCAAAGTACCAATTGAAGCGGGGACCCCTTGGCTCCAATGACCAGATCAATGCCGGCCAGGTTGTTTTCGAACTGCTTTTCAACCTGCGTATTTACATTGACCATCAGGGAGATCAATCCAATACCGAGGGCAAAGAGCATTAAGCTCAAAAGCAGATTGAGCGGGCGGTGAAAGAGGTTCTTAAGACTGAGTTTCAGAAAGCTCATAATTAATTGAGTGTGGTTTTGTTTTCAATCAGTGACTTCAGGCGACTGTCGTGGGTGACCACCACCAGTGCGGACTTATTTTTCTCTGCCAGTTCCTCCAGTAACTGTACAACGGCCTTGCAATTGTAATCGTCAAGGGCGGAGGTGGGCTCGTCTGCCAGCAAAAGTGCCGGTTTGTTGATGATCGCGCGGGCTATTGCTGTGCGCTGCCGCTCTCCGGAACTCAATTGCGCGGGTCTGGAAGCTGTTTTTCCGGCTATTCCCAATTGCGTGAGCAACTCCTGTACTTTTTGCCGTTCGGGCTTTTTACCGGCCAGCTTTTGCGCCAACATGATGTTTTCCACCACGGTGAGCGACTGCACGAAATGCGGTTCCTGAAATATCAGTCCGATGTTTCTGCCGCGGAATTTATCCAATTTGGTCCCCGACAGCTGATTTATAGATTCACCGTCAATGACCACGGACCCCTCTTTGGGCTTTAACAGGCCTGCAATGAGGTTCAAAAGGGTGGTTTTCCCGCTTCCCGATTGACCGAGGACGAGATGAGTCTGTCCTGCACGGCATTCAATATCGGGAAACTGTATGGCTTCTCCACGGGGGTAATGGTAACTCAAATTGCTTGTCTGTAGCATATCACTGACTTTTGTTTTGGACGCAAACCGGTTTTTTGCAAAAAAGCCCCGGAATTGCTGACCCCGAAAACCTAACGAACAAACCGGTGGCCACGGGATATCTTTCGGTCTGATTTTTCGGGGGTAAAGATAGAAAAAGGCGGGATTAACCACTCCTTT
The DNA here is from genome assembly GCA_007121335.1 of Saprospiraceae bacterium. Taxonomy (GTDB): domain Bacteria; phylum Bacteroidota; class Bacteroidia; order Chitinophagales; family Saprospiraceae; genus PWJY01. The sequence continues at coordinate 2,190 of SKLY01000246.1, read as the reverse complement.
TCCAATGGAACTCTGCGTACTATCCGATATGTCGGGAATCCTTTATTTTTAAATTGCTGACAACCAATGATTGAAAAACTCATTTGCTCCGGTCTGGAAATTAGCCTTCATTAATCCAACCTGTTTCTACCAAACTTGTTAGTTTAGCGTCGAAAAGCAAAATTTTAAATCACATGAAAGAAGTATTTATAGTATCAATGGCGAGAACTCCTTTTGGGAGTTTTGGCAGTCAACTGGCGCGTTTTACGGCTCCAAAACTGGGGTCTCACGCAATTAAAGGTGCGTTGAAGCGAGCTGATATCAAAGGAGACCAGGTCAATGAGGTGTTTTTTGGAAATGTTATTTCTGCAAATGTCGGTCAGGCTCCGGCCAGACAGGCCGCCCTGGGTGCCGGCATTCCCGATTCGACGCCCTGTACCACTGTCAATAAAGTCTGCTCTTCCGGGATGAAATCAATCATGATCGGCGCACAGTCGATTATGGCGGGTGCCAATGAAGTAGTGGTAGCCGGTGGAATGGAGAGTATGTCCAATATTCCCTACTACCTGGACAAAGCGAGATTTGGTTACAAGTTCGGAGGTGGAAAAATGATTGATGGTCTCGAGCGGGACGGACTTTCTGACGCCTACGAAAATTCAGCCATGGGTGTGAGTTCTGACCTCACTGCTTCCAAACTGGAAATAAGCAGGCAGGAACAGGACCGCTACGCCATTCAGTCCTACAAGCGTTCGGCTGAAGCCACTGAAAAAGGCTACCTGGCAAATGAAATTTATCCCATTGAAATCCCGCAGCGAAAGGGAGAGCCCGTTCGCATGGAAGAAGACGAGGAATTCAGAAGGGTGAAATTTGAAAAAGTGCCCAATTTGAGACCGGCATTTGGCAAGGACGGTACGGCAACGGCTGCGAACTCTTCCACCATCAACGACGGTGCAGCTGCAGTGGTTTTGATGAGTGGCGAAAAAGTAAAAGAACTCGGACTCAAGCCACTGGCAAAAATTGTGGGTATGGCCGACACTGCTCAGGAGCCAAAATGGTTTACCACCACACCTCCCTCGGCAGCCAAAGCAGCCATTAAAAAAGCGGGTTTGAGCCTTGGCGATATCGATTATTTTGAGGCCAATGAAGCCTTTTCTCTGGTTGCCCTCGCATTTATCCGTGCGCTGAATCTCAGCGAAGACAAAGTAAACGTATTCGGAGGCGCGGTCTCTCTCGGTCACCCCATCGGTGTATCCGGCACGAGGATAACAATGACACTGGCTAATGTCCTTCATGTTAAGGGCGGACGCTACGGCTGTGCTGCAATATGCAACGGTGGCGGCGGGGCCTCATCTATTGTGCTCGAAAAGGTTTGATAGCGATTCTCATAATCGTTTCACTAATCACATAAAAAAAGCCTCCTGGTTCCGACCGGGAGGCTTTTTTCAAATCTTTATCTCAACAGCTTACAGCTTTACTTTCTGCGTATTAGTTGCAGTACTGGTTATATGCAGCTCTGAGGTTTTCAGCGATCATTTCCGCGGGTTTCCCCTCGATGTGGTGTCGCTCCAGCATGTGAACCAACTTCCCGTCTTTAAAAAGTGCGATACTGGGTGAAGAGGGGGGATAGGGGATCATCAACTCCCGCGCTTTGGTCGTTGCCTCCCGATCGACTCCTGCAAAAACAGTGTACAATTCCGCCGGTGCTTTCTCGTGATCGAGTGACATCTTAGCGCCGGGTCTGGCATTGGCTGCTGCACAACCACAGACCGAATTTATTACAAGCAGCAATGGTTCATCGCTGTTCTTTATTACATTTTCGACCTCACTGGCTGATTTTAGTGCTGTAAAACCGTGATCTGTCAGGTCTTTGGCCATCGGGGCCACTAGTTCTGGTGGATACATAATTTTTGTTGTTTGTGTTAATGTTTTTTGGGTAAACAATCCACCTGGTGCATTGTTCTACCCGCTATGTTTAAAATTTGCTCCGGCTTTTGAGCGTGTTTTTTCAATAGAGCGAAACCTCGAAGTCGGGTAGTTAGGATTCAGATTTTTGGGGTTTTCTAAAGTCCAGAAAAATCCTCTAAGATCAACTGCTGTCTCATGGAATACGTTGACAGATTTTATGTGGATAACTTCCGTAAATTTGTTAGATATGACAAAGAAATTAACAATGGAAGAGCGAAGAAGGAGACGTTTTACGGAAGCGTTTCG
>SKLY01000080.1 GCA_007121335.1 Saprospiraceae bacterium | reverse complement strand
GAGACGCTGAAAGCACTGTTTTCAGAACCCCAAATGGAGACTGTTTGTCCGAAAATTTCGGGTCCACTGCCAAAACCTACTACTGTTAGCATGGTGTCTCCCTGTGCCTCTGTAAAATCCATGTCCAGGTGGAAAGGAGCATTGCCATTGTTGCCCGCTGATCCGACAAAAACCCTACCCGGGCCGTGCAACATGTCTATGCCGTAATTTTTCAAAGAAGTGCCATCATGTGGCCCAAGGTGACTACCAAAACTCATGTTGACGACATAGGGTTTATCCACGGAGGCTGCATAGTCTGTGATATATTGAAAAGCATCGACCAGTGAAGGGCCGTCCCTTCGAAGGGAAATGAAAATCAATTCTGAATCAGGTGCCGCCCCTTTGTGTGCAGTACCACCGCTACTACCCCCAGCAATTCCAGCCACATGGGTGCCGTGGGAAGAGGGTCCAAATACGTAAAGGGTATCGCTTTGGGCTTGCAGCAGGGCATCCTGACCGACGTATTCTGTACCGAATGAGTAGCCATCAGGAGCCGGACCGGATAATTTGTTCTGATCCCATGCCCGGGAAATCCTTAACTCTGTAAGTGTCGAATCGTAGAATGTGGGGTGGGTATAATCAAATCCCCAGTCAATTATTGCAATGATAACCCCCGCGCCTGTATATGCTTCAGGAAGGCCCAGTCCCAGGTTTACGGAATCTGTTCGTGAGTCCACGGTAGAGCGTTGGAGGTGAGGATCTACCGGCTCAGCTATTTCAATGTATCTAAGTCCACGTAACTCCAGAAAATCGGCCATATTTGACAGCGGCACCCTGAATGTCCAAAGGTCATTTATCCTGGTATCATTTTGTACATTTAACCTGTCCAATCCACCAGTATCAAAATCGTCTGTATCCACAATCGCAGTAACACCGACAAGATGTTCATTCCTGTCCACGATCAGGTCGTAATGTTCAATAAAATCAGCTTCCAGGGGCATTCCCGTTCGCAATACTTCACTGTGCTCTGACAGAAACTTTTTGGCCCCTATATTCATTGCAGGTTGTGCCTGAATACCTACCGTAAATAATGAGGTAACCAAAATAGCCGAAACAAACTGGTAAATTCTTTTCATCTGATTGAAAGTTTGAAATAACTTATTTAGCATATGTATGTGGTAAAGACATTGTGCTGGTCCAAAAGTAAGCAGAAAAGTTGATAAATGGTTAATATTAGAATTTGGTTAACTTCCTTAGATCAAAAAATGACTCAGATTTTATCGTTCTTCGATTCGAATCGAAGAATTAGGTGAATAGATACGACATCAATCCTCAGTGGCGGATCACATGCCTAAATGGACGAATTGAGAATTGCCGTTTACATACGTTTACAAACGTTTATTCTACGGTTAATGGAAATCCGTGCCCTTAGCTTTGCGGTATGGCGGATGACAAAAACATACATGATCTGTTTATGAAGTCGGTTTTCAAGGATATTGAACGTGCGCAATCGTACTTTCAACACCGACTGCCCGCAGATTTGATTGAGCAAATCGATTTGTCTAAAATTCAGGAAGTGCCGGGAAGTTTTCTGAACGAAGAACTCAAGACTTCCTTCGCGGACATTTTGTTTGAAGTCCCACTGAAGAGACTCAAAAAGTCTTTGTATCTGCCCATATTGCTGGAGTTCAAATCGTGGAAAGACAAATATGTGACCATTCAACTGGGCCAGTATATTTTTTCCGGGCTGGGCAAGCAGGTAAAAGAGGGTAAAAAACCCCGGCCGGTGATTCCCGTTCTTTTCTACCACGGGAAAGACCCCTGGGAGTACCACACGCATAGAAGCCTCTACAACGATCTGGATGATTCACTGAAGAAGTACATACCGGAATTCGATTACATATTTGACAACATTCAAGCCACTGAGGAGAGTGAAATACTGATGATTCAGGCAGGCATATGGAGGGGCATCAAATTACTTCTCAAACGAGCCTGGGACGAAGAGGATTTAATGCGTTCAGCCAGCAAGATATTTTTAGAAATAGACAAAAACGACAGGAACCTAACGGGAACAGCCATTGTTTACTATTACTACATGATTACTAATAAGGAAAAAGCCATGGAAGCATTAGAACCTATATCCGACATAGTGGAACGCGGGCCAAGAAATGCCTACGAAGAGATTTTGTTAGAGGGATATGAAAAGGCACAGAGGGAAAAGATAGAGGAACAAAAAGCCACAACAAAAAGAAATGTTGTGAAATCATATAACTATGGGCTTAAACTTCAGCAAATCAGTGATGTTTTTGATTTGTCAGAAGAAAAAGTGCTTAGAATCCTCAAAGGGGAAGGCCTTATTAAGTAATTCTTTAATAATTAATCCCATGGAGTCATTAGGCTCAATTTCCAGCATAGTAAAACGCGGGCCAAAAAATGCCTACGAGGAGATTTTATTAGAGGGATATAAAAAAGCGGATAAAGAAAACAAGGAGAAAATTCAGAAAATCAAAGAGGAATTTCAGAAAGAGATAGAGGAGCGTCAGAAAGAGATGCAGGAGCGGCAAAAAGAGATGCAGGAGCGCCAGAAAGCTGCTATCAAGAGGAATATTGTAAAGACGTACAAATGCGGGCTTAAACCTCAACAACTAAGTGAGGCTTTTGAAATTTCTGTAGAAGAGGTGCAAAAAATACTCCGCAACGAGGGGCTGATTTAGCAGAGTCAGGGAGCCAACAAAAAAGCCATTGAGTCATTAAATCAATAATTTGCCTATCTTCATTTTGAGTCTGGATTTCTACGATTTAATTTTTTCTCCCAGTCTCAATACATCGCTGTAAACACCCAAAGCTGTTATTTTCCCGCCTGCACCGGGCCCTTGAATGACAACAGGGGATGAGCCGAAGGTGCGGCTGTAGATTTGAAACAGGTTATGCGAACCTTTTAGAGAACCGAGTGGTCCACTTTTATTTACCTTGATCAGGGCAGTTCGCAAGACAAGTGGGTCAATTTGCACCTCGCCTATGTATCTTAAAACCTCGCCCTCTTCCAATTCCTCCTTCAAAGAATGGAAGTGCTGGTTTAATTGCTCTCCGGCTTTTTTATCGTGGAGCAGGTCGGCACTTCGAAGAGATTCGGGAATTAGATTTTCAATGGTTACATCTCCAATGGAAGCTTCAATGCCCAATTCCCGGGCCAGGATTAAAACCTTTCTCGCTACATCCATACCCGACAGATCCTGTGAGGGATCAGGTTCTGTGTAGCCCAGTTTTTTTGCCTGTTTCAGAACTTCTGTGAAAGTGGTTTCTCCTTCGGAGAACCTGTTGAATATGTAGCTCAGTGATCCACTAAACACCCCGTTTACCTTCTGAATGTCGGCATTGGAATTAATCATTTGGGAAATGTTCTGAATGACCGGCAGAGCAGCTCCAACATTGGTCTCGTAGAGATATTCACGCCTGTGGATTTTTAGCGCCTCTCGCAGTCTTTTGTAAAAATTGAGATCCGCTGCATTGGCTTTTTTGTTCGAACTCACGAGGTGAAAGCCGTTTTGAATGAGGGAGATGTACTGATCTGCAATTTCCTGGCTGGCGGTATTATCAATTACGACCACATCGCCCAGCCCCATGGCATCTATTGCCCTTGTAATATCGCGGAGGTCAAAAGGTTTACCGGCATTAAGCTCCTCCCTCCAATTGTCGCCTATGCCGCTTTTATCTGTGAAAAACTTCTTAGAGTCTGCTACTCCTATTAGTTTTATCCGTTCCGGGGCATCGCTTTTTTCTCCCTCCAGTACCTGTTGTATAAATTCAGCGCCGACTTCTCCTTTACCTATTGCAAAAGCGTGGATGGGGGAAGTTTTTTGGAAAACGGCCCTGTGCACCACCCGAACAGCCTTGTTTAGCTTTTTTCTGTCAATAATAAGACTGATGTGACGGCCTCGAATGCTGTGAGATACCAGGTGGACGCGGATGCTGTTTTCATTCAGTGATTTGAGAGCTCTCTCCAATGCTTTACTGTGCCTGCCAATTATCACCACGGAAGCAATATCACTGTTTAAATCAATGGTGGAAATGTCGCCTGCTGAAATATCGGGAGCAAATTCTCTTTTCAATTCTTCGATTGCAGCCTCACCGTCCCTCTCTTCAATGACAAAGCCAATTTCCCTTTCCGTGGAGGCCTGAGAAATCAACCGCACATTGATTCCTCTCTTACTCAGGGTGCTGAAAATGCGGGCATCTATGCCAATTTTCCCCAACAGTCCATTGCCCTCGATTACAACCAGTGCAATATCCTCAACAACGGTAACCGCCTTGGCATTGCCCTTTGATTGATGACCTGATATGAGTGTCCCCGGTGCCTGTGGTTGCAGGTAGTTGAGTATTCGGAATGGGATTTTCTTCTGCATCAATGGCTGCAGGGTCTTGGAGTGTAATATATGCGCACCAAAATTAGCGAGATCGTTGGCCTCTGAAAAGGACAGCTTTGGAATTGGCTCGGCATCGGGTACTATTTTAGGATTGGCCGAAAACAATCCATTGACATCGGTCCAGTTTTGAATTTCAGAAGCATTGGTGAAAGAGGCTATTAAGGAGGCTGAATAATTGCTGCCGTTTAAGCCGAGATTGGAAGTACGCCCCAAATGATCCCGTACAATAAAACCGGTAATCACCGGGATGGTATCAACTTCAATGGAGTTGAAAAGCTTAGAGAATTCGCCGGCACTGTGCTTTTCATCAACCCTCCCATCTTTTCTGGTGAGTAGGTGGTTTCTTGCGTCTATCACACGGACTTTATAACCAAGAAGCTCAAGCTTAGCTCCCACTGTTCTGGCGCTCATCAACTCGCCTTGCGCAAGTACTCTGTCAACTGCAGATTTTTCTCCCCAGCCCAGTGTCTCAAGAGCATTCAGGCCCGACTTTATTTCCTCAGCTTCTTTTTGAAGGACTGATTTTTCAACCTGGGAATATTGATACTCCATCACCTCCCTCAGTAAATCACGGTAATCTTCTCCCGCTGCTGCCATGCTTGCCAACTTCTGTAAATTAGCTGTGGTATCACCTCTGGCTGACACCACCAGGGTGATTGGGCCATTTTTCAGCTCTTTGGTGCTGATGTCCAGTGAGCGTTCAAAACCAATTTGGTTGGAGAGGGCTTTGCCACCAAATTTGAGCAACTTTCTCGATGGCAATTCCCCGCTGCCGTTGAGGAATGAGTCCAGAATTCTGGAAAGTTTTTCGGTCTCCAATAAAAATCCATCGTGGCCGTATTCAGTAGGTACACATTCATAGATTGAATGCGGTATTTCCCTTGCCAGAATTTTTTGCTCTTCGTTTGGAAAGAGCATATCCCCTTCAAAAGCCGCAATGAGCGATTTTTGTTGAATTGATCGAAGTGCATTTGCAATGCCGCCGCGGTTTCTGCCCAGGTTGTGGCTGTCCATCGCATGGGTTAAATAATAATAAGACCAGGCATTAAATCTCCTGGCCAGTTTTTCACCCTGATAGTTTTGATAAGATGGAGCTCGGTCCGGGAAAATAAAATCCCCGTTTTGGGATTGCTGGGTTTTGTGATAGAGTTGGTAATTACGGTAGGACAAAAGCGCAATAGCCCTGGCAGTTTTCATTCCCTCGATACCGGCTTCCGGTTGTGCAACTCCCCAATCCGCTGAGCGCTCTATGGTTTTTCTCTGGGTTTCATTAAATGCAGCTGACCAGGGGGAATTGACTGCGCTACTGGCCAATACCGCTATTTTATCAATGACATCAGGTTCCGCGTATGCCCACTCTAAAACCTGATAGCCGCCTATTGAACCACCGATCAACAAGTCGATTTTATCAATTCTCAATTTCTCTCGCAAGAGCATATGAAAGCCGACCATATCCCGAATGGTGATTTTTGGGAACTCTCCGTAATAGCGCTCCCCGGTAGACGGATTGATGTCCAATGGTGATGTGGATCCATAAGGGGAGCCAATAATATTGGCGCAAATTATAAAGTAGTCCTCCTGTTTGAAAAGGGCATCCTCTCCGAACAATCCAGGCCACCACTCAAAAACGTTGCTGTTGGCCGTAAGGGCGTGACACACCCAAATGGTCTTTCTTTTGGAAGGGTCGTAATCACCCCAACTGTGATAGGCTATTTTGGGGTTTTCCAACACTCCCCCGGTCTCTAGATTAAATTTTCCTTCGAGCTGTATGGTTTCAGGATTTTTACTCATCTTCTTCGGTTTTGTGCAATGAATTTTTGTGTAAATAAAAGGAACCAGGTGCCCTTCAATGGTTTACACCCTCGAGAGGCACCTGATTGCTCAGATAACAATTTGGCCGTTGAGCCATAGAATTATGAACTTTTTTCGAAAGCCTGTTTGAGGTCATTTACAATGTCGTTCACATGTTCAATTCCAACAGATAATCTCAACAGTCCCTCTTCCACTCCGGCGGACAATTGCTCTTCAGCGGTCAATTGTTCGTGTGTGGTAGAAGCCGGGTGAATGATCAGAGTTTTGGCATCGCCGACATTTGCCAGATGCGATATCAGAGAAACCGAATCCACAATTTTGTCCGCTTGCTCTTTTCCACCTTTGACCTTAAAACTGAGGACACCACCATAGCCATTGGTCATGTACTTATTGGCATTTTCATGGTCTTCATGCGACTCCAGACCCGGATAATTAACCTCAGAGACCTCAGCTTGTTTTTCTAACCACCTCGCAATTTCCAATGCGTTGTCCACGGTTTTTTGAACCCTGAGTGAAAGAGTTTCGAGACCCTGCAGCAACAAGAAGCTGTTAAAAGGGCTGGGTGCGGGACCAAAATCCCGAAGTCCATCCACCCGGGCTCTAATTCCAAAAGCTACATTGGGTAAGCCCAGTGGATTGTTGTAGCCAAAGGTTTCAGCAAAAACCAATCCGTGATAACTCTCAGACGGTTGCGAGAACTGTGGAAACTTCCCATTGCCCCAGTCGTAATTTCCCCCATCAACGATTACTCCGCCAATAGATGTTCCGTGGCCGCCGATCCACTTGGTTGCGGATTGCACCACTACATTGGCTCCCAATTCAATCGGCTTTACGAGATAGCCACCGGCTCCAAATGTATTATCGACAATTAGCGGGATGTCGTGTTTTTTTGCCAAATCCCTGAACGCCCAAAAGTCAGGTACAGAAAACTTCGGATTCCCAATGCTTTCCAGGTAAATGGCTTTTGTATTATGGTCGATAAGTGGCTCAAACGACCTGGCCTCGTTGTCCTCCGCAAATCGCGCCTCAACCCCAATTGACTTGAATGAGACTTTAAATTGGTTGTAAGTACCTCCGTAGAGATTTGGCGAACTGACAAAATTCTCCCCGGGCCGAAGAATGTTGTTCAATGCGATAAATTGTGCGGCCTGCCCGGAAGCGACAGCCAGTGCATTGGTGCCTCCCTCCAGTGCCGCAATGCGCTTTTCAAAGACATCGGTGGTGGGATTCATGATGCGGGTGTAAATGTTGCCAAACTCCTTTAGGCCGAATAAGTTGGCCGCGTGTTCTGAATTGTCAAACACATAAGAGGTAGTCTGGTAAATGGGTACAGCCCTGCTCTTAGTCGTTGCATCAACTTCCTGGCCGGCGTGCAACTGAAGTGTTTCGAAATGAAGTGCTTTTTCGCTCATGATTTATTTGTTTAAATAGTTAGAAAAAAACTGACCTGAAGCGGGGAACAAATAAATCATTGGCTGCTCCCCTTTCCGGGTGCAGCATTTGATATTTTAAGAAAATTTAAAGTGGGTAAAATTATTTACTACTGCAGCCCGGTCGAGTTGTCATACAACAGCAACAGCAACACATACAGATAGCAGCTCTAACACCGGAAACTGCCGGTGAGAGGGTTGAAAAAAGGAATGAAATGAGGGTATTCGATTTCACCTTCAATAAATTATAGGGGCAAATCTAAACCCGATTTCTTTTTCGGCAAACATTTCCGGTTTTTTTTTGAAAAAATTTACATACAGATTGCCCGAACTGCAAATCAACAGCCCGGTGGATTTCCGAGAATTATTAAATGGCTATTATTATTTACAAGATCCGAAATTCATCTCTGTCCTTTAAAAAGGGATACCGATCCCTGAAGGTCTTTAACTCCGCTGCTTCGAGTCTGATATTGGCAACGCCTTCGCGATCCAGTAAGGTAGCAATCACCTCGCCGGCATGGTCTATCATCTGTGTGTCTCCCTGATAGTCGATTTCATTGTCATCCACTCCACAGCGATTTACTCCTGCCACATAGCATTGATTTTCTATGGCCCGAGCCTTAAGGAGGCTGTTCCAGGCAAGGCTTCTGCGTTGGGGCCAGTTTGCGACGAAAACCATCAGATGGGCATCCTCAGTGTTTCGATTCCAAACCGGGAAGCGGAGGTCGTAGCATACCAGGGGCTTTATTTTCCAACCGTGAAGTTCAAAATGCACCTGGTTTTTTCCCGGACTGTAGTGCTTATCTTCCCCTGCGTAGGTGAACAAATGTCGCTTGTCGTAGAATATTAACTCACCGGAGGGAAGCGCACAAACCATTCTGTTGAAATACCGCCCTTCGTCATTTATAACCAGGCTTCCCATTACGACTGCTTCCAGGTTTTTGGCCCGATCTGTCATCCAGCTAACAGACGGACCTTCCATGGTTTCGCTCACCTTTTCCGGTTGCATGGTAAATCCGGTGGTGAACATTTCCGGCAAAATATACAGGTCTGATCCGGGATTGGCTTCCAACAGAGAGTCGGCTTTATCACGGTTTTTACCGGCATTGTGCCAACTCAAATCCCATTGCACCAGTGATACTTGCAGATTTTCCTTCATGATTTGCCCTTTTGATTGCAAAAGTAAAGATACAATAGCGCAGAGAAAGAAAATCTCACCGCATTAATACCACCGGGTTTGGAGATTGAATAATTTGGTGATTCAGGCTCTATTTGCCAATCAGAATTTAAGATAATGGGGTTTTTTGCCTTACCTTTGCGCGAAATTTTTAAAAATGCCGAAGTAATTGAGCTTTTGGCAGACAGAAAAAATTCGCGATGGACAAGATTGACCAGTTGCAGAAGACCGCCACCCAGATCCGAAGGGATATAGTGCGCATGGTTTACAATGCCAGTTCAGGACATCCGGGAGGGTCCCTGGGCTGCGCAGATTTTTTGACAGCCCTGTATTTCAGTCGGATGAAACACAATCCCGCATTTCAAATGGATGGAAAAGGGGAGGATGTATTTGTGCTTTCAAATGGGCACATTTCACCTCTTTTTTACTCGGTTCTGGCGCGTTCCGGCTACTTTGAACTGGACGAACTAAAAACCTTCAGGGAAATAGACAGCAGATTGCAAGGACATCCCGCTACTCATGAGGGACTGCCCGGTGTTCGGGTTGCGACAGGATCGCTCGGACAGGGACTCTCAGTTGCAGTGGGCATAGCCCTTTCCAAGAGATTGGCCGGGGATGACCGCTACGTGTATGCGCTCACAGGAGATGGAGAGTTACAAGAGGGTCAGATTTGGGAGGCATTGATGTTTTCAGCCCACCACAAAATTGACAATCTCATCGTGACCGTGGATTGGAATGGGCAGCAAATTGATGGTCCCAACGACGAAGTGATAAGCCTGGGTGATTTACGGGCAAAATGGGAGGCTTTTGGCTGGGAAACATTGGAAATGAATGGGAACGATATGGCTGAAGTCCTCAGTGGATTGGATGATGCAAAAAAGAGAGCCGGCAATGGCAAACCGGTTTGTATCCTGATGAAAACCGAAATGGGATTCGGAGTGGACTTTATGACCGGGACACACAAGTGGCACGGCATAGCTCCCAACAAAGAACAATTGGATATCGCACTTGGACAACTCGAAGAGACACTGGGTGATTTTTAAGGTCGATCAAATCGGCAAGCCGAATGTGAAGAACTCCGACCTGGAGCTTCGGGTTTATCAACAGACATGATATTTTGACAAACAAAAGAAAGCATTTAATAATGTTGGAAAAATTGCTTGATTTCAAGGATAAAAAAGCCACCCGGGATGGTTTCGGGGACGGACTTTACGAGCTGGCCAAATCAAACTCAAAAGTAGTGGGTCTCTGCGCCGATCTGGCCGGTTCGCTCAAAATGAATAAATTCATCGACGCCTTTCCGGAGAGGTTTTTCCAGTGTGGAGTGGCCGAGGCCAATATGATGGGAACGGCAGCAGGACTGGCCACCGGAGGCTTTATTCCCTACACGGGTACCTTCGCTAATTTCAGCACAGGGAGGGTTTACGACCAGATCAGGCAATCCATTGCTTACTCCAACAAAAACGTGAAGATTTGCGCTTCACATGCCGGAATCACTCTAGGAGAGGATGGAGCGACCCATCAAATTCTCGAGGACATGGGCATGATGAAAATGCTCCCTGGAATGGCTGTGGTAAATCCCTGTGACTACAACCAAACCAAAGCGGCAACCATTGCTATTGCAGAACACGACGGCCCGGTTTACCTTAGGTTTGGAAGACCCGGCTGGCCAATTTTTATGCCGGAGGATATTCCCTTCGAACTTGGTAAGGGCATTCTGCTGTCTGAGGGTAGAGATGTTACCTTGATTGCAACAGGCCATATGGTTTGGGAGTCTGTTAAAGCTGCCAAAGAATTAGAGAGCCGGGGAATTTCCTGTGAATTGATTAACATCCACACTATCAAGCCTCTGGACGAGCAAATTATTCTGGACAGTGCCTCAAAAACCGGGAAGATTGTCACCGCAGAAGAGCACCAGATCAATGGTGGTTTGGGGGAGTCAGTCGCCGGATTGTGCGCCAGAAAGTTGCCGGTACCAATGGAGATGGTAGCAGTGAATGACCGTTTTGGTGAAAGTGGAAAACCACCCGAACTCTTGAAGAAGTACGGTTTGGACAGCAGCAATGTAGTGGAAGCTGTAAAGGCCGTGATTGAGCGATAATTTTGCGCTAAAGTTCTGCGACAAAAATCCAGTAGAAAAATTTAGCCTTCCAGGTTTGTAACAAATTGCGCTAAGCGCTGTTGGAAGTAAAAATTGAATGATTTATGAAGTTTGAAACAAAAGTTATTCACGCAGGGGTTGAACCCGATCCGTTGACAGGAGCCGTAATGACCCCCATATACCAGACATCTACCTACAAACAGGATGCACCCGGTGTCCACAAGGGTTATGAGTACGCCCGAACCCAAAACCCAACCAGGGAAGCTCTCGAGAAGAATCTCGCTGCCCTGGAAAAAGGTTATGGAGCCGTTTCCTTTTCAAGCGGTTTGGCCGCAATGGATGCCATCTTGAAGACGATGGAATCGGGAGATGAAATTATCTCCACCAACGACCTGTACGGGGGGAGTTACCGTCAGATAAAAGCCATTTTTGAAAAACTGGGCATCAAGTCCAAATTTATCGACATGACGGAGCCCGAGAATCTTCGTCATGCCATCAGTGAAAGCACCAAATTGATATGGGTGGAAACGCCCACTAACCCGATGCTTCAAATCGTGGACATAGAAGCCATTTGTAAGATAGCTGCTGAAAAAGGGATCAAAGTCTGTGTGGACAATACATTTGCCTCACCCTATTTGCAAACACCCATCGATCTTGGAGCCGATATGATTTTGCACTCAGCTACCAAGTACCTGGGCGGTCATTCTGATGTGGTCCACGGTGCAGTAATATGTAAGAGTGAGAGCGATTATGAAAAGATCAAATTCGTACAAAATGCCTCCGGTGCAGTGCCCGGTCCAATGGATTGTTTTCTCATATTGAGGGGAATAAAAACCCTGCACCTCCGCGTGGAAAGAGCTTGCCAAAATGCTGAAAAGATCGCTGAGTTTCTTCGCGATCACCCCAAAGTTGAAAAAGTGTATTATCCCGGTTTTGAGTCGCATCCCGGTCATGAGATTGCCAAAAGGCAAATGAAGAAATTCGGAGGAATGATTTCTTTCGATCTCGGCAACAACAATGAAGAGGCTGCAATGAAAGTCCTTGCAGCAACCCGCTATTTTCTTCTCGCCGAATCACTCGGAGGTGTGGAGAGCTTAATAGGACATCCTGCTTCGATGACTCACGGATCAATTCCGCCCGAGGAAAGAGCGAAAATTGGACTCACCGACTCATTGATTCGAGTCAGCGTGGGAATCGAGAACAGTGATGACTTAATCGCTGACCTGGAAAGTTCTCTGAAGAATATTTAAAGGAGGGTAGATTCAGTTGTGGTGATCCATTTTCAATAGCTGAATGAGTTTGTCATCCATGGGTTCAGAGTAAACCCCGTAGGCTGTTACCAGCGTGCCTTTGTGCTTGCCGTCTTTGGACTCAATGGCATACACGATTGACATGTCAGAGGGGTTGGTGTCTCCCTCGAACCTGTATGCTTTTGCTACTTTGCAGTCTTCGGGATCCAGTTTTAAGTCTTTTTCCTTGCTTTTCAAAAACCCCTGGTCTATTTCCCAGTCAATTTTATAACCTTTTTTCTTGAAACCTTGTAGCGCTTCCACTATGGTTGAATAGTCCTCTTTCATCGGATTTATTTTTTACTCTTTTCGTTAATGTACTTTCTTTCAAAGCAGAAGTGTCAAAGATTGTTTCTGCTATTTAGCTAAGTAATTGGTAAACAGGGTAATAGTGAAATTGTTGTAGCTTTTCGTGTGTAAAATAAAAGCCATCGGTGTTTAACTTGTTCGATGGCAAATTCTTGAAATCCCCTCAATTTTTGTGAACTTGATCAAATAAAACCAGGGCTTTCGTCGAAAAATGTGCTTCTGTAGTTGGAAAATTTTCTATCTTGTCCCCGAATCCAAAAAATATAAACTATGGAAGAGAATAAACCAAACATGCAAAAAGTGGATATGTTTCTCATGACGAATGGGAAATATTTTGAATCCTATCGATTAAACCATATTCGCGGCAGGCTTCAAGAAATGGACGAGAATCAGTTTTTTCGCGTGCAGTCTCAATCTTATAAGGATCCTATGATGATTCTGGTTGTCTCCCTATTGGTGGGGAGTCTGGGTATAGACCGGTTTCTCATTGGGGAAGTGGGGTTGGGCATCGCCAAACTATTGACCTGCGGAGGTTTAGGGATTTGGTACATCGTAGATTGGTTTTTGATCATGGGAGCTACACGAGATAAAAACCTAGAGCGTTTTGAGATTGCCTCAGCGGGCTATTGATTAGTTTTTCAGTAGTTGTTCTTGACGTTTGTGATTACGCACCTTTTAATCACAGATAAGAGCGTAAATAGTGGTTTATGAGTAAGCCCGATAGGAAATTTTACCTGTTGATTTTGACAGCCATTGCCGCAGGATACCTTTGGCTGGGACTATCCTGGTATGCCGACAACCGGCCTGAATTAAAGGGGGCTGAATATACAGTGTGTGTGGTCAAAAACGTGTCTTCTCTTCCCTGTCCCTCCTGTGGGTCTACCCGCACGGTAAAAAATCTCTTACTGGGGAATATAAGTGATGCACTCCGAATCAATCCACTGGGTATTTTACTGGCTCTTGGTCTTTTGATTGTACCTTTTTTATTTCTTTGGGATATAATTTCCGGAACGCGTCACTTAAGGCATGCATGGGACCGGTTTCAAAAAGTTTTTAGCCACAAGTGGGTCTTGATCTTATTTTTTGTGTTGATCACCGCCAATTGGATATGGAATATAAATAAGGGATTATGATAGCAATTAAGGAGTTTTACTACAAACCGAACCTGGATGAAAGGGAGCGCGCTTCCAATAGTTACCTGATGTCTCTGGTGGTGATTATTGTTGGAATGCCGCTACCTATCGTCAATCTGATAGCCTCGGGAATATATTACCTCGGCAACACCAAATCCACCACCTTTGTCCGCTGGCATTGCATCCAGGTTATGTTTACCCAACTGTTCCTCTTCCTTATCAATGCGATTGGGGTAACCTGGCTATTGTTGATTTTACTTGGCGATTGGGAGGCTAGCAATTACTTCTTCGCATATGTGGCAGTTTTGCTCGGCTTTAATCTTTCAGAATTAATCGGTACTATTGTTTCGGCTGTTCAGATTCAAAAAGGCTTGCACCCCAAATGGTGGTTGTTCGGTGATTTGACGGATGCAGTTATGAGTGAAATGGACTATGAGTAAAATATTTTTAAAATTTCTGTTGTTATTTGGCGGCATTGTTGCGGCGGTTTTGATCATTGGCCAGATCAATTTCCAAAGTGCAACCGATGGCGCTGATGAATTGATTGATCTGCAGGAGGAAAAGTTGGGTGAGGCTCTCCTTAAAGTATTTAATGCCGAAAATAGATCCGTGACGGATTCCGCTAAATTGGCACCCATTGTCAAAATCACAGAGAAAATATGCGAGGCAAATGAATTGGATTGCGAAGGCCTTAAAGTCCACCTTCTCGACAAAGGAATGGTAAATGCCTTTGCACTTCCGGGTGGCAATGTGGTTTTGTTTACCGAACTGATCGCGGTATGTGAAAATGCCGAGGAGCTGGCCGGGGTTATTGCTCATGAAATCGCTCATGTAAAGATGGACCACATCCGGAGGAAGTTGATTAGAGAAGTTGGGATTTCGATAGCAGTTGGTATTGCCGGCGGATCTGCAGGAGGGGAAGCCGCTCGCCGGGTAGCTAATATTCTCGCAAGCTCATCCTATGGGAGACAATTGGAGAACGAAGCGGACGAGCAGGCCGTAATCTATCTCTCCAAGGCAGGGATTGATCCCAATGGCCTCGCGGAGCTTTTAAATCGGATTGCCGGTAACGATGAAGAATTGCCTGCTGGTGCTTATTGGTTTTCATCCCACCCCAATCCAAATGAAAGGGTGCGATCCATCAGGGAAAAAGCCTGGTCCCTGGAGGAGACAGAATTCGAGCCTCTTTACTCCAAAGAGGAATGGGAACAGTACCTCGATAAACTGTAATGATATCAGGTGTTGATATGGTAGAAACCCGGGATTCATAAGATTACCAGGTGTCCGCATTTTTGAAATAAATCAATCTGCATTGTATGCCAGGTCTCAGGGATGACTGATCTATCGCGAGGTTAAATAAAAGCGGGATCAGACACCATCGACGTCTGTCAACCAGGCTTCTATTCCACCTTCCAGATTGAGAACATCATCAAAACCGTAGTTGAACAACAGATTTTGGCCCATTTGGCTTCGGGAGCCTGATTTGCAATAAATCACGATGGTCTGATGTTTGTGTTTCTCAAGATCAACCATTTTCCCCATCAATTCCCCCAGGGGAATTAGTTCGCCCCCTATATTGAACTCCTCATTTTCCCAGGGTTCTCTGACATCGATTAGCACTATATCTTCACCATCTTTTAATCGTCTGTGAAGTTCTTTCGGACTGATTATATCCATGAGAAGTTGTTATTTTTATGCAGTGGAAATTTCTGGATTAACATCCTACTGAACATCTTGTTTGATGAATTGTCCATATCGCAACTCATTGGAGTTTTTGTACCGTATTGCCAATATGTAGGACCCGGGAGGAAGATGTGTAATGTCCACTCTGTTGTCGTGGTAGGAGACCGGATACATTTTTCCGTCCATTGAATAAACGACCAATTCATCTATTTCGCCCAAAGGATCTGAATACCCAAAATGGATCTCGTCATAGGCCGGATTGGGATAGAGTCGGAGAGTTTTGGGAGCTCGGTCCGGCTCAAATACATTGGTCTGAACCACCGGCTCATCAGAGAATATAGGTCTTATCATTACAGCACCCCTCACTCCGGGATTTATATCACCTATTCTCCTCCAAATAGCACCGTCGCTAAAGAATACGTGATCCGCATTGTCGGGGTTGTTGCTGTCAAAACCCACATACACTCCTGAAGCTCCCCGGGATATCTGTTTCCAACCGACGTGAAAATCCCCTGCAGGGATGTAAATGGCTGTGTCATTTCCGGTTACCGGGGATCGCAGTGCGTAGGTCGAAAAGCCCTGAATGCTGTCGTGAAAGACATCCACAAAACGCGGTCCCAGATTTTCAGATTCAAAGAGCGGTTCGTCATCCAGTGAGGCACCCCACACCATAAGTCTGAATCTCTTGTTTCTGTCACCGGGTGAAATTCTAGGAAGATTTACTGCAATTCCCCTGAGTGTGTCTCCCGTATTGGTTTGGTATTGGACACCGAGCGCGGGTGCACTGCTGCCGGTCCCGAAAAAGACGTTGAAAGCCCTTTCTGCTGATCCGTCGTCGTATGCATAGTAGTCAGATATTACAGTTTCCCCTGATACCTGGTTGTTGCGAATCAATTCGGGTATCTGTTCCTCATTTTGCTGGAAGGAATATTCCGTGCGAATGATCATTTTATCCATGAGTGAGCCGGCCATGGCCTCGACATTGTTTTTGTAGGGCTCTTCATTTTGAATATTGTTGGTAAAAAAGTGAAATCCCGGATCGAGGTCACGCTGGTTTTCATCCACTACCGGGGGAACCTCCAGTAGAGTTTCAGACAGCAGTTGCTGTCCTGTGGTAGCTTCTATAATTCTCAAATTACTCGGGTCTGCCTGGCGCGTCCCATTGAAGTGATTGTGGAGTCCAATCTGTATTTCTGTAGCCAGCTCCTCGCGTTCGTGACCTACAAACTGCCGGAAGGGCATTGCTGTGTATCTTTCCAGGGCAGAACCTGGCGGCCTGGTGAATGCAATGTCATTCTCAAATATAAGGTCTGCCTGAAATTCGTTGGCCAACTTTACGTAGTTAAGGTGCCAGTTTGAGTTCATCCCGGTGCCGTCGGCCAGATTCACAAACCTGAATTTAAAGTCTTCGTAGAAGAAACGCTCCTCCAATTGGATGCTCTTGAAGTAAAACCGCTCATTGTCGGGATGGTCAGCTGAACTGTAGCTGGTGATCTCTTCCCAGTCTCCATCCTCGGTTTTAAACTCCAGTATTAATAATTCGGCATTGTCCGGAACGTAAGAGTAGCCTCCAGCCTGTATGTAAAAGGTGAGAAAGCACTGGCCGGGAATGGCACTGGTCATATCAATAAATGCCGATGTGAGATGGTCGGCCCGCCCGAAATCTCCGCCGTAGGGCCTGCCCCTGTCATCGATTCCATCAAAAGTCGCCATTCCCACAGACACAGGGTTGATACCCAGCGTATTGTTGACAAACACGAAGCGGTCAATCCAGTAATCCGGATGTGGAAAGGGGCCGGAATAGCTAAAGTCATCCACGAAGGGAAGTGATCTGATGGGGCGGACATTGACCAAAAGTAATAACTCGGCTTCCGATCCCTCCGATCCGGTTAGCATTATACAAAAAGTATCGGATTGGACTGTCGGACCTGAAGGTCCTGCCTCAAATATTAAACAATTGTCCGCAATTTCGATGGTTGTATTTTGAGGGCTACTGCAACTTAGATCTGCTATGCTGTCTAGCAATTCACCGAGAAAGGGATTTTCAGGGCAAAATTGTGTCGTCCCGTTCGATGAGACATTTATATGGATTATCTCGGGCTCTTCGCCTGATCTGAAATGATCTACGAATTGCCCCGGGAGTTGGGTCTTTTTACTTGCTTTTTCCTGCAGTACTTCATTGTAGGTAAGGGGTGTCAGTTCAAAGCCCGACTGAGCCTGGATACTAGTGGTAAAGCAGAATATGAATACAAAAAAGGGAGCAGTGAGCGTCAGTAAGCCAATCCCCGTCCATTTCATTTTACTTTGACGAAATTTCACCATTTGGAGTCAATTGATTTTTTGAACATATTGATAAGTCCATTCCGAAAACCTCTTTTTATTACAAATGACTGCAAATTCCAAAATCTTCGTCATCAGGAAAAATTTTACCATCTTCTCGATCTTTAATTTTTCGCTAATTTTCATGCACAAATGGATTTTCAGATTGAACTCACTGTTAAAAAACGGAATCACATCAGGGCTATTTTATCCGTTAAAATTCCTCTGGTTCCGGGTCGCAAAAGTCCGGTTGTTCTCTGGAGAGAATGAGATTGATTGACCTTCCCATCCTTATTTTTTCATCCGGCTCATAAGGTGGATCCTGTTCTACCACAAAGGCCCTCTGCAAATCCTCCACTTCGCCCTGCAGCCTGGTTGAGCCGACTCTCAATCTGTAAGAACTTATAATAAACTCCGCCTCGTCATAACTGCGACAGACTACATCCGGTATTTCTACCATTCCTCCGCGCTGCTCTGAAACGATGAAATCCACGGTTGCACCCACTGGTATTTCCACGGATCTCAATACATCGCCCCGGTCAATTATGGTATCCCCCTCAAAAATCATTAACATGATGTGACCTTCGGGTCCGGGGTCATAGGTTCTTCCCATAATCCGTGCATCAATATTGTGGGCAGCCTGCAACACCCGGGCAGTTCTCTCAAAACTGCGACCGTACATCGGAGGCAATTCATCCAGCGTGACCATGTCCGGCTGACTTTTAGTGATGGTAACGTAAATTTTACGGTCTTTTTTAACCAGTTCGTGTGGTTGTGGAATTTGGTCCAGAATAATACCACCCCTTCGCCCTACGATATAGATGGAGTCTGATACGACCATACGAAAGGAGCGGTTGTCTGCATCCTCCATGGCAGAGTTTATAGATTCACCTGTGTAGTCGGGGAGTGGAATTTGCTGGCCGTGCCGGGTGTACCACTTTAGAGATTGGTGGGTCAGAAAGACAATGACCAGGCCTGCTATTGCCATTAGCAACAGGTTTTTCCAAAGTGTTTTACTCACCAGAAAAAGTGCCAGGGCCTTGAGTTTATCCCCGGTTGTCAAGTCCTTTCCCGTCCTTTTTTTTGCCATAGAAAACAGAGCGAATTTGGCGTAAGGCCTATTCTTAATTAAAGCCCAAAGGTAACTGTTTAAAATAATTTACCGAAAACTAACGTCAGGTGAGCTCCGAATATTTGTTTTCACTCGCTTGTGTGGTCTAGTATCCTTATGTTTGCGGTTTATTTCAGGATAATTATGTATTGAAATGGCCGGAAGCTTGATTGCCGGTAGGACTTTGAAGATTAACCGGGAAATGCTGGCTCTGGCGATTCCCAACATTATCAGCAACATCAGTTTGCCACTGCTGGGCACCGTGGACACCGCACTGATGGGACGTCTTTCAGATGTGCATATTGGTGCCGTGGGAATAGCATCTATGATATTCAACTTTTTGTACTGGAATTTTGGATTCCTCCGAATGGCCACTACTGGCTTTACTGCACAGTTTTTTGGGAAAGCGGATCAAACGGGCCAAATTATGCAGCTATCCAGGGGATTGATGGTCGCCCTGTTTTTTGCCTTTCTGTTTTTGGTGTTTCAGTCGCTTATTGGTGAAACGGCTTTTGTGCTGATGAATGTGGAGGGAGAACTGCTGCCACTGGTCAGAGAATACTTTTTCATCAGAATTTGGGATGTGCCCGCCACTCTGGCCCTGTTTGTAATCATGGGTTGGTTTTTCGGCATGCAAAATTCTCTGTACCCCCTCTACCTGACCATTTTTATCAATACCGTCAATATTGGACTGAGTTATTATTTTGTAATGGTTGATGGCAGGGGAGCGGATGGAGTGGCGCTGGGCACGCTACTGGCTCAGTACATTGGTGTTGTTGCGGGCCTGGGGCTTTTGTTCTTCAAATACCGCTACATGTTTGCTCATTTCAAAGGTTCGCTGTTAAAGCAATTCAGAAACTGGCTGCACTTTGCGCGGGTCAATTCCGATATTTTTCTTCGAACGCTGGCCCTGACGCTGGTATTTGCCTTTTTCTATGCGCAGAGTGCGGAAATGGGTGCCATGGTTCTGGCGGTCAATGTCATTTTGATGCACTTTGTAAATTGGATGTCTTACGGCATCGATGGTTTTGCCTATGCGACTGAAAGTCTTGTTGGCAAATACAAGGGAAAAGACAGTAAAGAGGATCTCGATAAAACCATATCGCTCTCCTTTATTTGGTCAGGTGGCCTGGCTCTTGTCTGTGCTTTGGTTTACTGGATTTACGGCCCTCTTTTCCTAAGAATATTTACTGATGTGGAGGAAGTATTGGAGGCGGCACGTCCATATCTCTTATTTGTGGCCGTTCTGCCACTGGTGGGATTTTGGTCCTACGTTTGGGATGGTATTTACATTGGCCTCACAGCATCCAAAACCATGCGCAATGCCATGGCAGTAGCATTTGCCGGCTTTTTTATCTTTTTCTATACCCTCGGTGATACCACGTCCAACAATTGGCTGTGGATCAGTTTGATGGCCTTTCTAGTACTTAGAGCCGCCATTCAGTACCTCTTATTCAGAATTTATGGTTACGAGCTAAAGTAAGTCGGGATTTTATTTTATGATCAACCGTTCACTGAAGGTATTGGCTTCGGTACTCATTTGTACAACATAAAGTCCCGGTGACAGATTTGAAAGTTCGAGCTGGGTCACCCCCCCATTTAGCAGTTGCACGCTGTTGTGTACCAACTGGCCTGTGGAATTATACAGGCGAATCTGCACAGATTGGTTTGTATCGCTTGACTTTTGAAGTGTGACATGTCCTCCGGTGGGGTTGGGGAACACCTTAAACTCCGATGTACTACTAATTTCAGTTGTGTTGGAAACAGCGTCTTCGCGAATGGCAATGAAGAAAGTATCAGGTCCGGTCCATGCACTCTCATCGTCAATTACTGAAAAGGTGAAGTGGTCGTCTCCCTCTCCATCAATATCAGCCCGGTAACGAACCCTGCCATCTAAGATGTCTTGCTGGGTGAAAACAAAACCAGCGCTTTGGTCCGTATTGTCAAAAATTAGGGATCCCAATGCGGGTGGCTCAATGACTGTAAACTTAATGTTTTCATTGGTGGTACTGCCATTTTCTACTCTCAAGAGACTTGAGGTTATTCTCGTCCGTTCCAATGGCGGGGCGAAAAGGGTGTCGATTTGGGTTAATTGCAATCCGGGTAGTGAAAGGTTGGCGCAAACTTCCATACTCCAGCCGTCCCACCTTCCTGAAGAGCCCGAATTGTATCGTCTCAATTCCATGGTCCAAATTCCCTCAAGGGGTTCACCGGCGAAATTAGCCAGTGGTTCTTGAGGTTGGTACCTCTGGCCGGAGATAAGCGGGCATCCCAATTCGATTGGAGAATTATCATCAAACCCCAAATTGTAATGACTGAGATTGCCACATCTTCTCGTGAAAAGTGGCACCTCTGTACCGGATGGTGAAATGAGGGTAAAACCAATATCTCCAACCCAGGATTGCAGTCCTGAAAGATTGGGAATATTGATCTCATCCACCTGACCCTGGTTTTCAATAAGTATTTCTGAAGTGTTGACACTGCCGTTTACACCGGAATTTACAATCGGGTGTCCACTGGCCTCAAATGTTTCGCAGGAGACTGTCCTGGTCTGAAAGACCCCAGCTGTAAGAGGTTCTCCAACACCACATTGGTTTATGGGAGTCACTCTCCAGTAGAGAAGCGTATTGGCCGGGAACTGAAATTCTGGTTGGATTTCCGCAATTCCCGTCACAGTTTCACTGAAAACCATTTGATTTTCTTCAAAAGCCGGGTTTAAAGCCACCTCCAGGTGATAGGATTCTGCGTTATCGCTCGGATTCCAGGCAAAGGGTATGATTTGGTCAACACCATCCGCCCCGTTTTCCGGCCAGCTTAATTCCACAGCGCTAAAATCGTTGGATACTGTTGTAAAATAGACGGTTCTGTAAAGGGTATCCTGTCCTGATTTCAGCCTGAATGTTAACTCGTGATCAGCGTTTATATTTACACCAGACAAGTCAATGGACAATTCTCCTTCTTCATCGGCTTCTATGTAATCCGGGAATAGAGCTACTGCGCCGTCCGGCAATCCATCGACAATTTCTATCACAATGGAATCATTAAAGTTTAGCAGAGGCTCTGTTCGATATTTTATGTTCAAAACATCCGGAAGACATTGCAGGTCTTGACCTGGATTGTGTCGAAAAATAAAACCTGGCTGCTCTGCCGGATCAAGACCGAAGTTTTGCTGTGACACATTGAAAAATATATTATCTGAGGCTCTGACTTTAATGCGGTTCCACGGGCCACCGGTATTTGGCAACTGCACCATGGCGCTGCCGGTATTCGGGGTTCTCTCCATCAAAACGATTGGAAAAGACAATCCCCTGTTGAAGGAGAACAGAATGTCCACGTATTCCGCATTGACAGGGCTTTGATCTGTATTTGCCACGTCCCAGGTAATCTCAACCAGTTCACCTGCTCTGTAGCTTTGGCCGCTGCCGGGAAAAGTAACCTCAAAAGGACCTGCGGCTGCAGTTGCAAAAAAGCGCAATTGGTCCCACACAATGGCTCCTCCTGCAGGATTGTTATCTCTGACGGTACATCTGAAGTTGAGCACTCTTGAATAGGTGGGTAGTTGCTGGGTAATATCGTTAGAGCCTGACGCTGCGGCCTGAAGGTTGGGAAAATACCTTGTAGGGCTCACTGAGGGGGGAAATGTGCGGAAGAGAGGTATTGTCCCCGCAGCCTCCTGCATCGGTAAATTTGGGCCGAGATCCATTTGTTCCCAGGCGAAAGTGAGTGGATCATCGTCTGCATCCGTGGCTTCTGCTGTCAGTTTAAAAGGGGTACTGATAGGTATGTGAAAGTCGTTTTCGTAGGGGAGAAAAATCTCCGGTTCGGTATTGCCGGTAAAAATCACTTCCCCGCAGTTGGCATTGTCCGGGTTGAGACGCGAAAAAGCAATCCACTCGTTAAGTGATCCTGCGTGAAAATAGGCGTGGGTATTTGTCTGGACATTCTGACTGCCACATGAACCGGCATAGGACATAATGGTAGAGCCTGATCCGGGTTCGTAAGCAGAACTTGATGAACGTTGATTGTCCAATCCGGGGCAATGGTTCCAACTATGAGCTACATTGAATTGATGCCCCACCTCATGGGCAAATATTCTGGTCACAATGCTGGACATATTGTTGTTGGAATGACAGGTTACTCCCCGGGCTTTACCCGGCGTGCATGCCCTTCCGTTTACCACCCCGCCCACATCGTTACAACGCCCTGTAAATACATGACCCACATCAAATTGATTCAAAGGGATGCCTCCGTGACTCGCTATGGCTGAAGTATTTTGTCCAAGAAGTCCCCTCCCCTCATCTACATTTTCATAGGGTTCATCAGCCGGATCGAGCCATATGATATTGTGATTGTTGGGAACCAGTTCAAATCTTATGGCAACCTCATTTTCCGTAATTTGATTCAATAAATTCATTGCTTCATTAAGGGACGCCATTACCGATTCCAGTGTACCTCCTTTTAGGTCAGCATATGCACTGGTGGTAGCCAGGGCCATTCGGTAAACTCGCAGCTCAAGTTCATTGCCACCCATACTTCGCCCTATGCTTTCCACCTCTTCCAGGATTTCCGATCTACGGTTTGCATCGGAAAACCCGTCAAACCCACATCTCATTTCATCTTGCATTTCCCGGTTGAAAGCCATGTCCCTGTCGTAAAAAACCGCGTAATCCCCTTTTTCTCCAAATTCATACCGCTCGATAAAAAGGTCTCCATTTGTGGTATTGAACATACCTGCAATTCCAATTGGCGAGACACTAATTCTACCGGTTCTTCCCGAACTCCCCTCCGAAATGGCTTTGTAGGATTTGATATTTGGAAATTTTGCTGCAAGTTCGGGAGCAAAAACCGGTGACTCGGCTATTCTGAAATACTCGTATTCACCTGTTGGTAAGGGAATGGGAATTATTATGTCGCTTTCAAAATTTCTAAGATTTTCGAAGGGAACTTCACTGACAAGTTTCGCCATTTTGCTGCTGTCCAAAGTGAACACGCTGTATTGTGTCGCCGGGAAAAAGTCTCCTGAGCGCATAGTAGCTATCCGCTCAACATCCTGCTCCTTCTCAGTTACAAAACTCCAGGGATTGGCCGGTTGTCCGGCTACAAGTCCCGTACTGAAAATGGTTGACAAAAAAAGGAGACTTAAAACTGTGATAGTGTTTTTTTGAAACATAAGTTACATTGTTATTCAATAATCACCCTTGTATTTGCACTACCGGAATCATTACTTACATTGATGAAGTATATTCCTGATGACAGGGACCTGAGATCCATTACATTTCTTGACTCGAGGAGAACGGATTTTTTTAGTACTGTTTGGCCATCTGCTGAGATAACCGTTAAATCAACGAGCTGTCCCTCCATGCCTTCGAGTTCGTAATTGAAAAGACCATCACCCGGGTTGGGGAAGACTGTCATTTTCAACTCACTGGTGTGAATTTCTTCTGTAAAAGTGGCCGGACCATCCGATATCTTGATCTCAAAACGCTCAATACCTCTCCACCCATTGCGCTCATCTCGAACCAAAAACTTGAAGTGGTCAAAATCAAAGGTGTCAATTTCAGTGGTGTAACTCACTCTTTCGTTGTCAATATCATTTTGGGTGAAGGTGTCTCCTACTTCCAGTTCCTGACCTTCACGTGTCAATATACCCAGCTCAGGGAGATCGACCAGTACAAATTGGATTCCGTTTGTGCCGGATGTAGTACTACGCGCTCTCAAAACATCCCTGCTTACTTCATTGGTGCTTTCGGGTCTCAATCTCAGAGTATCGTTTCGCAGGGCAGTTATCTCAGAAAGGGTAACATTAAAGCAAACCGACATTTCCCAGGCTTGTAATTGACCTGCGGAACCGGTCCTAACCCTGCTCACACGCATGCCCCAGGAACCCTCAATCTGTTCTCCTCTAAAAGTAGCAAGGGGTTCCTCAGGGACATAAAGATTTCCTGAAGTCAATGAGCAGGGAGGGGTAATTTCAAAGGCTGAATCGTCGTCAAAACCCAGGTCATAATTGCCCAAAGTACCACATTTTCCTCTTACCAAAACTACTTCCGTTCCGGAAGGAGAAAGCAGTGATAGCTGAATATCACCGACAAATGGCTGAATGCCCCTGACATTGGGAACGACAATCTCCTCCACCTCTCCACCGAGTTCAACATTTAACATAGATGTTCCAGAAGCATTTGCAGGAACGCTGACGGGTACATCTGTAGAGGTAAAATTATCACACTCTCTGGTTCTCACCTGAAAGGCAGAAACATCGCTAAACTCCCCGATTCCACAAATATTGAAAGGTCTGATCCTCCAGTAGTAAATCTCTCCGGTTTCAAATTGTATGAGCGCATCCAGGCTGTCGATGCGATTGGTCACCTCTTCGTAAACAATTACATCCTCGGAAAAATCCGGTCGCGTGGCCACCTGAATTTCATAGCCCTCCGCATCGCTACCTTGATCCCACCTGAAGGTGATTGTGCGGTCAAGATTCATTTGACCATTTTCAGGAAACGTGGGAGCGAGATCTGCGAAATCATTGGTTATGGTTTCAAAGAATATTGACCTCTCCATTTCAGCTATGCTGTCGTTAAAAACTACAAAATCGACTTGATGATCTCCCGAAATTGCGGCTTCACTAAAGTCTATTTCAAGATTGAAAGGCTCACCGGGAATTACATACTCTGGAATGTTGATTGGAATGGCTCCATCAGGCAAATCCTCAGCCAACTCAAAGAAAAGGGTATCCGTAAATCCGAATAGACTTTCTGTTTGAAAATCTACTGAGAGTTTTTCCGGTAGGCAAAGCAGCTCCCTGTAGGGGTTGTAATTGATAATAATACCCGGTTTGGATGCTTCCGATACAATGAAGTTTCTATCAGAAATATCGAAAAAGATGTTATCAGCTGCGCGCACTTTTACCCTGAAGTTATTTCCAGTAACGTTGGGAATAGTTACAAAGGCACTTCCCGTATTGGGCGCCCCCTCGGCCAGGATATATGGATAGGTGAATCCCCTGTCATCGGACAGTAGAATATCAACACTCTTTGAATTCACCGGTGACTGGTCTGTGTTGGCTACATCCCATAAAACCTCAAAATATTGACCAGCTTCAAGCGTATCTCTTTGGTTGGGAAAAATCACCTGGAATGGGCCGGCTTGTGCCGTTGAGGAAAAGCGAACTTCCTCCCAGGTGGTGGCTCCTGCATCCGGGTGGTTATCTCGCACCACCATTCTGAACGTCAGTAATCGGGTAGTGTCGGGAAGTAACTCATAAGGTCGTTGCCTGTTGTTGATTAAGTCAGATAAGCGTGGAAAATACCTCGCGGGATCCTCTGTCGGAGGCCACACCCTGAAAAGTGGGGAGTTCCCAATAGTTTCACCCAGATTTATTGGCGGATCAAGAGAGGGGCCAATATCGTATTGCTCCCAGGAGATAGTCAATTGATCGTCGTTCTCATCGGTGGCTATCCCCTCCAGTTTAAATGGGGTTTGGATTGGTATGTGAAAACCATCTTCATAGGGCAGTTCAATTGCGGGAGGAATATTGTCTGTGGGTACTTCGACTGCACATGCACTTCCTGACCCATTGCGACTGAAGTCCATCATAACATCGATAGAATTGGCGTGAAAATATGGATCGGTTTGGTTTTGCAGATTGTTTTGCGGAGAACAAATCCCTGTGTAAGACATTATAGTAGATCCACTTCCGGGTTCATAAGCGGTACCTGGATTAACGTTGTGACAACTGTACATTGTATGTCTGGCAGCAAATTGATGGCCGATTTCATGGCAGACTATGGCTACAATAAAAGGGTCATTAAAGGGATTTACGTGAGTAGATACTCCCCTGGCTTTTCCGGGTGAACATACATTTCCCAATCCAGCAAGTCCGGCCAGAGAACCGCTTGTACCAAACACATGTCCTATGTCGTAGTTGTCAATCCCAATTCTGGCGTTGATTACAGGAGGATTTTGGTTAATCATTTGACCGGTGTTTCCATTGGTGTAGAAACCATCAGAGCCGGGAGTTGTAAAGACCAGGGTGTCATTATTATCCACCAACAAAAACCTTATTCCCAGATCCCTTTCAAAAATGCTGTTAATCCTGTTGACAGCTGTTACGATTCCAGACATTCCATCATCGACCGTTCCACCCAACCTAATGGTATATTCGCCGGTAGCAGCTACTGCAAGTCTGTAGGTGAGAAGAGGGAATGTCTCATCGTTCGATCTCCATGTTGCCTCACCGCGACTGTGCAAATTATTCATGTACTCATTTATATCGTGATCATGATCGTGCACTCCACATTCAATTTGATAGGAATTTTCTGGAGAGAAATTGTTTTCCACCTCGAAAACAATGTAAAAGTCCGTTGTGGACAAATTGTAGGGATTAATGTAATAAGATCCTTCATCGGTAAATACAATACCGTGAAAACCGTGGCTTGTAATATCAAACCGACCACTTTTGCGACCGTCACTACTCACCCCTCTGAAGGTGTGAAAATGGGGATATTTTTCAGCTAGACCGGCTTGCATTATAGGTGACCTGGTAAGATTGAAGACCGTAAACTCACCATCCGGCCCCGGGATTTCAACCTTAAGAGGATTTCTGTGAGCCCGCCTTGTGTTTTCAAGCGGTGCAGATGTAATATGGTCTTTGTAATCCTTATATTGCAGCTGAAACACCCGGTATTTATCCGGCTTAATATCTTTTTCCAGTGGCACAGCACTCCTGCTCAGTGGAGCAAGCTCATCTAACTCTTCCCAAAATTGAGACTGGCCTGGAAGGGCATTAGTGAAACAAATACCAAAAAACAAAGGCATTATCGAAATAATATACTTAAGCATGTTACGAATGTTTGAAAAATTGGGTGAAAATAGTAATTAATTGACAATCACGACCCTCATAAGGTGGTGATTTAACTTTTTTAAATATTCCATTAGTGCTTTGTTAACACTTTTTTGGCCTAACCAGTTATTAAGAATCTGTGATGCAGATAGTACAAGGCATATTTCAAAAGGGAGAGTAACACCAAAAATTAAGGTGGCATGAATATTGTTGATTCCACTGGGCCAATTTTCTAGAGCTAAACCTTTTTAAACCGGGACTTCCTGTTGTTTTTGTCCATAACGGACAATTTGGTACTCTTCTAAACTTTTATAAAGCTTTGAAGTTCAACAAAAAGTGCAAAATTGATTAGAAAAAGTTGGACAGTATTTCAAAGTTTTAGTAATTTGGCCCTTTGGTAGATGTAATTAATGAAGGTTATGGAAAGGAAAAAAGTGGATCTAATACTGGCTGACGAACAGCAATTGACCATTGATGGTCTTTGCAACCTACTGGCTGAAAGTGATTTTGGATACGATTTGAATGTGTGCAAAACGGTTAATAGCGGAGAGGATCTGTTGACACTTGCCAAAGAGAATTTTTATGATCTACTTGTTATGGAACTCAAGTTGCCCGTCATTGATGGGATAGACCTGATTTATGAACTCAAAGAGGTTCAGCCTCTGATGCGCATTTTGATTCTTACCAGCTACGACAGCAATAAATTCGTGAAAGAGGCCTTTAAAAACGGAGCCGATGGGTATATGCTCAAAAAATCGGGGAAAGATGAACTTGTAAAGGCCATAAAGGATGTACTAAAAGGTGTGGCCTATATGGGAGAAGGTGTCAATATTTCCCCTACCAAGAACGGCATAAAAAAGGCAAATGAGGAGGAGTACTGGGTTACAGAGGACAACTTTCTTCTCAAACATTACCTGACCAAACGCGAGCGGGAGATTATCAATGAAATTGCCTGCGATAAAAACAACAGAGAAATTGCCAGGGATTTATTTATCAGCGACCAAACCGTTTCCGTTCACCGTAAAAACATCATGAGAAAGCTAAAAGTAGAGACCAATGATGGGCTGATAAAAATCGCCCAACAAAATGGTTTGCTCAAGCAGTGATTTCCTTTCTTAGCCTTCCCCACTTATACATTACTTCCTTTTCTAAAGCCAGGTGCCATCACCTGTAGAACCTCAGCTTTCTATAAATCATTTTTTCACACTTTTCATAGTGATTCTTTAGATATAGGGTGTTAGTAATTTCCAATGTCAATTATTTTGAATATATTTGTAAAATTATTATTCATAATTTCCCTATATGTGGCCCGGGCTGCATTGGTGGATAAATAAGATGCGCATGAAAAAGATATATCTCCGCTTTTTGAAAATCATGGTTCTTTCTGCACTCCTTTGGTGCTTTTCTGTAGGCGAAACTGTAGCCAATTGTCCTGTTTCCTGTCTGCCCAATGTCGAAATTTCTGCAGGAATAAATTGTGATACTGAAGTTCAGGCACATCAGGTTTTAAGTAATTTTCAATACGGCACATGCAATTATTTTGTAAACGTCCAATCCCCATCAGGCAGTTCTCTGGGCGATGTGATACCCGGGCAGTTTTTGGACCAGACTCTCAATTATACAGTGATCTCCGGTGGGTGGAGTTGCTCGGGCCAAATTACCGTAGTAGATGACGTGGCGCCGGTTGCAGTTTGTGATCTCGACACCAGAATTTCTCTTGGTTCCAACGGGCTTGGAAGGGTGTATGTGGCCGCATTTGACGATGGGAGTTATGACAATTGTGAACTCGCCTCTGTGGAGATTGCGCGCAAATACGCCGGAAATTGCCCGGATGGAGTTGTAGATGACACGGAGTTCAGAAACTTTGTGGAAGTCTGTTGCTCTGATATTGCAGAGAGCCCCCTCGAAATTATACTTCGCGCCACGGACGCAGCAGGGAATACAAATACCTGCTGGGCGCAACTCTACGTAGAGGATAAGTTGCCACCCAATATCATCTGCCCCTCGGATATTACCGTTACCTGTGATTTTGAGTTTGACTTCGATGATCTCTCTGTTTTTGGTAAAGTGGCTTTAAGTCAGGCTGAAAGGGAACAAATAATTATTCAGGACCCTCTTTACGAGCCTGATTTTAGAGCAGGATTTGATGGTTTGGCAACCGATAATTGCGGAGTGGTGGTAACTGAGGATTTTGAGAAAGATTTAAAATGTGGGAAGGGCATTATTGAGCGAACTTTTACTGCTACTGATCCCGATGACAGATCTGCCCACTGCACCCAAATCATTGAAATTACTGAGCTGGAGCCATTTGATGACGAATATATCACCTGGCCGGATGATGTGATGATAGAGGATTGTCCAAACGGACTTATAGATCCAGATGTAACCGGAATGCCTGAAATTGATGGCGATCACTGCAGTGACATACTGTTTTCTTATACTGATAAAATTTTCACTCAGGTAGATGGAGAGTGTTTTAAAGTCCTGCGCACCTGGTCTGTGATGGATTGGTGTCAGCACATTCCAAATGTGGAACCACCGGTCGGCCTGTGGTCGGAACTCCAGGTAATCAAGGTGAAAACGAATCAGGCCCCGGTCATTCAGAATTGCCAGCCAAAAACCATCTGTGGAGAAAACCCTGACGGCTGTAGTGGCAATATTGAAATTCTTCAAACTGCAATCGATGACTGCACTCCTGATTCACTATTGAAGTGGACTTACATGATTGATATTGACAATACCGGTCAGTACAATATCATGGGGTCCGGCAATGAGATCAGTGGAGAATTCCCCTTTGGAACTCACAGAGTGAGATGGAGCGCTGAAGACCTATGCGGAAACAAATCCCATTGCCATCAGGAAATAACTGTAGAAGATTGTCAGCAACCGGTGCCTGTTTGTCACCATGGAATTTCCACTGTGGTCATGCCGATTTCAGGTGAAGTAACCCTCAATGCCAACCACTTTGACGCGGGCAGTTTTGACAATTGTACGCCGGATGAAGAGCTTATTTTGGCCTACAGCAACGACCCCGCTGATACCACTCGAACATTTGATTGCAGTGAACTCGATTCAACTGAGGTGGAAATATGGGTGATCGATCAAAATGGCAATGCTGATTTTTGCAACACCTATGTATTTATAACTGACAATCACGGAGCGTGCCTCGATTCTCTCATTGGATTTAAATCCGGTTTGGTTTGGGACCCGGACATGAGACCGGTTAAAGGAGTCGAGATCGAGTATAATTCCCCGGATTTACCATATTTGGAAAATTCCATTACAGCCCGTGATGGACAATATGAATTGCTGTGGTACTTAATTCCGGAGGAAGGACAGGGAATTTTGACAGCAACAAAGGACCACGATCCCCTAAATGGCTTCACTTCCTTTGATTTGTTGTTGATGCAAAACCACATAACCGGCATAAGACCATTTACCAAATTCGACCAGTTGATCGCAGCGGATATCAACCGGGATGGCGAAATTGATGTGGCGGATGTGGCTGAAGGACGGAATGTCATCCTCGGAAGGCAATCGGCTTTTGACAATAACACCTCCTGGAGAATTTTCCCTGCTGTGCATGACATTAGAAGTCTCAAACCTGGAGACCCAATACCTTCTGAGGGTTTCAGAAGCCCATTTTATAAGGATTCCATCATGGTGGTTGACTTTGATGCTGTAAAAATCGGAGATGTAAATCGGAGCGCTGATCCGGGCGGTCATACTGGCAACCCCAGGACAGAGGAGTTTATAAGCCTGCATTATTCTTTGGTTGAATCAGGCCTTCAATTATTTTTCACAAAAAGCCTTTCTGCAAAATCACTGCAATTCAGCCTTGAATTGGATGTGGCACCCTCTAAAGTAAGGGGTCTGGAATGGATGGCTGCGGGTGATTTTGATTACACCTTATTTGATTCAGATCAAGGTGGGACAATCCTGACAATCAGTGCGGTGCAAACCAATGGAATGGACTTCATGTCCGGAGAGCCATTTTTAATTGTTGAAATGGTGAATGATGATTTGGATAGTAAGACCCTGACGCCCAAACTCGCGGAAAATCCCGCAGTGGGGGAAATTGGGTTTCATTCTTTCCGAACTGCCGGACTTGAACTGGAAGCTTCTATTGATGTCGGGGAAAATACCATGACCGAAATGGAATCCATAAGGGTACACCCCAATCCTTCGGTGATCCATCAAAGTGTGAGGATAGAAGGAGTGGACTCGAGGACTGATTTGGAATACACACTTACCGATGCAGCTGGAAGACTTTTGCTGAGTGGGACGTGGAAAAAAGACCCATCAGGACCGGAATCGACATTCGAATTGACAGGAGAGCAACTTCCGGCACATGGTTTGTACTACCTACACCTCAGGGATTTGTCCAGTGGTTATTCCCAAACTGTTAAAATTATTCGACATTAGAAATAATGTAACCAAAAGGCGTTTTTGTGTAGTTGTTTGCTTGCCGTTATAATTTGTTTGTAGTAGCAGAGGCCTACAGGACGCGATAAAGTGTCATAAGAGTATTCATCGCTGAGGCGGAGTAGAGTAAGTCATTAAAAGGGTTTCGGTTGTTGAGAGGCTGTCCACGATGCCTCATTAATATTCCTGACAAAAAGCTATATTTTATTTAGCCTGGTAATAATGGAATTGTTATTGCAGGCTAAATTAAGATGTGTGATATACAAAAAAAATTTTCGCAGATATTGCAGATGTATAATTTGCTATCTTTGCAACAAATTTGCGTGGCATAATAAAATTTTAACCATGAGGATAACAGTTGTTTTGGCGCTATTGTGGATGGTTTTTTCCACCTCGCCGGTTGTTGCACAACCCATCTTTAATTTTTCTAATCATTCTGCACAACCCGGCGATATGGTTGAAGTGGATCTTACCGTCGAGGATTTCGAGATGTTGGTCTTCTCGCAGTTTTCATTTGGTTGGGATTCTAACGTACTTGAATTTGTTGAGTACACCAATTTTAATGATGTTGCCGGCGTGATGAGTTCGGTGGTGGCAACACCGTCTGAAGTTGGAGTGTCCAATGAGGGTCGATTTGCTGGCCTGGCCTGGACGGAACCCGAGGGTTTGACGCTTCCGGATGGTGACGTATTATTCAGCATACTTTTTGAGGTGGTGGGTGCCGAATGCAGCTTTACAGAGGTTGTATTCAATCCTCCCTGGTCAAGTCTGCCGCATGAAGTGGTTCAACTCGATGCAAATCTGCTCGATGTTGACGTCACCAATGAAACCACCTTCAATAGCGGAGAGGTTGATGTGCCGGGTGAAGATTGTCCTGAATTCACTCAACTTGAAGTTATTGCCAATCAGGTGAGTGGTGAGAACGGGGATGAAGTGTGTGTGGAAGTAAGTGTGCGTGGATTTACAGATGTGATCAGCATGCAATATACCAATGAATGGAATTCTGATATTCTGGAATTCAACCGTATCCAAAATTTTAATCTGCCCAATATGACTATGGGTAATTTCGGAACCGGACAAACCGGCAACGGCCGTCTTACTCTTTCTTACAATGACCCGAGTGGTCAAGCTGTGACGGCTCCTGACAATACAGTCATCTATGAGGTGTGTTTTGATATTATCGGAAGCACGGGCCAGTTTTCAGCATTTGAATTCACCTCCACTCCGCTATCCATTGATTTTATTGGTGAGGTGGATGGAAATGATGTGTCACTCGACCCTGTATTGACATCGGGAGGTGTAAATGTAATTGGCGTATTTGATGGTCTGTCCTTTATCCCTGAAAGCACCTCCGGTCAGCCCGGTGAAATTGTATGTGTGGATCTAAACGTAACTGGATTTGAAGACATACTTGCTTTTCAGGATTTGTTTTTGGAGTGGGACCCCACTCAATTGTCTTATGAATCCTTCAATACTACCGGACTGACTCAGGGACTGGATGTCAACGACTTAAATGTTGATGATGGAGAGTTTAGGATTTTCTTTTTTGAGCCTAATGTAATGGGAATAACACTGGCAGACGGTTCCTCAATTCTCGAATTGTGCTTTGAAGTTGTCGGGGATTGCGAAACAGAAACATCAGTGGTTGCACGAGGTGACGATGGGCCTATTTTTGTGATAGACGAGGATGAGAATGTGGTTCCGGCAATTGGTGGAGAAGGCACTTTTTCCATTATTTGTGAATGTTTTATCGAGGCCGTGGTTTATGATGTCACCTGTTTCGGAGGAAACGATGGAAGCATAGAGTTACAATTGAGTCAGACTTGTATTCCTTTTGATAATATCAGCTGGAGCGGTCCTACCGACATTCCGGACGGAGAAACCAATCCCGGAGGACTTGCTGCCGGAACAT
This sequence comes from Saprospiraceae bacterium, assembly GCA_007121335.1. Lineage (GTDB taxonomy): Bacteria > Bacteroidota > Bacteroidia > Chitinophagales > Saprospiraceae > PWJY01. The sequence goes on along the minus strand of SKLY01000080.1, from coordinate 8,968 downwards.
ACAGTGTAACCGTCACTTATGACGGAGGTGCAGAAGAAGCTGAACTCGATAATATAGTTGTGGGACAGGCCGATGAGATTGTCATCGATAATATCGATCTTCAATTTCCTACCGAACCGGATTTTGATAACGGTTCTATCTCTATTGAAGCTTCCGGTGGTACCGGAGAATTGTCCTTCACATGGGATCCCAATGTGGGAGATGGCAGCGAAATAACTGACCTTGAAGGTGGACTTTATTCTGTGACGATTACCGATGAAGCAGGTTGTGAAATCATCCCTGAACCAATTGCGCTTTGTGCACCCGTTCCCGCCGAATTTGTGGTAAATGACGTGAGTTGTCACGGCGAAATGGATGGGGCAATATTTGTCGAATTGGAAGGAGATGCTGAGGCCTACAGTTTCTCCTGGTCTTGTGATGAGGGCAATACCGGGCTGGAAGTCACCGGCCTCGGACCTGACACCTGTATTCTCGTGGTGGAAGAACTCGGTACACCCTGCGTGTTTGAATTTGAGTTTGTGATCAATGAACCAGATGAACTCACCATAGATGAAATCAATCTCGTTGATGACGATGGGACAGATAGCGGTGAGATAAGTGTGGTGGTTAGTGGAGGCACTGCACCATATATCTTTGATTGGGGGCCTGGAGATTTGCCTAACAGTCCTGAATTGACCGGTGTTCCCGGTGGAAACTATACCCTGGTGGTTACTGATGCCAATGGATGTCAGGTAGATGCAGGAACGATTAGACTTCCCGGTGCTCTGGAAATTGGTGCTTTAATTCAGGATGTCGCCTGTAGAGGAGAGGAAACCGGAAGCATCACATTGATGGTTGCCGGAGGTTCAGGAGATTATGCTTATCAATGGATTTGTGACAGCGGTCAATCATCTACCACTTCATCCATTGATGGTGTGGGAGCGGGAATTTGCTCTGTGACCATTACCGATAATGAGTCCGGTGTGGTCATAGAAGAGGAATTTGAAGTGAATGAACCCAATATGGATTTAAATCTTGAGATTTTATCCCTTGAGTGCAATGACTTTACCAATCAGGCAGATCTGAATTTGCTGGCTACAGGTGGAGTTTCTCCCTATCAATTTAGTATTGATGGAACCCAGTTTCAAGGGTCTAATACTTTTACAAATATGCCCTCCGGTGAATGGGAGGTTTTTGTGAGAGATAATGGTGGTTGTGTTAGAAGCTTCGAAATTGAAGTGCCTAATTGTTTTGATGAAGACTGTTTTGAGGGAAGGTTGGTAATTACCCCCAATGGCAGTGGTCGCAATGATAATTTGATCATCAAATGCGCAGAAACCACCAACAATGTCCTTAGGATATTTAACCGGGGCGGACAAGTGATTTTTGAGCAGAACAACTACCGAAACGATTGGGAGGGTACTACCAATAGAGGAAATGCTGTAAATGAAGATACATATATGTGGGTTTTGGAGGTATTCGACAATGCCGGTGGGCGAGAAGTTTACAGAGGAACAGTTACCGTCTTGAGAGAGCTCCGTTAATAATTTACTAAAGCACTGAAAGAGATTTTACCATGAGAAAGATATACTTGACCTTAATTGCAGGTTTTTTAACAATGGCCGTTGGTTTTTCCCAGGACCAGGCGGATTACACGCAGTATCACCTCAATCCCGTGCTGATTAATCCTGCGGCTGCAGGGTTGCACGGAGGGCACCATTTTATGCTGAACTATCGCAACAATTGGAGTTCTTTCCAGGGAGCTCCCAGAGCCTATACATTTAGTTATGACGGCAGCGTTATGGATGATCGAGTGGGGCTGGGGCTTATTATTTCCGGCAGGGAATTTGGAGTGGAGCGCCAATTGAGAACTCGCCTTTCCTACAGTTACCGTTTTGGAGGTGATGATTGGAATTGGTCTGTGGGCCTTTCAACTGAATTGGAGCGGTTTAGCCTGACCAATGATGTCTTTCTCAGTGTCCTGTATGATCCCGGAGATCCCATTATTGAGGATGCGGCCAATGGCATCAATTATTTCGACCTGAGCGCTGGCATTTACGGGGAATTCCAGGAGCGGTTCTTTTTTGGATTGGCGGCTCCTGATATGGTGAGAGCGCGCATTGATGACGTCAGCTTTGAAGACGACTCGAGCGTTAGTCTTTTTGAGTATTTCAACCTCCTCCTGGGCTATCGATTTGAGGTCCCCAATTACGGAATGACCCTGGAGCCCTCTGTATTTGTAAAAAGATTGCGGAATATCCCATTTCAAATCGACTTCAACGTACTTGCTCACTTTTTGGATGAACAACTTGCAGCAGGCTTGTCCTATTCAACCGGAGAAGGAGACCGGCTTGGGTTTTTGATAGGTACCCGATTTGATAATGTGAGGCTCTATTATTCCTATGACCTCTCTTTCCAAACATTTCAGGATTATTCCAACGGTTCTCACGAGTTCAGTCTTTCGATTAGATTGAATGGGAATGAGGACAAGTAATTGATGGAAATAATACTGCCCCATATCTTAACTGTACGGTAATTTGCCGCATTTAAGCACAAATGAGGTGTAATTTCTTACGTCATAGCCTAAGTACAGTTCCTTCTTACGCCAAGGTGAATTGCGTGAGATTTTGCCTGGGTTTATTTTCCTGAGACGTTGTACCTTATCTTTCGTCCTTCCCAAATCTCCACTTAGCAGATTAATTACTTCAGTCCTAAGAATCTGTCATTATGTGTTGGGGAAAGTAGTTAGGAAAGGCCATACCTTTTTTACACAAAATTTTTATATTAATGTATTAAATACTGTAAACCAATATATTATACAATAATTATTGCTCCTGCCCTATTTTACCTAATAATAGCTGTTCGACTTTAGCAGACCTGGTAAAATAATACTAAAATATTGAATATCAGATTATAGTAGAGATGATTTCTCACCAGGTAAAGGTGATTGATATGTATTACTTTCCAGGAATAACATATTATGATAAAAATTTATTTAAAAAACACTATTTTATAGCGATTAAAGAATTTAAACTATTTTTAATCTAAAAATTACCTTACTACCTGTCTTTTAGCGCTTGCATTATCCTTACTTTTGCACTTATTAGATTAGTGATTTTAAAGACGTATACCATTTGTTCAATCAGGGCCGGAAAATAGTAGGCCTTTGGTAGTGTGTGAAAGTCGATCTCATGAAAATGTTACCTGGCAAGTTTAAAAGACCTGTTCAAGGCCCTCCGTTGGTTAGCTTTGGCAGATATTTTATTTGCTGTATTTCAATAAGTTTTAGTGAGTTTCGCAAGTCTTATCCCCACTTCTTTTCCAAAATTTTTCTGAGCAAAACTTCTATTCAAAATAAGCCATCCAAATTAGTGGCAATGCCTGTATTTGGTTCTGTGGCTCTATTTTCGATTAAGTCTGCAAATGTTATTCAAAGGTTGTCAGAATCTGAATTTGTGGAATTATTTTTGCGGCATAGTAAAAGATGGGTTAAAGAAGCAAGTGCAAATAATTTATCGAATACACATAGAACATTAGAATATAATACCTTACAAATTAATAGTATTTTTAATATAAGATTTTCATTTACCAAATGAATTTAATATCATCAAAAAATTATCCCATGAAGACAAAAATTTTCAGGAATTTTATTTCAAAACTGATAGCTGGTGCATTCCTGGCCATATTCGTTTTTTCTCCCGGACAGAATGAAATAAATGCTCAAACTGTTGGAGATATTTCAACTAAAACAATGGATGCTTTTGAACAAATGGTCAACAAGCAAAAAGCCTTATTGGTAAGGGGGATAGAAATGAATCCCAATCACGCCGAAATTATTGCGGTGAATAAGAGTTTGATAAACTACTTTGGCAGTGCTTTCAAAACCTTCAGACAGGGAGATATCGATATTCAAGAAGCTTTTGCCTGGAGTCTTTCAGTCATAGCGCCACCGGATAATAATAATTACATGACCGAAAACCTTTTTGATGGTGATGACGGCAGCATAGCAAGTCAGGGCAATATCATTCAGATAACTCCGGCCTTCAAATTGGCTACGGCTGAATTGCAATTGGCAATTACCTCAATTGATATTTCCAGCGGGGAAATGCAATCGCTGGAGAACTTTATTGAATTTATCAACGATAACCGATAATAAGCATAATTGTGAGAATCCATTACTTTAAAATTGGTAATGGCCATTATTACAATACTAAAATCTATAATCTCATGAAAAAAGTTATTACAAAAATTTCAACGATCAGCTTGATCTTCGCTCTGCCTCTCTTGTTCGGGCTAAATGCACTTCAAGCTCAATGTACAAATGATTGGCAGTGGCCCACTTCCGCTGTTAATGCTCCAGATGATGTGGGTGATGTTGTGACAATTTCTACCTGTATTTTCGCGGATGAATACTCTCATATTACCAATATCAGTAGTGGAGAGACTTATGAGTTTACCAGTGACATTAGTACAGACTACCTGACCATTCGCGAGGGTTCGTCCACTGGGCCGGTATTAGCTTCCGGAGTTACTCCTGTTGAAGTTGTTACCACTAGTAGTGATGACTTATATGTGCATGTTAATTCTGATAGCAATTGTAATTCAGCTGGTGGATGTCGAACGACGACAGTTGAATGTTTAACTTGTGGTACTGGTACTGCAGGATATTGCAATGTAGGTCCAACAAATGCTGACTATTCACAATTGGAATCTGCTTCATTAACCGGAGAATCGAACGACATTGATTTGTTCGCCGGTTGTCCAGGTCAAACCGGCGTCATTGACGCTACAACTGAGACGGCTGATTTGAATCGTGGTGGCACATATGATTTAGATATGGTCATCAGTAATTGCACAGGAACGGGCAGTTGGGATGTTATTTCAGTTGTGTGGGTAGATTGGAATCAGGATTTTGAATTTTCCTCTGATGAAATAATTGGTGACTGGGATGGTCAAAGTACTCCCGCGGGTACTGATGCAAACCTTCAATTTACTGTGCCCTCCGATGCTCAACTTGGAACTACAACCATGAGAGTTCTGGTTTGGGAAACCAGTGCCTATTCAGTTAATGATCTGGATGATCCATGTGATTTGCCGGGTCTGTTTACCTGGGGAGCCGTAGCAGATTTTACGGTCGAGGTGCTCGATGCCAGCGGTACTTGTGAATTGACAGAATGTCCTCCCACTTTAATACAAGTTGGTAATGATCCGGGTGAGTGCGGAGCCTTTGTAAATATTGATTTGCCCACTCTGGAGGGAACAGCTTGTGCTAATGTTGAAATTACTAACACCTATAACAATGATGCGGATGCCTCTGATTTTTATCCTGTGGGCACCACAGAAGTGATTATTACCGCAGAGGGATTAGGCGATTGCAATGTGTCTGTTACTGTGGTTGATGAAGAACCTCCTGTTTTGAACTGCCCCAATGATTTTAATGTATCACTGGGAGGTGGTGAATGCGATCGAATTATTGAATATAACGTAGATGTAACTGATAACTGCCCGTTTGAAGATGCCGGTAGTCTATGGGGATACGAAGGGTCAACGGTATCAGTTAACTCAATTTGGTATGGTTCTGCATTCTTGTTGATCAATGAAACCAACGACCCGATAGTAATTGACAATTTTACACAGCCGATTCCTAACGTAGGAACCCGCGAATACGAGATATACGTTACCAATAATGACCATGCCAATTACGGTGGATTCTTAGACGTGAATTGGGATTTGGTAAGTATCGAAACAGTAACTTCTACTGTAGCCGGTGATGTGAATGATTTAGATACTTACACAGAAATACCTGTTCCTGCAGGATCTTTGATTATCCCTCCGAATGAGACGAGAGGTATTATCATTTGGGACAATAGCCCAACCAATGGTGGGTGGATTTACAGCAGCTTGCATTTTGCCGGTATAGCCAACGACTTCCAGACGGATGGCAATCTGTCTATGGATCTCTCTGAGGGATGTGCTATTACCACCGCAGGACCCATCGATTGTTCTTGGGGACCCCCTCGAGGTTTTGTTGGTGAAGTATTTTATACCATTGGCGGTGGAGGAGATGTTGTTCAAACTGACGGTTTGCCGTCCGGCAGTACTTTTGAAGTAGGTACTACTACAAACTGCTTCGAAACCGAGGATGGGGCCGGAAATTTGGGTACCTGCTGTTTCAATGTCACCGTCAATGATTTCCCTAATCCGATTACCTCACTGGCATGTAATGATCATGTGAATATAAGTGTAGATGACAACTGTTCAGTAAATCTGAATGCGGATATGTTTTTGGAGGGCGGTCCTTACAGATGTTACGATGATTATATTCTTCAGTTCACTGATAGTGACGGCAATGTGGTTGACCTGGAAAACCTCTTTCTTCCTGATTACATCGACCAGCAATTTGTTTACTCTGTAACTGATCCCGAAACCGGAAATAAGTGTTGGGGAACTGTATTATTCGAAGATAAATTGGACCCCGTCATTGAATGTAGGGATATTACCGTATTGTGCGGAGAGGATATTCCGGAAGAACCAGCACCTGCATTTGACAATGAGCCGTTCAGCATTGCCTTCACAGCTTTGAACGATGAATTTGGTAACGTGGCTTTTGGTCCGGCACCGGAGGAAATTGAATATGAATTTGACTTCAGTAACCTGGATGATGATTTCACCATTGCTGATGTTAAATTGCGTGTGGATATGGAAATGTTGAGGCCTCACAACAACAGTATTATTCTGGAGAGTCCCGACGGTACAACTCAAACAATTTACAATGCGACCACCTTTAATGCGGGTACTTTTACATTTGATGTAACCTTCGATGATAATGGCGACGTTATTACCGCTTATGATCAGCTCATTCAGTTCTCTGATGGTGCTCCAATGCAACCCATTGATGGTACGATAGCTGCCGGTGCGGGTCCTGTATTTTTCAATTTTGCAGGTGAAAATGCCCAAGGTATTTGGACAGTCCGTTTCGAGACTACTTTCCTTTCAGCATTTACCGCTGCAGGTGGTGAAGTTAGCGAAGTTGAGCTTATATTGGAAGTGGATGCTGACCGGGTGGATCCCTCAGACAATTGCAGTCTTGCCGATGTAGTTTTTGATGACAATGTGATTAATTTTGGAGACTGTGATGAGATTATTCAAGAAATCCAGAGAACGTGGACAGCTATTGATGCTTCCGGTAATTCTTCTTCTTGTGTTCAAACCATTGAGGTATTGCGCACCGGACTTGATGAACTTACATTACCCGACGATGTCACCTTGAATTGTACGCAGAATTTTGCAGTGGATAATCAGGGACATCCTCATCCTTCTGTGACCGGAGAACCGGGTGGTAAGTGCCCAAATGTTCTAACAACATACACAGATGTTGTTATAAACGATTGTCCCGGTGAGTTCAAAATATTGAGGGAATGGAGATTGGTTGACTGGTGTACTTCTGAGAGCAGGTTTTTTACCCAGGTAATCAAAATTGACAACAATACGACTCCTGAGATTGAATGTTTGCCATCTGTGACCGTAAGCACCGAATTCAATGCCTGCGAGGGTACCTGGGATGCTACCCTGGAGAGTTTGTTTGCAACTGGAGCCATTGATGCGCTTCCCGAGGACGCTTGTTCAGACGATGTGAACTATGCGGTGAGTTCAACTGCAGGTAATGTTGATAATATCAATGACAACTGGATTATTTCCGAAATTCCTGTGGGTACTCACCTGGTTATTTATTCTGCCAATGATGGATGTGGCAATACCGCTGAATGTGTGACTCAATTAACCGTGGTTGACGATGTAGCACCTGTTGCGATTTGTGACCTCGACACTCGAGTTTCTCTTGGTGGAGGAACCCAGGGCTTTGCACGTGTATTTGTAGATGCCTTTGACGATGGCTCCTGGGACAACTGTGGAGTTGAGTCTATATTGGTGAGAAGATCACGCGACGATAATAATTTCGCGAAAAACAGCCAGTGTGGTAACAGCCGCACTGAATGGCAGGAATTTATGGATTTTTGCTGTGAAGACATCGAAGTTCGGGATGGAGAAGTTGATATTTATGTTCAGGTTACTGACCTGAGTGGAAATACCAACATCTGTAGCGTGACAGTATTTGTGGAAGACAATGTAGCACCATCGATTACCTGTCCTTCTGAGTTAGATGTTACCGTTAACTGCCTGTTTGAATGGGGCGACTTTGACTTTAACGATCCTAATTCTGACGTATCTCAAGCAGCACTGGATGAGTTGTTTGGTGGTATTGTGCCAATACAACTCGGAGTTGACCGCGTAACACGTGTGGTGGATCCTGCTGCTCAGCCTGCAGATGCATTGGATGAAGTAACCATTATAGATGGAATTACGATTGACAACTGTCCCAACGGTCTTGAGATCGAGCAGGAGATATTTACAGGAGTAATAGAAGATTGTAACTACCTTGGTAACGGAGTACAGGTTACACCTACTCAGGAGCGCATAGTATTTGGTCAAACTACTCCTCAGCAGCGTCAGGGATTTGAGATGGATGGCGATCTTGCCATCGTGAGAGGCTGGAGAGTGACAGATGCTTTTGGCAACGTGACGCTTGATTGTGTTCAGGAGATCAAGGTGATTAATACAAGTCCATTTACTGGTATAGATAATTTCTCGGGTCTTCCTCCATCCCAGTGGGAGATAGAGTGGCCCGGAGACCAGACACTTGGTATCTGTACAGATGGAACCGGATTGGATCCGGATGACATGGGCAGACCTGACATACGCGGACCGAATTTGGGATGCGCAGACATATTGATTAACTATACAGATCAGATCTTTACCGGACCACAGGCTGGAAGTGCTTGTTTGAAGGTACTAAGAACGTGGGAAGTCATCGACTGGTGTCAGCCACAGACCATTCAGCAGCCATGGAGCCACATTCAGACGATCAAAGTAATGAATTCTGATGCACCTGTAGTAACCAACTGCGAGGATGTAACATTTGAATTCCCTGAAG